>JBELAI010000203.1:0-19759 GCA_049508975.1 Occallatibacter sp. | reverse complement strand
GATACGTTCAGAGCCAGGCCGGTTCTAGTATAGGTCTCAAACCCCTTCGCCGAGGCTTTCAGATCGTAGGTGCCGACGTTCAAGCCGGCAAATACGTATCCGCCTGTGCCATTTGCTGTGGCATTGTAGACAAAACCGGTTTCCTTTTGCGTCAGTGTCAGAATTGCCCCCGGCACTGCTGCCCCGGTCTGGTCCGTAACTGTACCGACAATCTCAGAGTTCTGCTGTGCTTTTACTGCCAAGCCAGCGAACAATAAGAGAACCAGCACGACGATAATTCTGTATCTCGCTTGTCTCATGTGGCCATCCTTTTCAAAGTTGTTACTGGTTATGGGTGGAGCTGATCGCCGCCTTCGTCGTATTTCGCTTGAATGCTTTGCTGGACTTGCCTGTCTGTCTTCCACAGTCCCTCGCCGCATTACTGCTTCGACTCCGATCGGCGTCAAGATCCACGCTGTGGTCGCAATCTAAGATGAATCGCCGCGAAATGGACCAGCCTTGCGATTCTGCCTGCGCGTAACATGTGCAGTTCGAATCGCATTGCGGATGGACGGGCTGCTCTCGTTGCAATACTGATGGCAACTTGTCATGACACATTGCTCTCGCGCCATCATTCGCCAACTTACCGTTTTGTTTTCCGCGCAGTTTGCAGTTATTTTCAAATTGACTTCGACCACCCTCTGCGCCGCGGCGAGATTTCGCAACCCAACCATCATTTGTGCCCCCAAAAGTGGTCGGTGACAATAACCACAAACCACCATTCTGGCATTACCACCAAATCGCGGGCATATTCGCACCTGAACGCTGGTGCCGTACCATGGACGCGGGTCAACTGCCGCGGTCACCCGAGATCAGGCCCAGAATTCAATAAAACCTCAGTGGCAATGGCGAAAGCCGGCAAGGTGGTTATGTTTGGTCTTCGAACAGAAAAGTACGCGATTTGACCGCTGCCTTCTCTTCCGGGACTCTGGTGCAAACTGCCTGACTCGTCAGTTAAAGCGGCTTTTGGGGGGTGCGCTCATCTGCTAACACAGGCATCCGTTCCAGGTATCGATTCCGTCGCGGAGGGGCCGCTTGGCGGGCACCTTACGCGAACGCCTCCAGCGGAACGGCGGTCTATTCGATCGATCCAACCAGCGGCGCACTGACGCTGGTGGCGCTCCCGCTGTTCTTCTTTCGCGAGAAGCTGACTTCGCACGGGATTTGGCCTGCTGTTGGGCTTAGTCTGCTTTTGTTTGCTGCGACGGCTTTCGCTGTCGGCTGCGGAGGGTCTAGCTCTCCAGTAAAACCACCACCATCACTCAATCTGTAACGAGTTCAAGAGTGGTTGGCATGACGGTTCAGTAGGAGAACAATTGCCCTGTCCGCTCACTTGGAATGCGTTGCAGTTGAACTGCGGCGGTTCACCGGCCATCCGGAAACACTGCCTTCGACCGTTCTTATAACCGAGAGTTGCTAACTCGCCAAAATCTCGGTCACCGGACAGTTTGGCTGACCTCTAATTCTCCGACGGTCCATCAACACGATCGACAATTGGAACCGGCAAAGACGCTTTCCCAGGATTCAGTTTCAGCCCCAACTGCTCATTCAATGCTTCCATAAAGGAAGGCGCTTCAGGTTCAGGCGCAATCGCTGTGCCCGACGCACTTCACGGTAGGGATTTCAGTTTTTCAATGACCTCTGGCGCGCTCTTTGAGTTCGGAGACAAGGCCAGGAACTTTTCGTAAGCGTCCTTCGCTTCCGCTTTTTTCTGCAGTTTCGAATACGCATCTCCGAGGTTCAGATAGGCGATTGAACGCTTTGGATCGAGAGCAATGGTTTGCAGAAACCACTTTGCAGCCTCTGCGTATTGTTCCATGCGATAGAAAGCAAACCCCGCATTGTTGGCGAAGAGCGGGGTGGCTGGCTGCAGACTTGAAGCTTCAGTGAACTTGGCCGCGGCCTCCGCGTAGTGCTTTTCCTTGTAAAGGCGCATGCCCTCGTCGTTTGCGGCGGCAGCGGTGTCGGTGGTCGATTTCACAGCGGCCGGTTGTACAGCATCTGAACTGCCCGCTATCGGAGAAATGCCATGCACGGAATTGGATGATAAACCCACGGCCCCGGGCTGGGAACCCTGTCTCAACTGTGCCTCCGCCGCCGCCAGTTGCTTGCGGAGATCTTCATTTTTGAGCTCTTCTTCGCGCATCTGGCCGCGAAGCTTTTCAAGCTCCGCATTTACCCTGATGGCCTCATCGTCCAGTTGGGCGGAATCCCCATTCAGGAATTCGGTTTCATGCTTCAGGTTGAAGATGAAGTCTCCGCCTTCCGTGCCGGGCATGTTCCCAAAGGCCGGCGTCTGATGCGACAGTGCGGAGACTGCGGGGGCAACGTAGGCAGCCAGTTCGCTTGCAGTAATCACTCCATCGCCATTCAAATCCGCACGGCCATCCAGCCCCTGCAGCAGGGTCCACGTAAAAACGGAATGCCCGTTGGGGCCGTTGTCGGCCACTTGCTGGTCTGCGCCTCCGGCCGTAAACATCTGACGAGCTTCCCGCCGCGAGATCTCGTTCAGGTAGTTTTGCGAGGTCGGAATCGAGCCGCCTCGCGTGAGAGCCAGCCCGCTGTAGCAGGAGTCCATGATAAACAGCACGTGCTTGGCAGGAATGGCTTCGGAGATATCCTGGAAGTTCGTCATGGAGATGGCGCTGCCTTCGTAGTCCGTCAGGCCGGCGTCCACTGGAATGATGTAGCCCAATTCCCGCCCCGAGGCCAGTTTGCGTGTGGCGCCGTGCCCCGCGTAGAACACCAGCACGCGGTCCTCCCGCTGCACCAACTTGGGATCGCCCAACTTGTCGCCGAGAAGGGAAAGTATGTTCTGCCGCGTCGCCTGTCCATTCAGCAAGGTAAACACATGGTCTGGTTTGAAGTTGTATTTCTGAATCAAAGCATCCTTCACGCCCTGTGCATCGTGAGCCGCGTATTGCAGCTTCTGCCAGTTCTCGTAATCGTCAATCCCGATAATGGCGGCCCAACTGTCGTGGTAGGGCTGTGCCGGGGGCGGTGCGGCAACCACTTCAGTCGCCTGGCCTCGGCTCTCCGGGGGTGCAAATGCGGCGCCGTTCCACGAAACGAACCGATACCCATCCGCCAGCAAAGTCTCGATCACGGTTGGAAGCGCATCCACGCCCACCTTATGGATGTCATGAAACAGAATGATGCCCCGTTGCTGCTTCTCCACTTCGGTGATCACGCGCTGCGCCACGGAGTTTGGCACCGGATCTGCCCAGTCCTCGGAATCCACGTTCCAGATCACGGTCTTCATGTTGTCCGCTTTGATTTCCGCCAGAATCCCCGCGTTCGCCGCACCATAAGGAGGGCGGAAGAGCACTGGCGGCGATTTCAGAACGTACGTCAAAAGCGCGGTGGTGGAATCGATTTCCTCGGCCAGCGCAGCAGGATCCAGCTTGGGGAGGACAGGATGGCTATACGTATGATTGCCGAGAGTCGACCCTGCTGCGAGAACGCGGTAACTGGCTGCGGATGTCGGAGCGAGTGTCACCTCGTTTGTTTCGCTGGTCGTACCCAGGTTCTTGCCGATCTCAAAGAAGACTGCATGAAGACCATACTTCTTCAGGATCGCCAGCACCTGATCGGTGTAGCGGGGATGGGGACCGTCGTCGAAGGTCAGCGCCACTGTCTTCAACGGTAGCTCTGTTCCTGTAATCTCCAGCTTGCTTGTCGCTGCCGCGCCGCCGCGCGACTCGGCCGGAGGAAGTTGCGACTCCGATTCCTTGAGGATATCTTCACGTTTGTAAATCGTCTTCAGATAAGCGACGTAATCCTCCCAGCCTTCGCGATGCACGACCATGCCCCGCGCTTGCAGCCCGGAGAAAATCTGGGAAATCTCCTTTTGATAAAGCGTCTGGATCTGTTCCATTGCCGCGGCATCGTCGCCGATGCGCTTGCGCAGAGCAGCCCCGTGAATATCCTCAGCAGGAGCATTGGCCAGGCCGTCGAGAACATCGCGAAATGCCAGCTTGTCCGCATCGCGAAAAACACCGTTGCTTTCCAGCCGAGTCAGAAACGCCGCGGTCAGTGGCGAGTCCGTTTTTCCGGCATCTGCGTGAAGAGCTTCTTCCAGCCGGTCGAGGCGGTCCCGATTTCGCTCAAACAGAATCCACGCAACCGTCCGCACCCGTTCGTGGTTCCCTGCGTCCAATGTTGCGGCATCCTCCATCAGAACGATTATTTTGCGGTAGTCGGCGACACTGTCATCCATTGTCGAAATCACCGTTGCGGCGTTGCCAACGGCTGGCGCCGATTGCGGCGATTGAGCGAGAAGCGGCGTCGAAGATAATGCGCCAAGCGACACTACGGCCAGACCGGCTGAGATCAGCAGGCGATGTGCGCACATGCAAGCACCCGTGAAAAGAGAACTTTCTCTTAGAGTACTCCAAATGGAAGGCGGAGCGCCGGTAGTCGATTAGGCGGACAAATGATGGCGCTGCGGAGGGATGACCACCGATACCGGTAAACATCCAGGTCTTCAGGACGATTCCCGGACCCAATCCTTTCCGTCTAAAGCGCAAAAAGGCGGGAGCGGGACGCCACGAAGGCACTTGACGACAAAGTCTGTGGAGCTAGATTTTGGACTCCGGACGTGTGACCGTTCTTCGTACCCGCTGATTGCACATATCGAAAACTAACCTCATCTTCAAGCCGGGCCGCAAATTCCCCCTGCATTCCAAGGGAAGTCGCGGTAATCTCCCTATGAAAGCACAGGGGAGGCAATGGAAAAGCCGAGGCTGGATGCCTCGCTAGTGGAGTGACTGAAGGCTGTCCGCCGGAGCAAAGCGGAATCTCACCAGCGGATGCGGAACATCCATTGCAGTGACCGGGGACCGCCTGGTTGATACAGCGACCCACTTTGGCCATAACTCTGATTCAAGGAGAGAGTCGGCTGCCCAAACAATTGATCGTTGAGATTGGGAACGATATAGCCAAAGTCGGGACTGTTCGAGACGTTGAATACATCGCCTCGGACTTGCAAGAAGAGGCGATCATAGAGATGAATGTCTCTGCGCAGGGACAGGCTTAGTTGCTGCGCGCCAAAACCACGCGCAATATTGCGTGGTGCATCGCCCTCAGCGTTGCCCGCTGGAATTTGAAAGGCTCCATTGGCAATATTGGGGCCGCCATTCAGCATCCGGCCGCCCGGAAGAGAATGGTTGGACAAATAAAGCGGCTTACCGGGAATCAGATTCGCACCCGTGTAGAATTGTTCTCCCGTGACAGGATCGTGAAACTGGTTGCCCAGCACATCGACTGGATACGCACTGCGCACAAAGAAACGCCCGTCAACGCCCCAACCTGACAAGGCGTTGTGAACAAGCTTGCTCCCCTCCTCTTCCGGGAGACTCCACGAGAACGCCGCCTGAAGGTTGTGACGCACATCCGTTTCGGCACTTCCACGTACAGGCGCTGCCCAAGGATTGGGGTTGCCGAAATCCAGAGTATGACCCCACACATACGACGTCGTCCACGCCAGACGAGAACGATATTGGCCGCGATAAACCAATTGGAAAGAATCGAACCGCGATGAGAAACCGGAGGGGAATGTGACTACTTCCTGAAGAGGCGTCATTGGGCTTACGATCTGGCGCCGCTGTGGCAGAAGCAGGTCAAGCCCGGCCGCTCCCACGTATGAGACAACAATGGACTCGTGCTTACCGGCTGCTCGTTCCAGCGACACGTTCCACTGCAAAGAATAGGGATCTCGGAGCGCCTGCGGGAAGATATACTCCAGGCTTTCCGCGTTCGGAGCATCCGGAGAGAGAGGGGCAGCCGCGGTAGTCGGGATGCTGGCATTCTGCAGTACCGAGGTGCTTGTGAATCCGAGCGCGGTAAATGCCGGCGCCGCGGCACGGTTTGGAGTATCGAGGACGACGCCGAGACCACCGCGAAGAATTAATTCGTGTCCGGGTTCGTCTCCGGCTTCGCGACCGGGTTGCCAGGCAATGCCGATTCGCGGACCGAACCCCCACCAGTCTGTCTGCCAGAGCCGGGTTCCGCGCGGGCTTACTTGCAGGGTTGCGGGCGAGTCTGGATCGCCATTTACGCGAAATGCGTCGCGACCGTCGGAACTTGATGGTGGTGGAGTAACATCCCAGCGCATGCCGGGACTCACCGTGAAATTCCGCGCCACTCGCCATTGATCCTGCATAAATGCGGCGAATTGCTCGAAAATGGGATGCGCCGACTCGTTTCTCCTCAAGATCAAAAAGTCAGCGCTGTTCGCCAAGATAGAATCGGCGCTCAAGAAATCGGCCTCAATAGTCCAGGGTAAGGGACGCACTGCGCTATGCAGATTACGGGCGTCGATGCCAAATCGAATCAAATGCGGCCCTCGCTGCAATGAGAACGTATCGCGGAGTTCGAGTTGACGAAGCGCATTGGTTCCACCATCGGTCCACGCGGAGGTGTCACCGATGCCGGCGATGCGCATGTACAACTCGCTTCGTGTATCGTTGGGCGCGCCTGGGGAGCCCAGCGCAGCGGGCAGATCGGCAGGAGCCCAAAAAGGTGTCGGCGTCTGTATTGAAGACAAGGAGCTCGAGTCGGCGCGGGCCCAGCCGAGCCTGAACTCATTGCCCGCCTGCGAGGAGACCTGTCCATCGAGTCCCAGCGTGAGGCTTTGGTTCGACAGCCTTGCGTTGGTCGTTGTCAGGAGCAGCGAATCCTGGCTGCCACTGGGCGTATTTCCAAAACGCAAGAAGCCGGTAAGATTGGCGCCGAGGGTGTGATCGACGCGGATGTCCATCGATTTCAGAAAGCTCGGAGGGCTGGGCTCGACCCCATTATCTTCAAGGAGTTCGGGACCACTGAAATCGTCACACGAAGAATGCACCGTTCCATAAGTCTCTTGCGGTAGTGTCTGGAATGCAGACTGGACCTGGGCAGGGGCGTGACAGATTAGAAATGCGTTGGGGACATAAAGCACCAGCGGTGCCGTCCTCTGCTGCACATGCATCTCTTCGTACGATCCGAAGAACTGCGTTCGGCTCGGAATTGCTCTTTGGCGCCCGAAGATGAGAGGCATGCCCAGGGAGCCGCCGATATCTTGCTGATAGTAGTAGAGATTGTTCTCTTCGCCGAGGTATCTTCCAAACCAGTCGGTGGCATCGAAATAACCGTTGCGCAGGTAGGCATAAGCGGTTGCGCGGATGTGGTCCGTACCTTGCTTGGTCAACAAGCTGAATTGGCCTCCGGGTGCGCTCCCGTACTCTGCTGAAGCTGTGGAGGCTACGACTCGGAACTCCTGCAGGGCATCGAGTGCAACTAGACCGTGAGTGGTTCCGAGAGAGGTGACACTCGCGTATTGGCCAGCCGCCGGTACCTTTCGATCCGCATCCAGAGTGCCCGAACCGAAGTTTGCGGAAATGCCGTCAACCCAATATGTATTTGTGTCGGGCGACTGTCCATTTACGCTGAATCCTCCAGTACGGGGCATCTGCGGACTTACCGAAACCGAACCTGGCGTCATGGCGATCAGATCCTGGAAGCTTCGTCCATTGAGGGGAAGTTCCCGCACCAGAAGTGAGTCGACGACCGTGGTCATCTGCGCGTCTTCCGTATTCAAGCTTTGACCGCTCGCGTCCACCTCCACAGTCTGTTCCACAGTGCTCAGACGCAGCTTGATCAGAAACTGACGCCAATCACCAACGCTGAGGCTCAAGCCGGTGAGGTGAACGGCGGCAAATCCATCGCGCTGCACCTGCATGCTGTAGAGACCCGGCAACACTCCCGGAATGAGAAACGCGCCGGCCGCGTCGGTCGTTGCCGCGTTCTCATTGCCGGTTTGGAGGTTGAGCAGCTTGATAGCAACGGAAGGAAGACGCGCGCCGGATGTATCTTCCACTTCGCCAGAGACGTTGGCCGTGCTCACCTGTGGAAAGGCCGGCGTTGCCGCGAAGAGAATCACTGCCAGAATCCGCAGTGGCTCCACTAGAAACGAAATCCATGACCTGGAGGAATTCACCGTGGACGCGTCTCTCCCATTTCTTTTTGCCCCAAGGTGTTCCCGTTTGTCATGCGGCCTGCAAACAAACGCATACGGCTCGCTTCGGCGACAGGCAGGGCGGTTCGCAGGCGAGCAATCGATTCGCGTGCCTGCGCCGGGGACAGGTCAGCCGCGCTGCCCGCGAACAGCTTCACGACCTCCTCGTTCACCGATTGGGCCTTGGCGCGGAGTTCGGATGTGGCATGAGCAAATGCAGTCGCATCCGTGATTTCAGGCGTGTCAACGGATGGAATTCCCGCAAGGCCCGCGGAAACCGAATCCAGTTGCAGCCGCAATACTTGAAGTTCTGTCAAGGCTGCCGCGGAGTGCCGTTCGACCATCTGTGTCCACTTGACCCGTGCATCTGGATTCAGAGAGGACTCGCCCGCGCGTCGAAGGATTATTCCAAGGCGGTCAAGTGCATACGCATGCTGCAACGCTGTCTGCGCATGAGAGAGTGCGGAAGCTGCAAACTCCTGCTCAGCATTCCGCAGGGCTGCCCCTTTAAGGCCGCGCGCCAGCAACGCATCTCGCACCAGTCCTGCGGCCGGTGCATCGCCGTTAGTTCCCGCGAGTTCCTGGCGGAGTACATTGCCGGGGTGGACTGCTGAAGCGGCCTGCGCGGCAGAATAAATCTGAAAATCCACACGGTTTGCATTTGGAAGCATGGCCACCATCTCTCGAATTGCTGCAAGCAACTGCGCGTTGGCAAGTGTTCCTGTCATGCGAACGCGGCCACCTGCAATCGGATTCACCTCAATTGGTTGACCGGAATCTACATCCTGTCGGAATAACTCAAACAGCACGGCAACCTCAAGGTTCGCTCACCTGATAATTGCGGTCCAGCAAGAGTGTCCGCGAGAGAATTCCGTCGCGACCAGTCCCAAGCTGCGTAACTTCAAATCCGCTCAACATGCGAGAGGCCTCAGTTGCCGATCCTTCGTGGGAATCAAAAGCAGCAGCGGAAACATTGCTCCGCCATACTCCGCTCTCAACGAACTGGCGGTCTGTTTGAGTGAGTGCCGCGCCGTTCTCAAGACGAATGGAACTCTTGCCGTCCTCGGATTCGATTGACGTGGCGAGCAGTTGCTGCTGGGCACTATAGAGACGGCGCACCACCTTCTCGTCGTTGCTTCGCCAGACGTCAACCGAGCCAAGAACCGATCCCTGCTCCGGTCCCGTGGTTTCCTCGACGCGAAGAGTCTGGTGAAGCGATTCAGTCGACGACGCAATTTGAGCCACGGCTTGCGCCTGAGCCACTACGTCGCGCCAACCAGGATGCATGTACCGGTAGCCGGCGACCCCGACAATGGCCGCCAACATGAGCGATGCGAAGACAGCCGCGCCCCATGGAGCCAAACGAAACCGATCCGGCCATTGGAAGCGTTCCCAGAAAGACATAATCCTCTTGCGCGGACGAGGAGATAGTTGCGGTTCGGTACTGGCCGCAAGTGCGGGATCTAAATAGTTCACTTCGGCGTGCATGCCAAGACCGTCAAAACGGACGTCGAGCCGCAAACGGCGATCGTCGCTGAGCAGAATCTGCTGCGACAGGTGGTCTCTTGGAACAGTTGCGGTCTCGGGATCGAGCGGAATGTGGGCCAGTCGATCGCCGTATTCGTCGAAGACTTCGATGAAATGCACATTGGAAGTCTCTTCCACGCGCGACGACAACAAATTGTGGGCGCTTTCGAGAGCATGGAATGCGACAACACGGCCGTCGACGGCGATAGCCAGAAGTGCGGGGCGCCGTTCATGCAACTGCTCGCGCCGGCTGCGCACCAGCCGCATTGTCGCTTCGAAACTCTTGGTCCCCTCCAGCTTCGGCCTGCGGCCAAGGTCGCCATCGATGCCGTCAAGCGGACCCTCGCGGTCGTCCAATCGCAAGGCGCGCTCCAGGATCTTGAGACAACGCTCGCATCCGGCAAGATGCGCGAGTTCGCGACAGCCAACCGGAGGAACGCTTGCCTGCATGTAGGCGCCGACAACCTCCGTCTCTGCCACGCAGGTAGCGGGGTCGGCGTCGAAGATGGTCGTGCGCAGCTCCTTCAACAGGAGCTCGCTGGGGATGGCTGTCCGTAGCAGCTTCCTTTCCGGCGCAGCGCCTCGGGAAATAAGGCGGATCCTTTCCCCGGAAGACAGGTGTTCCCGCAGTTCAATTCGAATATCCTTGAGCCCGTTGTAAATAGCGGCAATCGGTACACGCGCCAGTAAAGCAACATCTCCCCTTCGATACCCTAGGAAGAATTGCAAGATGAAATGGCTAGCGCTTTTTGACGAGTATTTTCTCGAAATCACGTAATCGCCGATGCGAAGCAGATCGTTCTGAACGTCAACAGTATCTGCTTCGCCATGCAAAGGGACCATGCTCACTGCATCGTAGTCCTCTATCTGAATGACACGCAGCCGCTCTCGCGAGACTCGCGCCAGGTTGGACACATACATGTTCCGGAGACACATAAAGAGGTAGTTTTCGAGATTGTTTACGCGGCTCAAATCCGGCCGCGCAACGCTCAGATGCAGACATAGATCCTGCACGGATTCTTCCGCAGCGGTATGGTCACCTCGCGCAAGAATCCGACTCCACTCTACAAGCTGCTGGTAGTAGCGGCTCAGCATCCGCTCGATTGAGTCGGACGAGAATGGAGAACCAACCGGTTTGAGAATAGGCTTCATCTATTGCTGAAGAGTCACATTCAGCAAGAATCTATGCCCGAATTGAAAAGAAACTTCCATCTATTCCATCATATGAGACGAACGCACCGAATCGGGTGCGCGGATGCGATTTGAGAAAGGGTCTCTTTCAAAGCGGGAGTAGATTACGGCTCCGCCGCTCTCTTTAAATTTGAACTCTTAAAGGAGAGCTTCTCATGCCGTTCAAGAACCGTTCGTTCAGCCCTTTTCGCTGTTTGGCTATTTTCACTCTCGTGCTGCTGTTATTGAGCAATGCTGCCATTACTCAAACTCCAAAGCCGTCGAAAGATGAAAACTTTACGCCCGGCACAGACGTCTCACTTGGCCTTATGGGACAAATGACATTTGCCCGGAATCCGACCATATTCAATGTCTATCCAGAATGGACGGTGGTCAATCAGCAAACTCAATCTCAATCCCCCTCTGCCGGCGCGCTGGTCACCTTTCACGGCGCCATGAAGGAATACCTTGGCTACAACGTCAATTTTGGGTATACCCGATTCATGCAAACCGACTCCGAGGGATCGGGATATGTGCCGGGGCAAGGCTCCAATCCGCCTCCAATCGCCCGCGGCAGCTTTACCGCAGGTGCACTCGACACGCACATGTATGAGTTGACGCTGGCTTACGCCTTCTACGGACCGCGTTCGAAGCGGTTCCGCACCTTTGGACAACTCGGCGGCGGCGGCCTGTTCTTTGAGCCTATAAACGCCAATTTCGCCCACCAGGAAACACGACCAGCCATGGTATTTGGGATAGGGGGAGAATACGACGTTAGCCGTCATTTCTCCGTTCGTGCGGAGTACCGAGGACTCTTCTACAAGATGCCCGACTTTGGCATCGATAATGGATTTCCCAAACAGCGGCTGTTTTCGGTGACCAATACTCCGACAATCAGCCTCGTATACCATTTCAGACCCTCTTCGAATCAGAAGCAAACTACTAAGAGCCAACGGGGTCCTTATTAGTCGCTTTGCGGCCCCCCTTTGGTGGGACAGCAAACAGCGGTATCACTCTCGCGGAATGAAGGAGCATAAGGCTTGAAACCAATGGTACGAGACGAAATCGGGACAGACTTCTTTACTTCTTGTTACCCTGTCAGCTCCGATGCTACAAGTTCCGGGAAGCATGCGGAAGATCCTGATCGGGAGTGCCTCAGCAATTGGTCCCGATCGTCAATGAAACGCATTTTCGACTGCTTTTGTGTATTGTGTTCTTTCCCTATTGCACTGCCAATTCTCTTTGCCACGGGCATCGCGGTAAGGATCACATCGTGCGGGCCGATTCTTTTTCGGCAAAATCGCGTTGGGCGCGGCGGAAAGCCTTTCACGATTTTCAAATTTCGCACGATGCCTGTTCCCTCGAGTGCCAACTTACGGCCTGCTGTGACGACTGCTTCAAATCAAATACTCACGCCGATCGGATCGTTCCTGCGCCGCTGGAAACTCGATGAGTTACCTCAAATATTTAACGTTCTCCGCGGTGATTTGAGCTTGGTGGGCCCACGTCCGAAGCTTGCAAGCCACCAGTTATCCCCTCTGTTCTGCCGCCCCGGCATTACTGGACGAGCGACCATTGCGTTTGCCGCGGAAGAAGCAGCTCTGAGCATCATACCCGCCGCTCAACTCGACGCCTTTTATCGTGACGCGGTTCTGCCGGCCAAGCAGGCATTGGATAGTCGATACATGTCGAGAGCGACCATGATCTCCGATCTGATGCTTATCTTTCGCACCCTCACCAAAAGAGATGATGGTCGGGAATTGAGACGACTGATTTCGTCGGGCACGACTAGACATGTTGCCTGCCGCGAAAACGCCCAGCCAACTCCATCCAGGATGCGGCTTCAAGTGCTACGTCGAGACAACTACAGATGCCGAAGGTGCAACCAGACTGGAGATGAGATCACACTCGAGGTCCGCCAAATTCAGCCAGGTTCGTCAAGCATCAAGAAGACACTCACTCTATGCGCTCAATGCCGGGATGTTGTCGAGCGATCTAAAATCACGACTTGCAGTAGTTCTAATTCCGGGATTTGACCAGCCTGCTCGGGCCACGGTACTGGGCTCAGGTTTCGAACTTTACGACAGTATTCAGATCAACGAGCAACCGGTGACGGCTACGTTCACCGACAGCGAGCATGTGCAGGCGATCATTCCCGCCGCACTTACAGGGGCCACGGGTACGGTACAAATCACGGTCGTCTCTCGTTATACCGGCGCGTCGAATTCGATGACCCTGCCTATGTGCTACCCGGTTCCGGTGCTCGACGGTTTGACGACTGGCTGTTCCGATATCAACTTCCGGGGCCCTCTTGTTCGGTAACCCACCCGATTGAATCTCGCGGACTTTCAGCCATGCGCTTGGACCCAAGATCATTGGGTGAAGGCCGAAGAGGTTTCGGCGCGCACCGCCCGTTGAAAGTCGTTCCATGTGCACGAGCCGTCGGCGCGACTGCAACCGGGTACGAATACGGGAACCCTCTCCGGAGGACTGCTCAGGCTGAGCGGCGTGGCGTTTCGCATTTGGTCGAGGGTCTGCGCCGTGTAGAAAGTCCGCACGGAAAGCTCCTCGGTGATACGGTTCTTCCATAGCTCGAAGACAAGTGCTCCTCCCGGTGGCGTGTCGTCGCGACGGCTATCGATAAGCCACGACAGGCTCAGGGCTCCGGCGATGTTGGCAAGGTTTGTATCATGCCCGACGAGGATGATAACGCGGTCTCCTGGCTTGCCAAGCGCGCCTGTAACCTGATGGCCAGTGGCTTCCTGTTCCATGGATCGAAGCACGTGAATTAGCAGGTTGGAGGACTGGGCTTGCGCGATATAGGGGGTTCTCTGCGCGATATCTTCGCTCGCGGTATGAAGTTGGAGAAGCGCGCGCAGTTTGTCAGCATCGACATGGCCCCAACCAACCTTTGCCGCATCCATGCCTTCGGTGTATTCCAACAGTAGGTTCTCCGACAAGGTGGCGGCCACGCTTAGAGGCGTATGCAATTCAACAAGGTGGTCGCCCTTGCCCTGCGCGATCGTGGCGGGAATGTCGAAGATGGATTGAGGCATCGATTTGGCGTCGGCAGGACAGGCAGCGCCTGGATGGCAACTGCGCAGAACATCTTCGAGCAATTGCAATTGCGGACGGTACACCTCTTTGATTCCCTCTGGATTAGCCCCTATACGGCCGCTGACTGCCGCACAGGCCAAGAGTTTGTCGGGGTGACCCACTCCGGCTTCAAGGGAATGAAACAACGGGTCGGGTGTTCCCTCGGCGAGAGCGGTTACAGCGATTGTGCAGCCTGGAGCAAGCCCCGCGGCTAGCGCTTTTCCGCTTTCGCGAGTGCGCTGATCGGAGTCCGCCACAATCCTGATATGGGCTGCATCATCGCAACCGCTCGCGGCGATCAGTCCCTGCGCCGCGAGTTGTTCCCGGTCGTAGGCGCCGAACAGCGTCATCAGATGCGCACCATGTTCGGTGAGGTAGCCAGGGGGCACGCTCCACGCTGGCCATGGCTCTTTGGAGTACCGATTCAACTGGTCGGGCTTCCCGGTGGGCGAGCGAACCCCATGACGGGCTACGATCACGACGAACTTCAACTCCCGATCTTTTTCCACGGAACTCTCCGCCGGGCTCGAATTCTGCGCCTGGAGGACGAATGATGCTGCCACGAAGCAGCAAAGAGCAGCGTGCCAAATTCCACCCGGCAGGCTATGCATAGATGATCTCCTCATTTGGCTGCGGTCGAATATGCGCGAATCTCCGCAGCATGGTCACCTGCGCCCGGCACGCCGACATAGAGAAGCTTCTGCGATGGAACATACAACGCCGTCTTTGCTCCGGGACTGGTGTGCAGCACTCCCAAAGGAAGTAGGTGCTTGGCTGCATCGACATGGTAAGCGTCTACCTCGCCTGCACCGCTGATTAGATAGACGCGCCGCAATTCTGGATCGTAAAACAGATCGTCGGCCCCGCTCACGGAGGTCACGCTTGCCACTTCCTTGCCGCTCAATGCATCGAGAGCAACGAGTGTTCCCGGTGTGCGGCACGCAACGTACAACAACTGATGCTCGGGATCGAATGCGAGCGGCACGTTGTCGCCGGCCTTGGTCAGCTTCCAGTGTGCAGTGATTTCCCTGCTGCTGGTGCCGATGACCGCGACCTCATTCGAGTCGGCAATATTTGCGAAGACGCGCTGACTTTGCGGATCGATATCGAGGGCTTCCGGATGGGTTGCCACAGGAAGATTTGCAACCAGCGTGAAGTGCTCCGTATCCACCACGGAGACCTTGGCTGGATTGGCCGCACCGCCACCGTGACCCACATAAAGCATGTGATTCGCAGAGTCGTAGACCATGTCGTCCGCATCGTCTGAGAGTTTGATCTTTCCGCTCAGCGCCAGCGGCGCCCCGGAGTAAACCCTCAACTCCGCTAGCGTCCCATCGGCAACATAGAGGCTGCCCGTGGCTTGCACCCACGCCAGGCCATGCGGTTTGCCGAGTCCCGTTATGCTTTGCTGCACCTTGTTTGTCTTCAGGTCAATCACTTCAACGGAATGATTTCCGGTTGCTGCGATGAAAAGACGATTGCCTTCGATGTCGATTGCAAGATGGTCGAACTTGCCGTTGACGCCAGGAAGGGCAATTGTCTGGGAGAGCGTCAATGGAGCTGAAGTCTGGGAAATTGCCGAGAGAGAGCAACCCATGAGAATGAACAGAGAGATTGCGCGCATTGAATTGTCCTTGAAAGATGAGTGGGATTTGCGGGCGTCGCAGTCTTCCTGCAACGCCCGCCTGCGGTACTACTTTTCCAGACCGGAAGTCCATTTCAGGCTTACTTCGTAGGTCGGCTTGTAGTATTCGCGCTGCGTCATGTACCGTTCACTGCCGTTGTAGAAACCGAACACCTCGTTATTCATATTGAGGCCCTGTACTTGGAGCCGCAGCCCGCGATAGATGCGGAGGCCCAGCTGCGCGTCTACCTGGAAATGCGGGTAGAAGTAGTTGTCGCCGCAGGGTCCGTTGATCGGGCCGTTGAGCTCTCCGGGGTTCGGGTTGGGGCCGTTGTTGCACTCCGCGATTCCGGAGGCAGTCCCCAAGTACTGATAAGCGTCAATGTTGGAGCTGTTGTAGGACATGCCCATATGCACCTCATAACGGCCTAGCTCATATTCAGGTTCAAAGTTGAAGGCATGCTTCGCAGTTCCCATCAGCGAGGGCGAATCGGTGCGATTGGGAAGGCCGCTGATGCCCGACTGGTTGAATGAATAATTGGCCATCAGTCCGAGGCCCCGGAGAGCGCCGGGCAGATTGGTGTACTTCTGTTGCAGCCCGAATTCCAGCCCCCAGACGTGTGCGGAGTTGCCGTTAGCGTCTTCCTGAGCGAGGGAACCGGCTGGCGTCCCCGGCACGGCAGCAAGACAGTTGCCGGTGCAGGGAATATTGGCTGTGACGATCGGATTGGTTAGCTGTTTATAGAAGAACCCGGTTTGGATCAAACCGAGAGGTTTCAGTTCTTGTTCCAGAAGCACATCGTAGTTATTGGCATGCGTGGGTAGTTCGCCAGGGTTGCCGATGCTGGCCACCACGGGGTTATTGCCGGTGGCCGAAACGTACGGCACAAGGTCGTACTGGTTCGGCCGGGAGATGCCGCGTGCATAGACCGCGCGGATGGCCGTTGCGGACGTAATGGCATAGCGGGCCTGGATGCTAGGCAGAGGATCGATATAGTCCTGGGTATTCGTAACCGATGTCGTCCCAATCCAATTCCCGTTGGCATCCATTCCGTCCGCATAGGGACCGGCGGCCGGGTTCACTATATTTCCTAATCCGTACTCGTGGGTTGCTTCCAGACGCAGTCCGGTCTGAAGGCGGAGATGGTCAAAGTTGATGGTGTTCATGATGTAGCCGGCATAGATGCGCTCGATAAGATCGTAGTTGGCGGGGTCAGACGAGCTCCGGGTGGCAGGCACGTCAAGCGGAAGCAGAGACGGGTTGGCGCCAAGGAATTGATCGACCTTGTAGTGGTCCGTTGTTTCCCCCATGTGGTAGCTGCCGCCGTAGTAGTGCGGATCCTGGAAGCCGCTAGCGAATATCTCTGAGTTGACAGGGTTGGTAGCATCGGCGGCGGAGGAGCAGATCGGGGCATTCGGGTATCCGGGATCAGCCTGCGGACAGTAATCGTAAGTCGGCGTGTAGGCATTCTGGCCCTTGTGTGAATTGCGGAATTCGCCGCCGAATTCCAGCGTGGCGGAGTGCGTGCCGAGGTGATAGTTGAGCCCCATCCCGCCCCACTCCTGCAGGTTCAGTTGAGTCGCCTGACCGGTGGTGGTGTTGATATTGTCCAGCGTGTAATTGGAGAGGCTGAAGATGTTGTCAGCCGGGGACCCGGTATTCGGCGTCATGCAGTTTGGCGACCACTGCGGACGGTAAGGGTCGCCATTCAATCCGCCGACGTAGGCACAGTTACCCGACGGCCCGTTCTTCAACTCGCTGCTGGGATCGAAGGCGCCTCCCGGATTGCCGCCGGCGTCGAGTTCGCGACCACGCGAGACCGAGGAGCCCCAGGTGATCCACTTGTTGCTGAAGACGTGGTTGCCGCCGATCGACAGGCTGCCGATGGCAAAGTCGGGACGGCGAATCGAATACTTGAACTTTGGCTTAGCATCGGTCTGGACGGTATAGGTCCACTTGTCGCCCCAGTCCTTGAAGTCGGTAAGGATGAAGTGAGCGGACAGGCTGGAGTGATCGTTGAGCTTGTAATCGGCACCCATGGTGCCACCCCAGCGCAGGCGCGCGTGGCGATACTCGCGGATATCGATGGAATCGTAATACGGATTGGCGCTGCCATCGGGGTTCAGGTCCGGCTGCGGCTCAATGTCGTTGTATCCGCGCCCGTTGTAATCGTAGCTGGCGCTGGCGATCACGCCCCAGCGCTTGGTGACGCCGAAACGCTTGCCCACCGTAAAATCCACAAGACCCATGTAGCGGCCGTTCTCGATTGGCGAATAGCCCAGCGTGGTAATGCCGTTGATCGTGGGCGCCTCGCCGGCCAATTTGGTAACCATATTGACCGATCCGCCGATTCCATCCGCGTCCTGATTGGCGGAGAGCGTCTTGTTGAGTTCGATCGACTGCACCATGTCAGCGGGAATGGTAGCGAGCAAGACCTGGCGCACGTTCGACTCTGGGGACGGAATGGTCACGCCGTCAATGGTCGTGTTCGTCAGGCGCGGATCGAGGCCGCGCACCTGGACGTAGACAGCCTCACCCTCGTCACGCTGCACGGTCACGCCCGGCAGGCGTCCGACTGCATCTGCGACATTCGCATTGGGGAGCGACAGGATCTGTGTCTCCGGCATCACCTGCAAAATATTGGGCGAGTTAATTTCCTGGTTGATGGCCTGCACCTCGTCGTGGCCGCTCTCCGCAGACACCACGACCTGGTCGTTGCCAGATGCCACCGTCAACGAAAGGTCGGCACGCAAGGTCTGTCCGGCAATTACCGTAACGCTCTTCGTGAATACGGAGAAGCCAACGCTGCTAGCACTCAACGTATAGGTCCCAGGCGCCACTGCCGGGAAAACGAATTCTCCCAGCCCGTCGGATGTGGTTGACAGACCAGAAGGGCTGAGTTGCACAAAAGCGCCACGGATCACAGCGCCGGTCGCATCGGCAATGCGTCCGGTAACAATTCCCTTGGTCGACTGGCCCAGCAGGGTGAATGTCGATGCTAAAAGCAGGATGAGGAAAAACGGCAGGCGTCTCATAATGGTCTCCTCGCGCAGCTGGCAGCTTAGTTCAATGTTGTGAAAGAAGGCTTCCGGCTGGCTACAAGCTGGACCTTACGCAGTCTTGTTAAATGGCTGTTAACAATCCGGTGAATAAAACTTAAGGTGGGTAACGCCTGTGATTACGGTCACAATGTGCTGTTGAAATGGAGATAAGCTGATACGCACACAGTCCGAATTGACAGTTTGACTGGCTCGCGGGGAATCGCTGCATGCGCATCCCTGTTATTGAAGACGAATTACGAATGCAAGAACTGTTGCGCCAAGGCCTAGCTGAGCACGACTATCGAGAAAGCCCGGATGGCCCCATTTTCGTGGGCGACACGATCGTGGATTCGATGCATCGGTCGGTTATGCGCAGTGGGCAAAGCATTCGACTTGGCCCTCAGGAGTTCCTGCTGCTGGAGTGCCTGGCGCGACATGCAGGTGAGTGTGTCCCCAGGCAAGTGCTGATCGACTCCGTGTGCGGATCGAACTATCCCGTTGAAGCGGGCGTTCTGGATGTGCTTATCAATTCACTGCGCTCGAAATTCGACGCAATCTATGCAGCGAAGCTGATTAGCACCGTGCGCGGCGGGGACTTTCTATTCAAGAAGGATTCTGTTGCGCACAAGAGGGCGTCGCGATGAGGGCTCTGCCCATTCGGATTTCTAACTGCGGATCACAAACTAGAGACACCAAACAAGCGGTGTTCGTTGCCAGCGTGGTTGCCTGGGTCGGAAGCTCGCGCGAGCGGCTTCTCGGTCCTGGTGAATGCGAAGGAAATCTTCTTCGTCTGCTACAAAACACAGTTGGCGAGTCTGTTCCGCGAACTTGCGCTGAACGGTTTTGTACAAGAACCTGTGCCAAGCCTTCATCAATCGATGGATGCCACCGAATCGAACCCGCTGCTAAGTCCGTCGAAAGAAACGCGTACTCAAGAGCGCGGAGGCGTCTCGCGGATCGACTTCGCAAACTGGATTCGATCCTGAGAATTCGTACGTGCGCCCTGTGGCGAGTCCTCGCACGCGCACAGGCGCTTTCTCCAGATATGAGATCGCAACATACGATCCCTCGAGCGCTGCGACGGAGGGGAAAATCTGCGCCTGGACGGAAGCATTCACCAACGGCGAATACGGATTTCACAGGCTTGCGCTTGATCCTCGGTTGACGGTAAAAGGCCGAACCGCATTTCCAGCCTTCCGCTGTCCTGATCGCGGGCAGAAACACTGGCATAGCCGATCTGGATTGCGCAAATGCATTGCCAAACG
>JBELAI010000202.1:0-10935 GCA_049508975.1 Occallatibacter sp. | reverse complement strand
TGCACCCAGACGCCCGGGACCCAGTAATAGCCGGCGTCACCATAGGCCCAGTAGCCGGGGGTCCAGATGTAGCCCGGAGCGGGCAGCGGAGGCTGCACATAGACCGGCAACGCGGGCGGAGCAAAGTTGACTGAAACGAAGATGCCGGCCTGGGCTTGCGGGACGGCCAGCGCAAAGACAGGGATCGCAAATGCAGTTGCAAAAAGTAGCCTGCGAAGTTTTGAACGAAATGTCATGAGAGTCTCTCCTTTTACCGGTCAGGAATCTGACAGCTTTCTTTGGGGAACAGGTTTTTTACTACGCATCCACTGAAACACAAGGTTTGGATGCATGTTGCGCGGAAAACTCTGGATATCGATATCCAGAATAATTAAAAGCAATAGCTGGTTATAGATAGGGGTTATGGCATTGCCGCAAAAAACAAGCTCTGCTCATCCCTTCGTTCATTATCTAACGCTGCAGCAGGTCGATGGGCTTGGTGAAATCGGTGACGCGGATGTGTTTGGCCAAGGATGGGTGCTGACGTTCGACGGCCTTATACATCTCCCATGCGACGCGGCGGTAGCTGAAGTGGCCCGCGGGGCCGGAGCGGAGTTCGGAGATGTATTGGGCTTCGGCGAAGTCCATCTTGAAGAGACAACGGACGCGCGTGGCGAGCGGCAAGACATAGAGCGCGGATTGAGCGGCCTCGGGTGCCTGGCTCGCGGCGATCTTTGCACTGGCGGCAAGGGCTCCGTCGAGAGCCGCCTGGAATTCGTCGAGTATGCCGCCTTCGGCAAGAGGGTTTACGTCAGGTCCGAGATCGGCCGAGGTGGGAATATCGCAGCCGTGAAGAGCCGTGAATCCCTGCATGATCTGCGTCACGCGGCGGTGACGATGCATGTCGCGGAAGCCGCCGATGTCCATGAGAATGTCAAACCTGAGGGCGGCTCCGGCGTGAAAGGCGCGGAGTGCTTCGTCGTGCCGGCCGCGGTGGCGAAGGCCCATCTCGACGATCTCGGAGACACGCGCATCCGGCAGCGATGCGACGATCTCGCGGACCTGGCGATAAGGATTGTGGCTTGCCCAATAGATCAGGGTCGCGGCCAACTCGACTTCAAGTGTTTCAGTGCGTTCCACCAGGTCGACCAGCGGTGCGGCGGCCGGGGCGATTCCTTGAAGCAATTCGTTGGCTGCTTGCTCAAGGTCGGTGCGTGTCTGGATCAGATACTGATTCGGCTCTGCGTATTTGACCAGGGTTGGCGCTGTGCGAACTTCGCGAGTAAACAACTGCGCCGCTTCATGGGCTAGCGCAGGGTCAAGCTTCTGGACAAACGCGGCAGCGGATTGTGCGTTGACGTTCCAGGCAGGACCGGTGGCGGCTTCGCGGAGTTTGAGCCCAAGATCGCGGATTTCCGCCATGGGATGCGAAAGCAGACGGGAGACCTGAGTTTCCAGCGTGCGGGCATTGACGATCTGGCCAAGCGAAGTGTTGGTTGCGAGAGGGAGCAGGTAACGGGCAACGTCGAATGCGCGCGCTTTCAACGTACGCTCGTAGGCCTCCGGCTTGAGGGCCTCTGGACACGGAACGCGGTGGCGCAGAGCTTCGAGAACAGCAGCGGTGGTGCGCTGGTATGTCGTAAACAAGTTATTAATGGTGTCGGTGTAGAGTTGTTTAGGTTCATCGAAATTGCCAAATTCAGGGAAATACCAGCCGGACTTCATGAAATTCTGGTATCTGGTTGAACGCTCCTGACCATCCCAGCGCTGTTCGTCGACGAGGACGATGGCGGCGAGGAGCGAAAGGCGCTCGACGGCGAAGGCGATGTGGGCCAGGTCGGCGATGGACCGGTGGCCGTATTGGAAATAAAAAGTATTGAGGAACTGCTCGGCGCGCTGTGCGCTGATTTCAGTCAGAGACTCGCGCATGGAGAGGGCGGAGCGGGAGTACTTGGCCATGGCGTAAGCCAGGACTTCAGGATCGGCGCCGTGGACGGCGAAAACGTCGGTTCGATTGCAGGCGCCGGGAGGAAGAGTAGATTCACTGGACATGGATGTTGACCCGCGATCAGAATACGGCATGAGGGTGCGGGGTAACCATCCGGCGGCATCTTCGTCTAATTTGGACCGGTGTTTCGAATTTGGGCGTATGAATGCGGTAGGCTGTGCAGAAACAGGTCATCCAGGAGTAGGATTTCTGGGGGAGCAGGCTATGCGGGAGTATTTAATTCGAACTTCGCACAGTCCGCGGCCGTTGCCCTCCGGCCGCTGGCAGATGACGCAGCGGTGGAACGATCTGCTTTTTGCGCACTGGCCTGTGCCTGCGTCCGAGATCGCGCCGCTCTTGCCCGAGGGGCTGGTCCCGGATGTGTTTCAGGGATCGGCGTGGCTGGGCGTGGTGCCGTTCTGGCTTGACCGGATCAAGGTTCGCGGGCTCCCAACCATCCCTGGAATGCGCAACTTTCCCGATCTGAATGTGCGTACTTACGTACGCGATGAAAAAACGGGGACGCCCGGGATGTATTTCTTCTCGCTGGACGCGACCAATCTTCTGGCAGTGGCTCTGGCGCACACCTTCTTTCACCTGCCCTATCATTGGGCGGAGATGCGGCTGGATCAGCGGTCGGAGCGGGAGTTTTCGTTCTACAGCCGGAGGCGGTTTTCTAAGCAGGATGTGATCTTCAACGCCAGGTATCGAGGCTTGGGCCCGACGCGAAAACTCGCGGATGCACGGAGCGGGACGCTCGAGTATTTTCTTATGGAGCGGTCGAGCCTGTTTACACGAAACAGAGCGGGGCAAGCGGAACGGGCGAGCCTGCACCACGTCCCGTCGCCGCTGGAAGAGGCAGAGGCTGAGATTGAGCGCAACGATCTTGCCAACTCGATTGGAATTGAGTTGCCGAACATTGAGCCGGTGCTGCACTACTCACGCCGCCTGGCGGTGTATGTGTGGCCAACCGAACTGGTGCGCCCGGCACTTGCGGGAAGGCCTGTGACTGTGGCAGCTACCCCGCTCGGGTGAGAGATGACGTTTGCAGGCGGGCAGTTGCCAGTCCGTGGCTTGAAACCGTAAAAGGTGAAAATCGATGACGAAGCTCGGAGTGACGAAGCTCGATCGGACCAGGACGAATCCATGGACGTTGAAGACTCCGCCTGGGACCTCTGAGTACACCATGCACATTGACGAAAAGGACGGCGCGCGGGTACTTGTGTGTACTGTCGGGAAGACAGTGCTGCTCTACGATGCGCGATGCGTGGATGACCTCTATGCGATGCTAAAGAGCGCGGGCGATTGGGTGGAGCTTGGTGGCGCAGACGAACAGAAGCCCGCCAGGGAAGGGACCGTGGAGAGTTGGGGCCGCTCGCCAGAGAACCCAATCAACGGTTGGTATGGGTTGAAAAAAGGCTTGCGCGGGCGTTTCGCCGTCTATCTTCCCCCATTGATGGAGGAACTCGGGCTTTGCGAACTTGAGCACAACGCAAAGAACAATCGCATGCGGGCCAAGTGAGAGAGAAACAGTAATTGGGGGTTAGTAATTCGCGATTAGTCATTAGAAATCGGTAGCTATTAGACGAATTTCCGAAAAATTAGATACAACACAAAGGTGGTATTGCGCTTGCACTTATATGCCCTATGCACCTCCCAACCCGGCGCACAATCATGACTCGAACTTTCTTCGCATTTGGAATGAACTGCAATTCGACAACTTGGGAATCTCTGAACTAGCAATTGCGAAGAAATTCGACTTAGACGGCGCAACTTTCGTTTCGTGAGCGTGTCGTCAGGGTAGGTGACCGGGAGAGTTTTCGGATCGCCTTTCACAGAAGGTTACTTTTTCTCTTGCCAAAAAGATGAGTTCCCGCGACGACTCCGCATGAGCGTAATCGGGATACTCAGCAACTGAACCATCGCCGATGCAAGCGCGGGCTGTGCGGGTTTGCGCCTGTCAGTCTCCCATTTGCGGATTCAGTTGTCTTCCTAGCAGAGAGTCCCGAGCATGGGCCCTTTCTGCGTTTGTACACATCGTGAGCCAGGAATAGAGAGGAATGGGACGCATATGAATTCAAGGAAGCTTTTCAAATCCTTACCAGTGGCATGTGTTGCATCGCTGGCCGCCGCATTGGTGGTGGCAGGCTGTAGCGGTGGCGGATCGGCCCCAGCGCCGATAACGCCGGCAGTCGTACAAGGGCCATCGTTCGTAGTCGGTACCGATGCGCCTATGGCGAGTGTGGTTTCATTTTCGGTGCAGATCGAGAGCATTACTGCGACCGACCAGAACAATAACACCGTACAGTTGATCAGCGGTACACCCACAGTCGACTTTGCACGCTTCAATGGATTGCGGACACTGCTCGACATGAACGATGTGAATGCCGGCAGTTATAACAACGTTTCGATTACTCTGGGAAGCGCGACAATTGGCTATCTACAGACTAACATTGGGAGTGCTCCGACCATTGCCACGATGACTGCGACTTATCCGCAAGGGGCATCGACCTATACCTACACAACGACTTTGAATAACCCGATTGTGGTGGCGAATGGCGGGGCGCCGGTTGGGTTGCACGTGGACTTCGATCTGCGCAAGTCAATCACAGTCGATGGCACAGGCGCGATCACCGGTGCGGTGACGCCAACCTTTACTGTCGACGGAGTGGGTACCAGCGATCCCGGCGCCTACATCGATTGCTTCGATGCAGCGGTAGTGAGCGTGAACACGACTGCGCAGTCCTTCGTTGTGCAAGGGCCGCATGGAAGGCAGTTCACGGTCAACGTGAGCGGGCAGACGGAATGGGAGAACAATGAATCGCTGAGCGACCTGACGGCCGGCAGCAGTATTGTGACTTTATCCGGAACACTGGACAGGGCCGATGCGACCATCGACGCGGACGATGTCGCGATTCTTTCCCAGGACGGATTCTACGCGGGCGGCCAGATCACGTATGTGCAACCTGCTACGGGGCCGGCGACAAGCTTCGATCTCTATGTGCGTGGCCTGCTGCCGACAACGACGGGGCTTTCGCTGGGCCAAATTGCCACCGTGGATCTGAGCGGCAACGAAAAATACTTCATCTACTGGTTCCACAATCCGCTCACGGAGTTCGTCTTCAATCCGAGTGGGCTGTTGCCCGGGCAACATGTTTCGGTGGGTGGACCGGCAACCGGCGCAGCCAATTCCGCTGACGTGACGGTGAAGCGGGTGGTGCTCAGGGACTGGGGCTTCAACACTTCGGTGGTTGCCAACAGCGTGAATGTTGCGAACGGAACATTCCAGGTGCAAATCAACGGATTCGCCGGGCAACTGATCCCGCAAACAGTGACGGTTTACACGGCCAACAAGACGGATTTCCGGAATGGACTTACGGGCGTGGGCGATCTGACCGCGGGAGAAAATGTCCGCGTGGTTGGCTTGCTGCTGAAGGATCCGCTTTCCGGCAATACCGTTCTGCTGGCGCACTACGTGGACGAACTCGACTGACGACCTGACAGCTACAAGTTGATTACTGCGTTGTTTGCGCCGGGGCCGCGGTTTGCGGCTCCGGCGCATTTTTGTGTGCGGCCGCGTATTGCCGAGGGTGGATTTCAGGAGGCGAGCAAACACGCTTGAGGTGTCCTCCATCGAAATATAATGGGAAATGGACTCGGGTCCAAGCGATGCGTGCACGATGAGGAAAGAGAGATCCATGGGGAATCTGCAAGGACGGGTTGCGTTGGTGACGGGAGCTTCGCAAGGGATTGGGCGCGCTGTTGCACTGGAACTGGCACGGGCTGGGGCTACAGTGGCCGTCGCGGCGCGGAATGAGGCGAAACTGGCCGAGGCGGTGGCGGAGATTGAGGCGGCTGGCGGCCAGGCAGCGGCTTTTGCGCTGGATGTGGCAAGTGAAGAATCCATCAAGACCGGGGCCAAGGCGGTTCTGGAGCGCTTCGGCAAAGTGGAAATCCTGGTGAACAACGCAGGAATCACGCGTGACGGCCTGGCGATGGCAATGAAGCGGGCCGACTGGGACGATGTACTCACGACGAATTTGACGGGAGCATTTCTGCTGACACAGGCGGTCTTGCGGCCGATGTTGAAGAATCGCTGGGGCCGGATTATCAATATATCGAGCGTGGTTGGACGGACGGGGCAAGGCGGCCAGGTGAATTATGCGGCATCGAAGGCTGGGCTGATCGGGCTGACCCGGTCGCTGGCGCGGGAGGTGGCGTCGCGCGGGATCACCGTGAACGCAGTGGCGCCGGGGTACATTGAGACGGCCATGACCGCAGTGCTCGACGAGAAACAGCGAACGGCGATGATGGCTACGATTCCGTTAGGACGCGCGGGCACGGATGTGGAGATCGCGCAGTCTGTGGCGTTCCTGGCTTCAGAGGGTGCGGGGTATATTACGGGGCATGTTCTGGATGTGAATGGCGGGATGTTTATGGGTTAGGTTAAAGGCGGATTGATTGGTTTGCGGCGGGGGATTGTCGCAGCCCTAGGCGCAATGAACATTTGAGGCAAATCAAACCATGAAAGACTCTCAGTGAAGTTATTCCTGCGCTCTGCCGATAAGGGTGGTGGATGATTTCATGGTAACCAAAGCCTTAACTGCGGAACGTTCTCAGGATCACCATGTCGATTTGGCGGGCGGAACGCGCTACGTCGCGCGTCAGCCCATCCTCGATCAGCGTGGCCTGGTGCACGGTTACGAGCTGCTCTTTCGCAGCGGGCCCACGGCATTCTTCCAAGGCGACGGCGACCTGGCCACTCGCACCATGCTCGATAATGCGGTGATGTTTGGCCTGGCAAAGCTGACAGGAGGACTGCCGGCGTTTTTGAACTGCACTGCCGAATCGCTGACCGAAGAACTGGTGGACATTCTGCCGTCCAGCATGACGATTCTGGAGATTCTTGAAACCCTTGAGCCAACTCCCAAACTGGTCGAGTCGTGTCGCAGGCTCAAAGCGTTGGGGTTCCGCATAGCCCTGGACGATTTCGTTTGGAAGCCGGAACTTGAGCCGCTGGTGAAGCTGGCGGACTACATCAAGGTTGATTTTCTCCTTACAAACGAAGCCGAGCGGAAAGAATTGCTCAAGCGCGTGAAGGGTGCGACGGTTGCCCTGATTGCTGAAAAGATTGAGACCCAGGAGGCGTACAAAACGGCCTGTGGGGAGGGCTTTACGCTTTTCCAGGGATATTACTTCTGCCGTCCCGTGCTGATCAAAAATCAGCAGATTCCCGCAAACCGGATCTCGCACATCGAGATTCTTCAAATGATGCGAGCGGGCGAGATCGACTTCAACAAGCTGACTGGGGCCGTGACGCGCGACGCATCCCTTACATATCGTCTGCTGCGGCTTGTGAATTCTCCTGTTTATGCATTTAGAGAGCAGGTTCGCTCCGTTCGGGCGGCGCTCATTACGGTGGGCGAGGACACGTTTCGGCGGGTCGCGACGCTGGCTATTACAAGCGAACTGAATGCGGGCCAGCCGGTGGAGATTTTGCGGATGGCCTTTGTGCGCGGGCGCTTCTGCGAAATCGCCGCGGGGCTGGCAAGAATGGACCAGACCGAGCAATACCTGTTGGGGCTGCTCAGTCTGCTGCCTGCGATGCTTCGCTTGCCGATGGCCCAACTCACGCCGTTGCTTCCATTGCGCGACGAGATTCGGGACGCGCTGGACGGGATTGCGAACCCGGAGCGCAAGCTGCTGGATTGGCTGGAGTTTCAAGAGCAGGGCGATTGGGCAGCCTGCGATGCTGTGATTCAGCGGAACGGCCTGAACGAAGAAGAAATGGTGAAGTGCTACGAGGAAGCCGTGGTCTGGGCTGAGGCGGCGCTTCATTCGGCGCTTTGAAAACCCGCCGCCTGCCTGTATCTACTTCACACCAGGACTCTCCTCCGGCAATTGCCGATAGCTGACGAATGCCAGCTTGGCGCCATCTGGCGACCAGGAAGGAACGTTAATGGTTCCCTGGCCGCCGAACAGCTTGGCGAGCACATGCACCTTCTTATCCTTCAACGCCATCAGCCGAAGCTCAACATCTTTCTCTGCCGGGTGACCGGTTACGCCCTTTTCATACGCGATGAAGACCATTTGCAATCCGTCGGGCGAGATGTGCGGGAACCAGTCGTTGCTCTCATCGTCGGTGACCTGCTCCTGCTGCGAGCCGTCGGCCTTCATGCGCCAAATCTGCATGTGACCGGTGCGCTCGGAGTTGAAGTAAATATAGGCGCCGTCGGGGCTGTACTCGGGTCCGTCGTCGAGTCCGGGTGCCGTGGTGAGGCGGGTTTCTTCGCCGCCAGCCGCCGGTATGGTGTAGATGTCGAAATTGTCTCCGCGCTGCCCGGTGAAGGCGAGGGTCTTTCCGTCGGGCGACCACCCATGCCAATACGACGGCGCGTTGGGAGTGATGAGGTGCGGAGTGCCGCCCGCGATGGGCACAATGTAGACGCGCGATTTGTGGTCGTCTGTCGACGAATCGCTGATGGCGAGAAATTGTCCGTCGGGCGAGATGCCGTGATCGTTATTGCAGTGGATTTGGGGCGCGGTGGGGATCACCGCCGGGTCGCTGCCGTCGAGTGCCAGCCGCCGCAGCGTTCCCTCCTGGTTGAAGATGAGAAACTTGCCGTCGCGCGACCAGTTGGGCGCTTCAAAATGCGCGGCGGCGGTGTATTCGACATGCCGATCCATCGACGCAATGGAAATGGTCTCAAGCGAGCTGACCAGCACGTGCTTGCCGGAAGCGGGTGGAAGTTGGTCTAAAGCCACATTCGAAAAGACAGCTTTCTCGATCACTTCCTTGTCGTGCGAGCAGACACCGATGCCGACGTAGAAGTCGCCGGTGAGGGCCAGCTTGGTGGACGCGCCGGCTGGGTGCAGCTTGCCGTCTTTGCCCGTGACAAAGGCGTAGAAGGAATCGCCGCGCTTTTCCAGGCGGACGGTCTTGGGCGCCGAAATGTTGGACTCGACTTCGCGGGTATTTACGCCGACGGCGTCGCGGAACTGAAGCGAGGTGAGACCGACTCCGTGCACAGCTACGTCAACAGAAGGCGAAGGCCCGTCCAGTGTTTGCCGCATCATCAACACGGCTTTGCGATGCGGATTGCCGCCCGAGCCGACGAAGGCGATATCGGCCTGAAGCGCGACATCGCCCGAGACCTTCTTCCAGACAAAGTGAAAGTCGTCGATGCCGAACCACATGTTCTCGCCGCTGCCGCTGATGGTGTAAGAGCGGGTGGCAGTGTCATACACGGCCGAGCCGGGATGAAGGACGGCGCCGACATCCTGGTGATCGGTGAAGATGCCCTGCGGCAGGGACTTCGACTGGGCGATAGCCATAACCGGAGCGACGACGAGCAGGACGGTAATGCTCAATTTGATGACGACAGGAAGCGATGCATGAAACATTTCGGACCTTTCGATGAGCTTTGAGGCGTGCAAATGCACAGCGCTCCAAGACGTAAGTTGTTTGTTTGCGCAGGTCATATCGGGTTTTTTCGACGTAACAGCATTGTTTTCTTGCGTATGGGACGAAAAGGGGGGGGAGGGGTGGGGTAAATCACCGCTGTCTGAGGGCCGTTTACCGTCTGAGATCGTTGCGGTATTTGTGGGGCTGTGGAGGCCATTGAGTCGATTATTCGCCTTTCCACGAAATAGACTGCAAATTTCGGCGAGATATTTGAGATTTATTTTGTTCGTGCTGGATGTAGTGCTTTGCTGCCACCGGTTACACCTCATTGTTGTTGGCCAATTCAGACCGAACAGCAGAGGCTCTATCCAGCAAGAATAGGGCAAAGTTCCGCATAGCCGGTCAACCACTCGGAACCTGATTGGGAAGGCGCACCTTCCAATTTCGCTATTATTAGTCAAGGAGACCATCTTGACTAACGGCGATCTGTCCCCCGCGCTCTCACTGGTCATCTCCGAGGTGGTGAATTGGTGTTCCCACAAGCCATTTCGCAGCCCCGCACTCGATCCCTCCTCCATTCTCGACGTGCCCGGCTGGTCTCACGACTCCGAACCGTTTGAACCTTGGGTTGAGAAAAAGTATGACTCCTACCGTCGAGCAATCTCATGGATCAATGAAACGCGGTCGGGACTTCTCAAAGAGGCCAGAATAGAGACTCTGGATGCCGTTGACGCTCTCAAGTGCAGGCTTCTCATCTATTGGCCGCTGGAAACCGTAGACGATGGTGCTTCGGAAGCAGGTTCAATGGGCTTCTACGATTTGCATGACGCGCCACCTTGGGATACTTGGTTCTTATACGCGGACCATGCAATATTTTGCTGCGTTCCCGAGTTCGCCATCTCTCGTGCACAGGACGGCATTGATGGAAACCCAGTCGCTTGTATCGAGTGGGCCGACTGGTCTAGGTTAGCTCGTATCGAGAACTAGCCGGTCCACAAAGGCCATCTTTCCGCGTTGTGGTCGGTTTGTCGGCGATGGGGAAGTTTCGGCTGAGCAGGGGCTAAAGCCCGCGATCATTTTTCTGCTTTTTCGGCCCGGCTGAAGCCGTGCCCTTGTTACAAAACCTTGCAAAACCTGTTGATTTGGTATTCGTCAGACACTGCATAGTGCAGGAGCTTGGTCTGTTGCGAGAGTGTCGTCGGCTATCCGGACAGAACTCAGTTTTCAGGACTTCCGAATTGCCCGTCATGCATTCCGAATCTGCCTCGTGCCAAAACCAGCGAAGTACAATTTGAATTCGTGCCTCAAAAGTCCGGTCACGAGGGCGCGGTTTCAAACGCGGTAACGACAGCGTAGAATTTGTGTCAATTCCACGGAGAGCGAAAACAATGCGCCGGTACCATCACATCGGAATTCCCACTACTGAAGCGAAGCCAGGCGAGACCCACTTGAAACACCTGAAACTCTTTGTCGTCAGCCACGAGAAAAGCGAATTTGGCGTGGAGTGGATGCGTTTCGAAGCGGACGCGGCGGTCCCTGATCTCGTCCGGCAAGTTCCGCACGT
>JBELAI010000201.1:0-10969 GCA_049508975.1 Occallatibacter sp. | reverse complement strand
CCGGACGAGCAATCCTCTCTTTGCGTGAAAGTTACCGCGAAGATTTACGCGCCGTGAAGCAGGTCGCGGACTTTAAGTATGTAAGGTTTCACGCAATCCTTCACGATGAATTGGGCGTCTGTACCGAGGACGAGCACGGTAATCCGCTCTATAACTTTTCTTATGTGGATCAGGTATACGATGGGCTGCTGAAGAATGGCGTAAGGCCGTTTGTCGAAATCGGTTTCATGCCGAAGAAGCTTGCATTCAATCCTGATGCCCTGCATCCATTCTGGTACAAGCCAAACGTCTCGCCTCCCAAGAGCATGGAGCGTTGGGACGATCTGGTGAAGCACTTCGCACAGCATCTTGTCGATCGCTACGGAATCGACGAGGTATCCACGTGGTATTTCGAAGTTTGGAATGAACCTAACATCGATTTCTGGGGTGGCATTCCCCGGCAAAGGTCCTATTTTGAGTTATACGCGCACACGGCGCAGGATTTGAAGACTGTTAGTCCGCGTCTACGCGTCGGCGGGCCTGCCACTGCGGCCGCAGCCTGGATCGGCGATTTCCTCAAATTCACTTCGCAAAATCATGTGCCGGTCGATTTCGTTTCCACGCATGGGTATGCGGACGATACGGTGGAAGATCTCTTTGGCACCAGTGAAGACATCCCTATGGACGAACGGGTCTGCCGCGCAGCTGCGAAAGTAAGGGGCGAAATCAAGGCATCGACAAAGCCTGATCTTCCTCTGATCTGGTCGGAATGGAACGTTGAAGGAATGATGGAATCCCGCGACACGACTTTTGTTGGACCTGCCCTCGCGAATACAGTGCGCCAATGCGATGGACTAATCGACATGCTTTCGTTTTGGACATTCTCCGATGTCTTTGAGGAGGGCGGCCCGATTGCCAAGCCATTCGAAGGCCAGTTCGGATTGCGCGCCAAAGGTGGAATTAATAAGCCCAGTTACTATGCCTATGGACTATTGCATCAGCTGGGCGATCACAGGATAGCCAACCCGTCGAGGAACATCCTCGTCACCCAATCTGCGCATGAGGGATTGGCAATTGCCGCGTGGAATCTAGTCGATCCCGGGCAGGCGGGAAAGTCTCAGACACTCAGCCTGTTGTTCGCTCATGTCCCCTCTGATGCGCACGTGAGCATTCAGCGAGTCGATCAAGACCATGGCAACGTGCTTAAGCAATACTTGGCGATGGGCCAGCCGCTGGACCCCACGCCCGATCAGGTTGTGCAATTGAATAGAGAATCGGGACTTCCCGCTCTTGAAGATACAAGGCTGCAGGCAGGCAAATTGCAATTGAGTTTGGCGCCGAATTCTCTGGCACTTATCAAGATCAAGCCCTGAGCGAAAAGACGGGCTACCAGTCTCCGGCAACTCTTGGGCGAAGGCGCGTCGCGACGCGAGAGCAAAACCCGGCCTCAACGACTTTCCTCTGGGGCGTTGCGCTCCTTCGGCATTAGGATTCAAATATATATTGCTGAATTTGCGGGCCATCTCCGCCGGAGGCCAGATTGACTTGCTTCAAATGCAAGACCTTCATCTTTGCTGTTCTCGCGCCCTCCTTATTTCCGCTGTGGTCCCATGCTCTTGGCCAACCGCACTATGTCACCAAGAGGCTCACGCCCGGCGCATTCGCCCTGGTCGATCACAGCAAGGCCGCCCCGCTGCTGATCAGCAACACAGACTGGCCTGGCGTCCTCCGCGCCGCCGGCGACCTGAGCAGCGACATTCAGCACGTTACCGGCCAGCAGCCCGCCCTGCTGCACGACCTCAATGATCTCCACGGAGTTGACGCAGTCATCATCGGCACCATCGGCAAAAGCGCGCTGATCGACGATCTGGTCCGGCACAAGAAACTGGATGTAAGCGAAATCGCAGGAAAATGGGAATCGGCAGTCACCATCATCGTCGACCACCCGATGCCCGGCATTCGCCGCGCGCTGGTTATCGCAGGCAGCGACAAGCGCGGCGCTATCTTCGCCATCTACGATCTCTCCGAACAAATCGGCGTCTCGCCCTGGCACTGGTGGGCCGATGTGCGCATACCCCATCAGGATGCTCTCTTCATCGAAGCAGGCCGGCACATCCAGCCCGTCCCCGCGGTCAAGTATCGCGGCATCTTTCTCAACGACGAGGCACCTGCACTCAGCGGCTGGGTCAACGAGAAATACGGTGGCTACAACTCAAGGTTTTACGTGCATGTGTTTGAACTCCTTCTCCGTCTGAAGGCCAACTACCTCTGGCCTGCGATGTGGAACAGCGCCTTCGCCGCGGATGATCCCCTGAATGCCAAGCTCGCCGACGAATACGGCATTGTGATGGGAACGTCGCACGAGGAGCCCATGATGCGTGCAGAGAGGGAGTGGAAGCCGGCCGACGGCCCGTGGAACTACGCGGACAATCAAAAGAAGATCGACGAGTTCTGGCGCGCCGGCATGGAGCGCAATAAAAACTACGAGCAGATTGTAACCATGGGCATGCGCGGAGTGAACGACACGCCCATGTCCGCCAACGCAAACACTGAGCTATTGCAAAAGATCGTCGCCAACCAGCGCCAGATTCTCAAAGAGACCGTTAATCCCGATCTCGGAAAAGTTCCGCAGGTGTGGGCGCTCTACAAAGAGGTCCAGACTTACTACGACAACGGCATGCGCGTGCCGGACGATGTTACCTTGCTATGGTCCGACGATAACTGGGGCGACCTGCGCCGCCTTCCTACCGCCGAGGAACGCAAGCGCCCTGGCGGAGCAGGAATCTACTACCACTTTGACTATGTCGGAGGACCACGCTCCTATAAGTGGCTCAATACCACGACCATCACCAAAGTCTGGGAGCAGATGAACCTGGCTCTGAATTATGGAGCTGATCGTATCTGGGTCGTCAACGTCGGCGACCTGAAACCGATGGAGTTTCCCATTGAGTTTTTCCTCACCATGGCGCGCACACGGGACCGCTGGAATCAGGACAATCTGGATGAGTACACACGACTGTGGGCGACGCGCGAATTCGGCCCGGAACATGCCGCTGAAATTGCGTCTGCAATCGAGGACTACACGCGCTATAACGCCCGCCGCAAGCCGGAGCTGATTGATATTGCGACTTTCAGCCTGACCAACTTCCATGAAGCAGACCGTGTGGAGAAGGAATGGAGTTCGCTTGCCGCGAGCGTCGACAAGCTTGCCACAGAGTTACCCGAGGATCAGCGCGCCTCCTTTTTTGAGCTGGTGCAATATCCCGTTGACGCCTGCGCGAATCTCACCGAGATGTACATCGCCGCCGGCCGCAACGCACTCTATGCACGCCAGGGCCGCGCCAGCGCCAACAAATACGCCGACGAAACGCGCACGCTCTTCGCCAAAGACGCGGCACTAACTGACGAATACAATCACAAAATTCTCAACGGCCGCTGGAATCACATGATGGACCAGACCCACATCGGCTATACGTTCTGGAACGAGCCTCCGCTCAATGCTATGCCCGCCGTAACAGAGGTGCAGCCAGCCGAAGTCGCCGGCATCGGCGTAACTACCGATGACAACGCCGGCTTCCGTCCCTCGCTTGGTCAGTTTGATTCAGTAGCCCAGCAAACCCGCGGCCTGACACTGTTCAATCGCGGCCTGACCCCTGTGGACTTCAAAATAGCCACGAGCGATCCGTGGATCGTGGTCAGCCAAAGCTCGGGCACCGTCGGCAATGACGACGTTACGATCCAGGTGCACGTGGATTGGGCCAGCGCCCCCGCCGCATCCTCGCACGGCAGAGTTACCATAACTCAAGCCGGCACGCCCCCGATATCTTTGCCCTTGGATACACTCCGCTTGGCAGACGTGACCCGCGACAATGCCAAAGGGTTCATCGAGAGCGACGGCTATGTTGCAATCGAAGCCGCGCACACAACTGCACGCACCGCGGACGCCACTGCACATTGGGAAGAATTGCCGGGCTTTGGTGAGACGCATTCTGGCATGACTCCCTTCCCCGTAACAGCTGCAAGCAACATGTCTTCCGATTCAAGCCTGCAATACAGCGTCTACCTCTATGACTCCGGCAGCTTCAATCTGCAGGCCGTCCTTGCGCCAACGCTCAATTTTGTTCCAGGCCGCGGCCTGCGCTTCGCTGTTTCGGTGGACGACGGCCCTCGCACCATTGTTGACGCGCTCGAGCACAACACCGAAAGCGATTGGGCGCAGGCAGTCAGCGACGGCGTCAGGAAAGTCTCTGTCCCACTTTCGATTTCCTCTCCCGGCTATCACACGCTGAAGATCTGGATGGACGATCCAGCCGTCGTGTTGGAGCGAATCGTGCTCTTTCACGGCCACCTTCTTCCCAGCTATCTCGGGCCTCCGGAAAGCTTCCATGCTTCCATGCCGCCGGCATCACAGAGCTCCACAAACCAAGCCCAATGAGGCACTTTTCAGAAGAACCCAACACAAGAACTTGACGATCGAGGTCATCATCGGGTGTACTCGATTCAAACCGGCTAGCAGCCCGAGAGACTACTCCACAGAACATGGCATTTGAACCTGGTGAGAAGATCGGCGATTACGAGATCGTGGCCAAGCTTGGCGCCGGCGGTCTCGGAGTCGTGTATGAAGTGCGGCACCTGATCTCGCAGCGCCGCGAAGCAATGAAGATCCTGCTCCCGGATCAGGGAACGCCCGAGATGGTGGAGCGATTTCACCGCGAAGTGCGCACGCTGGCCACGCTGAACCACGTCAATATCGCCGCACTCCACACCGCTTTTTACAACGGGAACCAGCTCGCGATGGTGATGGAACTGGTCCACGGCGAGACGTTGGCCGATCGCCGACTGAGGATGGGCATCTCGCTTTCGCAGGTTGTGGACTACACCTCGCAGGTCCTGCAGGCGCTAGTCTACGCTCATCGCCTGGGCGTTGTACATCGCGACATCAAGCCCTCGAACATCATGATTACCGAAGGCGGCGAGGTAAAACTCCTGGACTTCGGCATAGCTTTTCAAGCGAAGTCCGGCCACCTCACGCAAACCGGATACTTGCTCGGCTCTCTCAGCTACATGTCTCCGGAGCAGGTGAACGGCAGCGAGGCAACGGCGCGTTCAGATATTTATTCCGTCGGAGTTATGCTCTACGAGTTATTGACCGGCATCCTCCCCATCAACGGAAAGACCAACTACGAGATATTGATGGGCCATATGAGCCAGATGCCGGTGCCTCCGCATCAGGTAGCCGAGCATGTATCGATCGCCATCTCCGACACAGTGATGCGAGCTCTAGCCAAAGACCCTGCCGACCGCTTCCAGACCGCCGAAGAGTTCCTGCGCGCCCTGCAACAGGCGTCATCAGCTAGTGACCCAGACGCGGCGGTCACCATGCCGCTGCCCAACCCGCTCGCACCCACTTCTCGCCTCACCCCCAATGCCCAGCAATCCCCACTATCCTCGCAGCTCCCGAAGCAAACGACGACGAGCGGCCCTCTGAGCGCGCCCCTTGAAGAAGTCACGCGCAAGCTTGCCTTGTACATCGGCCCGGTAGCAAAGTTCGTCGTAAAGAAGCTGGCCGCTCAATCCGATGACATGGATTTCATCTACCGTGAGGCCGCCAAGCAAATCGGGTCCGATGCCGATCGTGCCGCATTCCTAAGATCGAAGAAACAGTGAAAGATACCTTCCGCTTCTAACCGTTCAGCATCTCGAAAGCCTTGATGAGGCTCGTATGCATGCGATTGAACGATGCGGTGACCTCCGAGATTTCGTCTCTGCCTTTGATCTCGAGCGGCGGTAAATCGATCTCCCCTTTGCTGATAATGTCGGCGTTTTTCGATACTCGCCGCAGCGGGCGAATCACGATAAAGTACATAGCCGTATCGATCAGCGCAATCGTCAGCAGGAAGATGGCTCCAAGTCCAATCAGCAGATCGTGAAACCCGCGATCGGCCAGCGCGATCGGGACTGACATCGGCACTGATACAATTTGCGCCCCCACAATTTCGTTAGCCTTCCATCCAAAGCCATGTTCCGATCCATAGTGCTTGATCATTGCCGCCGGAGCAGCGGAGGCCTCGCTGTGGCACTGCAGGCAGCCCTGCGCAGCCACCACTGGGGCGGCAACATAAAGCACCGGCCCCGTTGGAGTGATCCGCTCGCCAACGTGCTGGGTCTCTTTGGGGTGGTCGCGGAAGTAATCGATCAGATCGACCTCCCACTCTGTGGCGCGGTCGTCCAGGTTGCTCGGGTTGAGCGCGGCCTCCCGCAGCACATAGTCGGGATAAGTTGAACGGAGATTTTTGAAAGTGGAATTCACCGCATAAAAAGGGATGGTCTGGGCGAGAAAGCCGCTCGTGTGTTCGGGCGTCTGTTCAAGGATTGGGCTCACCTGGTCCACCGTGTAGTCCTTGGTGGCGCTCGCGCTGGCAGCCATCAGCTGGGCCTGTTCAAGCACCTGCTGTCGCGCATCGTTCATCAGGAAGCTATAAGCGTAGTGGGCGATCAAAAACATGCCCAGCCCAAAAACAACAACCAGCACCAGGTTGAACTTTGTAAGCAGCTTCACAAATTTCTCCTTGAGAAAGACCATGATATATGCGGCAGCTAGCGCACTTTCTCGGCAAAGAGCGCGTGATGGGCAAGAATGAAAAGCGTGCGATAATCAACACCGCCAAACACGATGTCGATAGGGCGCTCTGGCACGTCGATCTGGCCGATCAACCTGCTCGTAGGGTCATAGACAAAGATCTGCCCATTGGCTATGTACACGTTGCCTTGTGCATCCATTGCAACGCTCTCGCCTCCGCGCTCCGCAAACGGCTTCAGATCGCTCAGTGTGCCATCGGCGTTGACCAATGCGCTATAGGTTCGATCTTCTGAGGCGCTGCTGACATAAATCCTCTGCCCGGGCACAGCGCGGATAAAGCCATAGGTGTCCAGATTGTCCGAGAACCGCCAACCGGAGGAGTCGGTTGCAGGCCCTTGCTGAAAGACGCGGCCCGCCGGCAGAAACACGCTGCCGTCAGGCGAAACATATTCGCGCGACTTCGGAGTCGACACATCCGCCGCAAACATCTGGGAGAGCGTTTTGTAAGTGAACGTGTTGAAATCTAGTTGGTCTTCAAATTCGCCATTATTCCAGTAGTTAACTGGAAGGAACGCGACAGCATCAGGATGGGCCGCTGTCGCTTGCGGTTCAAGAACAGTAATCTCCCCGTCCAGCGTTCCAGGCCGGAAAGAATAAACCGTACCCTCCGGGCCGTCAGAGGAAACCACGAGCAGGTCGCCGGCTTTATCGAATGCCAGATTTACAGCGTCGAGCGGATTGTCGCGCTCAATCGTGAGCCCCTCTACCTCCGACCATCCAAAGATGCGCTGCTGATGGTGATCGACAAAATAGAGCTTCCCCGTCGCGTCCACGGCCGCTCCGGAAATAGAGAAGAAACCGTCCTCAAGCTTTTCAACCTTAGAGCCGGCCGCCAAAACCGCTGAAGCATCCGCCAACGCGGGCGTCTTCGGCTGGGACGGGATGTCGAGCACTGCAAACTCTCTCTCGCGCACTTCCAGGTGATGCGTCACATCCTCAACCGCATTTTCGTAGGGGAATTTGCTGACCCGCAAAAATGTACCGCAGCCGTTCGCATCGCAGATGCCATATCCGCTCTCGGCATTCACATGCACGTTGCGGAAATGAATATCGCTCGAGTTATACAGCCGCACCGCCGCTGGAAACGGCGCGCGCGACCGCGTGACGCGATAACCGTGGTAGTTAGCCACGGTGATGTTACTCGACCAATCGAATTCCAGCGACAGCGATTCAGGGCTCTCGCCTGCTTCTTCCTCGGTCTGAGGCGCGTTGATATCCCAATTCTCGACATGGTCGAATTTGATCTCGTTGCGCACGTGATGCTCGGTGGAAAGCTCGTAGACATGGCCGGGCGTTTTCGTGTTCGAAACAAGAAAGCCTGACTGAGCGAATGTGTTCGGAGTCCAGATATCCGCGAAGGTTCCACCGCCTCCATCCGCCACCCAAAGGCTCGGATACTGTCCATCCCAGCGTTTGGCGAGATCGGGATCGGCTGTGTGATTGTTGTTGTATGGATTAGTGCCGCTGCCATGGCCGCCCAGGAACCGCACGTCGTCCACCAGTGAGTCTGCACCCGCCTTCCAAAGCAATGCAACGGCGCGCGGATTGATGCCGCCCGTATAAATACCGAAGCCACTTATGATGTTATGGCCGCCCGCAGGCGCTGAAATCACGGCTTTGGGAGCACCCACTCCCTGGTATCCGGGCGTTGAATCAAGCAGGTCGAACTGGGTCAGAGTCGGATGCAGCCCGATCAGAATTGTGTCGGGCTTCAAAGCGATTGTGTCGCTGACGACGTAATGACCGCCCGGAAAGTAAAGCACGCGATGCGTATCGATGGCCTTCTGAATTGCGGCTGTATCATTGGTCGTCCCATCTCCTGTGACTCCCAGTGTGTGGACATTGGCCCAGTCTTCTGTCGGCGGCAGTGCGGGAATTGCCGCTGGAAGCGGCGAAGACAAAGTGCTCAAAGGCGCCGCGTAATAGATCATGCCCATTGAGCCCATTCGTCCCTCACCCGGCACAATCAGCCCATAATTGAAATTCGCGACGCGGTAGACCGCGCCCTTCCCAGCAACCGCTTTCTTACTCTCGCGAAATAAGGCAAGCGTCGGTACGTCTGTCAGGACCGCATTCTCAAATCCAATCTCTGTCTGCGGGCTCCTCTCGTTACTGATGATGACGGCAGCCCTGGAGACGCCCTCAAAGCGGCAATCCTTGACCCATAACTCGTCGGAATATTCCGGATCGATATCAATCGCTGTGGGTACATTATGAAACGTGTCCCGGATGAGAGTGAGCCCTACCTCGTGTTCGCGAATCGCCGCCTCGCGCTGCCCTTCAAACGTCGAATCGATCAGCGTGAATTGCCAGGCAGGCGAGGTCTTTTCAGTAAGAATGCCGTAGCGTCCACCATAAAAATGCAGATCCTCAGCCTCATTGCCCACCTGCGTAAGCGCAGTCAGCCCTGAGCCGATATGGAAGTCCATGTGGCTGAGATACGAGTGCTGCGCCGCATGAAATCGGATGGCAATGGCCGTTGGATTGCCGTCGCCGATTTCAAAATCGATGTTACTCATCGCCGAATAGAATGTGCTGGGAGTCGCATCTGCAATGGCGTTGTTCGGAGGCACCGTGCCTGGTGGCGGGAACGGAACACGCCTGTCCGCACGCGTCATTTCGCTCGGCCCCGCGCCGGCGAACATCACCATGACACCCGCGCCTTTCTGAAACCCGGGCGTCGACTCCGCAAGTAGGAAAATGGGCCGCGTCGTACCGTAGCCAATTACGCGCACGCCTGGCCACACATAAATAGTCCGCGTAAGCCGGTAACGGCCCGATGGCACAAACACAATGCCTTCGTGAGCGCTGCTTGCAGCTTTATCAATCGCCGCCTGAATCGCCGCGCTGTCATTGGCTCTCCCATCTGCCTTTGCGCCGAAATCCTGCGCGTTGAGATACACCGCCCTTGGATCGTCAAGCCGCGTAGTGAAGACGGAGGACGCCAACGCGACGGAAGCGGTGAGAAACAACAGTAACGCGGACAGCAGGCTCTTTTTCATGCCAATGTTTCCTAGGTGTTTCAGCTCGTTGTTCAGGCGGGGCAAACGACCCCATTCAGTTCTTTGCCGCCGCGATCGGATACCCCTGCCACACATATTCCAAAGCCTCGGGTAGAGTCTGCAATTTCGTTGCATGATCCACGTGTCCTGCGTCGCGTGCAAACACGAATTGGTAGTGATAACCCTTAGCTGCCAGCACTTTGGCCATCTCCTCATTGGCGACGACCCAATCGTGCATGTTGTCTCTCATGACATTGGGATTGAACAGGTCCTTGTCGCCAACCTCCATCCAGATGCGGATTGGCTTGACCGGGCTGTTAGGAATGAGATGCTCATGAAACTCCCATGCGCCGTGCGGACTCTGCGCGTTATAAGGCCATTGCTGATTGATATAAGTTCCCGAGTAAGTAAGAACGCGGTGATACCATTCCGGGTGATACCACGCCATGATCAACGCACAGGAGCCGCCTGAGCTACCGCCCATTGTCGCTCGGCTATCAGGATCGTGAGTCAGCTTCACGTGGGCCTGCGCCTCTACGAGTGGAAGCACTTCCTTCTCAACCCATTCCGCATAGAGCCCCGACATCGTGTCATACTCCAGCCCGCGTTCGCTTCCCTGCGCATCTCCCCCTCCATTACTGATGGAGATTGCTACCATGGCCGGAACTTTGTGTTCAGCGATCAAGTTATCAAGCACTGTAAAGAGGCCGCGGTCCGGTCCATCCGCACCGACAATGAAAGGTGCCGCCGTCCCAGGAACGTATTGCTTAGGAACGTACACCGTCACATGGCGCGTCCATGGAGCGGGATGGCTTGTGGGCACCAGCAACTTGGCCGGATCGGTTGGATCTACCGTGCCAAACGTATTCGGCTCCCGGGCAATGCCCGGATAGATCTTGCTATCCGCCGATGTCATCGTCAGCTCGATCACCGTTCCCTGCGGCACTCCCTCCTGCACAGACGATTCCGGCGCGGGAGTATGCGTAGGGCCAAGGATGAAATTCCCATCGACATTCTCTGGAGCATTCGCGCCGTCGGGCAACTCCTTTGCCTCAACATAGCCGGGTGTGTGCGGATCACGTGTCGGCGGCAATGGCCGCGGTGGTCGCGGCGTAGTGACCGGTGCAGGCACGGCCTGGGCAGAAGGCGGCGTTTGACTGCTGGCCATGGATGTACCGGCGATAAGTGCGCTCAGGCAAGCGATGTTGAGCAAGCGATGCATGCAGGTCTCCTGCGTAGATTCAGATGAGTTCTCCAGGCTGCAGCCCGGCTACAGGGAGACTAAATCATTCGTCCTGTCATCGTGAATGAGACCGGTGACGTCCGATGCACTACGATGGCTTCATGG
>JBELAI010000200.1:0-11371 GCA_049508975.1 Occallatibacter sp. | reverse complement strand
CTGGCGGAGAGCGCGGAGTTAGTGGCGTCTCCGCAAATCAGAAACCAGGGCACAATCGGCGGCAACGTATCCCAGGACGCGCGCTGCTGGTATTACCGCGCGGGTTGGCCGTGCTACCGCGCCGGCGGCAACATCTGCTATGCCGACACACCAGAGGGACGCAACCGCGAACACGCGATTCTTCATGCGGAACGCTGCGTGGCGGTGAATCCTTCTGACTCGGCTCCCGCACTTATCGTGCTGGACGCCAAGTTCGTGATTCGCACTTCCAAAGGTGAGCGCGTAGTGGACGCCGAGGACTACTTTATCGGTCCTGATATCGACATCACGCGACTACACATCCTGCACCCCGGGGACCTACTGACGGCGATTCGTATTCCTTCGACCTGGGCCGGTACGCAATTCTATTTTGAGAAGGTGCGTGACCGGAACGTGTGGGACTTTCCCCTGCTGAACGTCGCTTCCGCGATGGTGGTGTCAAGTGGCAGCATTGAGCGAATCCGCATTGCGGTGAACGGCGCCGCCGCTCGTCCTCTGCGCTTGAAGGGTGTCGAAGATGCGGTCCGGGGGAAACCACCGAATGCAGCAACCGGAGAGATGGCTGGAAAACTGGCGGTGCAGGGAGCTGTTCCCTTGCAGTTCAACGCGTACAAGATCCCGCTAATGAGAAACCTGGTGAAGCGCGCCATCGGAGGCGTGGAGGAGGCAACATGGACCCCCTACAATGGGCAATAGATCCGTGGGGAAAAATTGTTCCCATCCACATTGCGTGGTTCTTGATTTGGGTGGCGGTGATCGCGGGATTGCTCTTCATTATTGTCCATGCGATCTACGTTCGGTATTTCGCGAAACCTAAGCAGTTCGCGCCTGATGATGCTCCCGTGCCCGCCCAGATCCCCAAGCATGTCCCGAGGCACTCGCTGACTGCCCGTGCATTTCACTGGATCATGGCGGTTGCCATGTTCACGCTGCTATTTACCGCGTTCCTGCCGAAGGTAGTTGTTCAGTTTGACTGGGTTACTTACCATTGGATCGGTGGAGCTGTGCTGACCCTTTCCATAGTGTTTCACATCATCCATGCTTCGTTCTTTATGGACTTCTGGTCGATATGGCCTGACCGGATTGACCTGCGGGACGCGAGGAGAAGAGGGTTGCGGTTCATGGGGAAGGCCGCGCCACTGCCGGAGAGGTTTGCAAAATATCCGCTGGAAAACAAGCTTTACCACACCGCCATCATCGCCGCAGGTCTGTCGGCAATCGTAACCGGCGTTTTCATGATGTTTCGTGTTCGTACGATCTTCTTTCCCCGAAATCCGTATCTCTTCAGCGACATGACTTGGGGGATGATGTACGTGCTGCATGGGCTGGCAGGCGTCGGGTTGATCGCGTTAATCATGATGCACGTCTACTTCGGGCTCCGGCCGGAGAAGCGTGCGATCACGAAATCAATGATTTTCGGCTGGATGGACCGCGACTTTTATCTGAAAGAACACGATCCGGCACGATGGCCGGTCGAAACTTCTGCAGTCGAAACGTCTGCGCCACCTGCGAGGGCCCAGGGAGCGCGGACCGAGGGGTTGACCGATGCTGGCTGAGATCTGGAATCGCTGTGAGGCTGTGGAAGCGTGTTACGAATTTATGCTGGCCTATGCGGCCCAGGGTTTGCCCAGTGACCAAGGCAGCGAATCGGGTGGACAGGTTCGTGAGTTCCTGCATCGCGGCGTGAAAGCCCTGGCCGGGCTTTCCGAGACTTGTGCGCTGGCAGTCAAAGAGGAAGGCCTTGAGCCAGCCGACAAATACTTGGCGTTCTTCGCGGTGCTCGATCGCGACGCTCGCGATTCTCTTGCCGCCATCGAGCTGGTTCTGGCACAGCCCGCCATCAGCTCCCAATTGGTCGACAACCTGAACGCATCGATCCATCTTCGCGCTCTGCTCACCGACCTGTTTCTCGTGAGCGAGATACTAAAACCGCAAGTTATGCCGACCAAGCTAGCGAATATCGGTTGAGACCTGGCGACGAACAGCGGGAGTGCTATTGTTATCGGGACGAATTCGAACTGAACGCCGACCTATTCGGTGAGGAACGCGTTGGTGTAGTCTTCGAAGACCAATGGATCGACAACTCCAGCAGTGGCTGATCGCGATCCGATCCTCACGGTCGAAAGGAACGGTCAGAGGCATTTCTCTCAAATGACATGGATCAACAAGAGACCAACGACAAGCATCGCCGCGCAGGTTACGCCATGAATTGAGAACGCTCGCGACTTCGAGCCGCCCGACCCCAGAACGATTGACATGTCGCCAAGAGGGATGATGGCAAAAACGATGAGAGCTATGCCTACCGACCGCCTGTCCGCGGTCAGCATCATTTGTCAGCACGACCAATCCAGATGCGAGGTCCCGAATTCCTTGAGGGCGCAGCCAGGCACGAGTGTCAGCATCGGGTGCAGGCGGCTTAAGACCAAATGATTCTGTCATTCGTTAAGGAGATACGTCGGGGCAGTCCCGATAGGTATCTATCGTTTATCATTAATGGTCCTCTTTGAGCTTCCTACTTCGTTTCTTGATGAGTAAATGGCGGGTAATCATACAGCGAAGTCTTCGTCGGCCACGTCCCTCGATTGACAAGGGCTTAACGGGCAGTTTCCCACATCTATCGTTAACTAAGCTCAAGGCCGCAACCCAATGAATATCCCGTTTGGCCCTGTACCATGGGTGTGCCCGATCACCAAGATCGTTTCATTGCTCTCAGACGGACCAGCAAAGAACGTAGATCTTCCATCGTAATGCCAAGCTTGAAGAATGGCCAAGATGCCGCTCGTCGCCGATTCTGGTTGGCGATGTCGGGCTTTGTCATGGCGCTTGCGCTGCTGCCCTTTTCCTACCGAGTCGAACGTCGCTTGGAGACAGCTGTTCACATCAAGGGCGCAGAATCCGGAAGAGTTGACCTGGAACTGGCGCAGCATTTCCAGTCTCCGTACGCCCACCCCCTCGTTCTGGTGATCAGCGGTATTCCCGATCCGGATTCAGCAGAAGGCGCAGATGCATTGGCCTTTTTGACCAGTTCATTGCGTAGTGTGCCTGGAGTGTCGGGTGCCGTCTCGAGTCTGGATTGGCCAGACCCTCTGTTCACTGGGAACAATGGCGGAGCCTTGATCATCGTCGGGTTCGACCTGCGCGATGAAACCGTCGAGGCGTTGATCCCAAAACTGAGGGCAAGAGCAGACTGGATGGATGGTCAGCTTAGGTCGCAATACCCCAATATCAAACTGGAGATTACGGGTGAAACGCCACTGACCTTCGATCTTCGCAAGGTCAGTGCAGATGAAGTCAATCATGCCGAGGAACGAGCGATGCCGGTAACTCTCCTGCTGTTGTTGCTGGCTTTCGGCAGCCTTGTGGCCGCGCTGTTGCCGCTGGGAGTCGGAGTGCTCTCAATCTCAATGGCGATGGGTGCGGCTGCGCTACTCGCGCATTATCTGCACCTGTCGATTCTGGTGCAGAATCTGGTGACGATGCTCGGCCTTGGCTTGGGCATCGACTATGCATTGCTGATGGTGAGTCGGTTTCGCGAAGCATTGGCCGAGGGATATGATCCCGGCCATGCTGCCGATATTGCTGCCGGCCAAGCGGGGCGGACGCTGCTAGTCTCGGCAACGACAGTTGGAATCGGATTCTCAGCGCTGCTGACTGTTCCCATCAACGAACTGCGCTCCATCGGGATAGCTGGCCTGCTGGTAACCGCTTTTAGTGTCATGCTGTGTACATTCATTCTGCCTTGGGTGCTTGGTCTGCTAGGGCAGCGCATCAATGCCGCCAGAGTGCGTCTTCCAGCCCGACGATTCAAAACGCGGGACAGCCTTCAGGGGGCGAGTGATCGGTGGGTGCGGTGGGGCAGCACCATAACCCGCCGGCCCTGGACAGCTCTGCTTGTCGCCGGGATTCCGCTACTCATCCTTGCCTACCAGGCGCGGAGAATCTCTCCCGGGCTTCCCGACCATGGCTCGTTCCCGGCCGCAGCCAAGTCGGTGCAAGCGCTGCACACGCTTCAAGACATGGGGCGGTCGGGTATTGTGCAGTCCCTCCGAGTGGTGCTGGAGTTGCCGCCGCAGTCTCCGCCGCTCTCGCCGGCTGGCTGGCTTGCCGTCAGTCGCTTGACGAAGCGCTTCCAGAGCGATCCTAGAGCGGAAGAGGTCTTATCTCTCCCGACCCTCACGGGAATGTCTGACACTGCGGATGCTGTCGACGATGTGCCCGAGTCAATCCGCAAGAGTTTTCTTCGCAGCGATGGCCAAGCTACCTTAATTGAGTTGCTCCCCAGCACCTCTCTTTCGCCCAACGAACAGATACGATGGGTAGGAGAGGTGCGTTCATCCGACGTCGCAGCGATGACCGGCGTGCCCGGCGCTGTGTTGCGCGTCGGCGGCGTTCCCGCAGTCAACGCAGATTATGACTCGGTAGTAAAAGAGCGGTTGCCAGGGGTAGTCCTTGGCGTCGTATTGGGGAGTTTGCTGGCGCTCCTCATCGGTTTACGTTCTTTATTTGCGGCCGTCAAAGCAATTCTGCTTAATCTACTCTCGGTTGGCGCTTCATTCGGTGCGTTAGTTGTCGTTTTTCAGGAAGGCCACGGTAGCAAACTCTTTGGGCTCGACGGACCGACCGGCACTGTATACCCGATTGTACTGATTCTCTCGTTTGCCATCGTCTTCGGATTGAGCATGGACTATGAGGTCTTCCTGGTCTCCCGAGTCCTCGAAGAACGGCGACGCGGCCTATCCGAGAGATCAGCGGTGATCGAGGGCCTGGCGCGGACGGCCGGGCTCATCACGAGCGCCGCGGCAATTATGATTGCCGTTTTCGCAGCATTCACTATGGGAAGCTTTCTGGTCGTCCAAATGTTGGGCTTTACGCTCGCCGTGGCGGTGTTCATTGATGCTACAGCGGTGCGGATGGTTGTCGGGCCGGCACTATTGCAGCTTGCCGGCGACTGGAATTGGTGGCCCTTTGGCTTATATGGGGCCCCGACAACGTCTGAAAAGGAGCTTATCCGATGACGGTGAACACCGTGGATGCTTCAGTGACAGCACAGTGCCTCGCAACAGCCTAACTAAACGATTCGATCTATTTCACTTTCTCTCCTGGAGCGCTGGACTGGCTGATATCAAAGTCCTTGCGTCCAAGCTTTGCCTTTACTGAGCCCCCTTCGATTACAAGAATCGAGGAGCCTGGCTTGCCCTGCAGCTTCGCCTCCACTTGCGTCGCTGACCAAACGCCGCCGACTTGCCGCAGTCCATAGTAAATGAATTCCTTCTGCTGTCCGGTCCCGCGAAGCGTCTTCACTGCATGCACAGGGTACAAAATGCCGCGGTCAATCCAGGATGTTACCGAATCATAATAAGTCTGGTCCTGAGAGCCGGACATGCTCTTAAGGACAAAGCAATCCCGTGCTCCGTATTTCTCCGGTGCCAGGAGTTCCTGATTCTTCCAGAAGAACTGGCTCTCTACCATGTCTTCGTACGAGAAGTCTGTTCCCACTAGTGAGTCGTTCCAACGCTCGAATGGCAACACGCTAACGGTCTTCCCGCCAGGAAGTACCGCCTCGATAGTCACGTGCCCACTCACGTTCATATGCAGAAGAAGACGCGTCTTCTCTGAGCCAGGTCCAGCGATCTCGCACAGCAGACGCAGACCATCGGGAAACCAGTGGGCCTTGGCGACGAACTTGTAGCTTGCGCGCTTGCCATTACCTTCCACCCGTGTCAGTCGTCCGGTCACGCGGTAGTCCAATTTCTCAATATGCTGGCGCGAGCCAGTCAGCACAGTCTCCAAGTCAGGATTCGCAGCGAAGGCCCGCGATAGATGCACCAGCGACAACAGCACTAGCGAAGCGATGGAGGCTTGAATTGTCCCAAGGGCCCAATTCGCCCATCTGGCCTCCGGATACCGGCCAAACTTGCGGCTGCGAGAGAGCATTACGACGCGGCGCAGGAAGGTCATGGCTATGTATACACCCAAAGTCCGCCGATCCATCACATTTGACAGTGGTTGCTTCATGGCAATTGGGTGAGAGAAGGTTCAGGTCTATAGATGGGTTCGTGGACTCCCAAAAGCTGGGAACGGACGCGCGAGCGGACACCATCGGCACCGATAACGAAGTCGTGTTCCGCAGAGAAAGCGCGGCAAGGCAGAGCAATGGATCAAGGAGGGCAAGCAGGCGGTGAAGATGACGCGGCTGTCCTGCCATCGGTTCCGGGGTAATGAGGTGCGGTTGTGGCTCAGCGTTCTCGCCTACAACCTGTGGCGGCGACTGACTCTGCCGGGTGGTATCGAGAACTGGTCGTTGACGAGTCTGCAGCAACGGCTGGTGATGACCGGAGGACGGCTGGTGAAACATGCCCGCTACTACTGGCTCTTGCTGGCGGAGAGCCATCTGACGAAACGGTTGTTTGGCAGTATGCCCAGGCGGCTCCCCGGGCGGCCGCTTCCGGCGGGATAGCCGGGGCTGCGGGACATGCCGGTTTATGGCCCATCAGCGACTAATGGCGCTGCCATCAAATCCCGGGCGACTCTGAACGGTTTGTCGCGGACCGAGGTACGTTTCGAGACTCGCCCTCACTCATGGTCCAGAATTCGCTTGCATCCTGCGACCCGCCCAGACATGCGTTTAGGCGGCAGGTGGGTTCCGTTTCGCCATCATCGGCGAGTGCAAAAGTTCCGAAGTGCATGGCGACCGAGGTCTGAGAGTTCAAAATGCGGTGGGCTTCGACGGCTTCCTCCGGCGTCATGTGTAGTGGTCCCATGAACCACTCAGGCTTGAACCCACCAATAGGGAGCAGGGCGAGACGGAAAGCGTCGACCTGCGCGTTGATGGCGGCGAAGTGATTGCCGAAACCTGTATCGCCGGCAAAGTAAACCGGCCCAGCGGCGTATTCAACTACCCATCCGCACCAAAGCGTGCGGTTCCTGTCGAAGGGCGTTCTGGAAGAAAAATGCTGTGCCGGCACGCAGTGAAGGCGTAAGCCTTTCCACGCATGCAGTTGCCACCAGTCGAGCGAGTAGACCTCCTCGAATCCGGCCCTGGCCACGAGTCCTGCAAGTCCATGCGGGCAGAACACCGCACTCTGGTGTTGGCTCGCCAGTCTCTTCAACGTGGGCATGTCGAGGTGATCGTAGTGATTGTGGCTGATGAGAATGCAGTCGATGGCAGGAATATCCTCGATAAGAATTCCGGGATTACGGTGCCTCCGGGGACCGAGAAAGGAAACGGGACTGACCCGCTCGGACCACACAGGATCAGTGAGTATATTGAAGCTCTCGCTCTGCAGCAGAAATGTCGAGTGGTTCACAAACGTAACGCGAAGCTGGCTGCCGCTGACGCGATCAGCCGGCCTTGCTCCTGGAGGCGTGGTGACGAATCTGCGCCATGGACCTATCTTGCGACGAGTGAACCACTTAAGGAATTTGGCGAAGCTCTGTGGCGTCACTCCTGGATTGAAGAAGCGGCCGCTCTTAAAATGATCGGAAGCCCAGGGGTTAGTTGTCATTCGGAATTCTGCTTAATCACGATGCACACTCAAGCGCCGGCCCACGACCCACGCGGCTACCGCTTCGATCTGCGTATCGGGCAGGTATCCGTCGCGACGGAATCGGCACGCTGTTCTGAAACTCAAGCTTGAGGCGCTCCTCTGCAACCGTGCGTGTTCCTCTAACGTAGGATCTCCTGTCTTCACCGAGTTGGTGCTTGGGTTAGTCACCATGAATCCTGTGCCGCTGTCCTTGCACACCTTGTCGCGGTTGTTGCAAGCCCATTTGGCAATGGCTAGCGGCTCGCGGATGGTTGGGTGGAGGATTGCAGTTCGCCGACTGCGTTAATGCTGAGTTGCACTACTTTATCGACTTTTAGGAACATGTTGCTGGGATTTTTCATGCCCCATTCTACGAAGGGAATCGGAAACTTGGTGTGGGCCTCGACGGATGTGTTGTTCGCGGTGTAGGGCACCGTAAGGGTGAGTTCGTGGGACGCGCCGTGGATGGTGAACGTCCCGGCCAGTTGGACCGTTGACGATGCTTGACCAGGCACGAATCCGGTAACGTGCTTAGGAGAAAAAACGATCTCCGGATATTTCGCGCTCTCCAGAACACTTTTGTTCATATCAGCGTCACGCTTTTTGTTCCCGCTGTCACCACTCGTAGCATCAACGATCAGTTGTCCGCTGGCTTCTCCGGTCTTGGTGTTAAACACAATATCACCCGACTTCAGCCGGAAGGTGCCCTCCACCTCATGCAAGGTAGCGCCGAGGGTCCAGTCGATTCTCGTTTTCGCTGGATCCAACTTCAGTTCGGTTTGCTGGGCCGCCAGAGGCGATAGCAACGCAAACAAGGCAGACACGAGAATCGGCAGGAACGGTGCGCGAAGACCTGGCTGTTTTCGATTCATTTTCTCCTCGTAGGGTGGTTGAGTAATGAACCGCCGCATCGAAGTCAGACTGCGATCCCGATACAGAAGGCGGGGCAAGACTCTACGTCGCATAAGAATAGACTCTTCTTAAATTACGTTCAAAAATCTCGGGCGGAAGCATACTGGTCACCATTTGGCGTCCGCCCGCGACGAGCCGATTCTCCCATTGCCCGATTTGGCCCATCAGAAGCGAGCGTTGCTGTACGTGACGGGTTCGCCCGCGGCGCAGCGATTCGTAGCGGCGCAGAGCTGATTCGGGAGACGGCTCTTTGCAGAATGATTTCGTAAGGACAAGCGCGTCTTCGAGAGCCATGCAACCTCCCAATCCGAGATTTGGCGTACACGGATGGGCAGCATCGCCGAGCAACGTGATTCGTCCATGTCCCCAGCGCTTCAAGGGTGCGAGATCGTAAGCGCCATTTTTCAGGATGCTGCCCTCGTCCGTCGCGCCGATCAGACGCTCTATCGGTTTGTGCCAGCCCGCGAACATTCGCAGGAGTTCACCCCGACGCCCTTCGGGAGCATCGATGTGGCCCGAATCGGTGTTTGCCGTGGCGTACCAGGTGAACCGGTCGCCGCCGGTATTGAGGATGCCAAAGCGTTTTCCTCGTCCCCAAGTTTCGCTGTTCGAGCCGGACGGAACAGCGCCGCTAAGACGCGCCAGCCCGCGCCAGATGGTGTAGCCCCGGTAGATGGGTTCGTGGACTCCCAAAAGCTGGGAACGGACGCGCGAGCGGACGCCATCGGCGCCGATAACGAAGTCGTGTTCCGCAGAGACACCTCCTCCGGACTCACTTCCGGAGAAGTTAACTCTGACGCAGGCTTTGCGCTGCTCGAAGGATTCGAAGTCGTGGCCGAGGCGGATCCATTCGGGCGGGAGTGCCGACAGCAACGCATCCAGCAGGTCCGAGCGGCGTGTGCATAGCGCGGGCACCTCAAACCGGCCCAGCCCAATATCCATCAGGATCGTACCCGCACTGGAGCGAACAAGAAAATGCTGGGTTGAACCGCTCGATGCCGCTACCCTTTCAAGCAGGCCGAATTCCTTTAGAACTCGCGTGGCGTTGGGCCAGAGCATCATACCCGCGCCGACTTCACGGAACTCGGTAGCCCTCTCATAGACTGTCGCTTGAATGCCCGCGCGGTGGAGTGCCACCGCCGCGGCAACGCCGCCAATTCCGCCACCGATGATGCCGATATTAATTTTCTGCAATTTCATTTGATTCAGGGTTCCGTTTCCGAACTTGCTGAGCCCCTTGTTGGACGCTCAGAAAAGCTATGCGGCTCAGCACCGGAGATGAAAACTGCGTCTCGCACGGGGAGGAGTGTCGGAAGGGCGACTGGCGCGAATGGTTTCATTGGATAGCTCTCACAGCCGGGGACCATCAGGAACGACGGGTGGTGAGCTCGCGCCAATTGAGGCCGAGGTCGACGGCAAGGAGGGAAACGAGCGTAAACGCGATGACGCCGACGGCGGAGAGGGTGTCGCCAAGATGGCTCCAGTAGCGAGGCCAGAGATTGAGCACGCGGCTGGAGACGAAAGTAAACGTGACTGCATAGGAGCGAATCATCCATTGGCGATGCTGGACGATTTGACGATTGCGCGCGGTGATGAAGGCGGCGGTGGTGCAGACGATCCAGGCGGCGGCCTGCATGGAGGTTCCTGGCAGGCCGGGGCGGCCCGAGGCGAGGGCGATCCCGGTCAAGGCACCGACAAAGACGCACACGATATAAATGCGGCCGAGGACCCGATGGAATTTCAAGTGACGCTGGCGAAGGCGCGACGAGAACTGCATAGGACCGGCCAGGAGAGCGATGACGCCGGAGAGCGTATGGGGGATGAGGAGATGGCGGTCGGCGATGACCTGCAGCCGATAGGCATGGTACATGTGGTAATCGGTGACGAGAAGAACTTCTGAAGTGATGAAGACAAACAGCGCAGTGAGACCAAGGGAAATCCAGAGAACGGTTGTGAATCTGGAGCGGACAGAACTGGGCGTGAACAGAGTGGAAGATGCCATTATTCGCCTCTCAGATGGATAGACGCAATGAGGGTGCGAAGAAAGTGAGGGGTGTAAGAAATCTCATATGGGTCTAAATAGTGTCTCATGGTCGACGTCCATCAGACACGACGGGTGCAGCCTGTGGCGTCCTCTGCAAGCAGGAGTGGTAACCCGAAGGCGATGGTTTTGTTGCTCTCTGTTCTTACCGTCTTTAGGGTGCAGGGGAGGGAGTACGCGGGACGATATGTGCCGGAAGATCCCGATGCAACGCTCGTCGAGCCACCGTTTGCTCCTCGGTTGTCCAAAAGTCCTCTTCGGGGACGTCACTTGGACGAGAAGTCGCCAAACCGTTGAACTGCCACGGCGTGCTAACTCCAGAGATATCGGCATGTGGGAAGTGTCGGCGTTTTCATCTTATGCGTCAATTTGTCGCGATATTTTCATCTCATGGGGTCCCCGATTCTCACCTTATGGGGGCACCGAGCAGATTCTGCGCGAGGTCCACCGTCTTTTCGAGAACGATTGGTCGTACTCGGCGGCCGTGGGGCAGGAGCCGCCTCCGTTCAATCCGACCTCTCCGATCTCCAGCAGCGACCTGATCGGCTCCCCGGTCAACGGTGCGGAGCGAGAGGGTGCGACTAGTTCGTCCGGGGGGCTAGGCGTAATCCTTCGACGAATTTCTCCAGAAGCTGATTAAACCTGTCGGCATCGTCTACGAACAAAGCATGCCCGGCATCGTCAAATTTTTCCAGCCGCGCATCATCTCCAAGCTTCGCCTTGAGCAGATCCGCGGTCGACTGCGTGAACGGTTCATACGCATATAGCAACGGCCGATTCACTTTGGCGATGGCAGCGGAGAAATCCTTCACCGCGAGCATGTTATAGATGAGAACAACCGCCGTATCGGTTG
>JBELAI010000020.1:0-45597 GCA_049508975.1 Occallatibacter sp. | reverse complement strand
TTGGCGAACTGGTTGGCCTCGAATTGAGAAAAGTAAGTGCCCTGCGCGTACACGAATTCGAATTCGTTGACGATCTTGGGCGAGATGGCATAGGTCAGGTTGGCTACCACGTTCTTGCCGGGTGAATCCACGGAAGCCGCCGCCGTATTCTGGTAGTTGTTGCCCGCCCACAGACCCATCGGCTCGGTTACCGGCATGATGTCGTTCAAGCCGCGTGCGTAAAAGTGAACCTTGTCGTTGAAGTAGTGGTCGATGCGGACGATATCGTCCCGGTAATTGTTCTGCGCGGGGAGGTTGATTGTCACCGCTCCGGCAGCATTGGTATTGGGGCCAAAAACATCCTTGATGTAGAGTTGGGCGTTCTGGCTTACGCATCCGGCCATGCTTACGTTGACGGTACCTGATGAGCTGTTGTCGGCAGGATTGACGGTCGAAGTGACGCACCCCGGGGGACCCTGGGGAATATATGGCGCCAGCAGATTCCCGTTGGTATCCTTGCCTGGAGAAGGCGCCGACCAGTTTCCATTGGTCATTGCTGCAGTGGTCGGAGAAGTAAGCACCACGCTGCTCCCCGCTTGATTGATCTTGTGCCAGTCCTCGGACCAGAAAAAGAAGGTCTTCTTCTTGTCCGTGTTATATGCCTTCGGGATGTAGATCGGGCCACCGATAACGAACCCATAGACGTTCTGATGATATACGCTTCTCTTGTTGAGCCAATCGTTGGCATCGAAGTCGGTGGTGCGGACGTACTCGTACCCTTCGCCGTGGAAGGTGCTTGTACCGTTGCGCGTGGCCACCAGAATCTGGCCGCCGCCCGAGCGTCCGAAGCCGGCGTCGTAGTTGCCGCGCTGCAGGGTGATCTCCTGGATGGCTTCCATGCTGGGCTGGTTGACGACCGTGGCGTTGGAGCCGGAGTCGTTGATGTCGGCCCCGTCCACCGTCCAGTTATTGGCATTCAAGCGCGCGCCGTTGACGGACATGGCAATGCCACCGGCGTTGGGCTCGTCGCCGAGCTGATTTACCACACCGGGCTGGAGAGTCAGTAACTGCTCGAAATTGCGGCTGTTGATCTCCAGTTCCCGGACTTGCTCTCCGGAAATCGTGCCGGACTGAGCGCTGGTCTCAGTGTCAACCGAAACAGGATTGTCTTCGACGGTCACCGTGGTGCTGACGGCTCCGGCCTTCAATTGCGCGTTGAAGGCGTGTTTCTCCGAAACGTTAAGGACGATGTTCTTGCCCTGGTAAGTCTCGAAGCCCGGCGCTGTCACGATAATTGAATAGGTGCCGGCGGTGAGGTTGGAAGCAACATAGTTACCGCTGCCATCCGATTCCTCTACGCGCGCCGTTCCATTGACACCGTTCAGCGTGATCTTGATCGAGGCATGTGGGATCACAGCACCGGAAGTATCGGTGACAGACCCGGTAAGGGTTGCTGCCAGTTCTTGCGCGTGCCCCACGATCGGGGACAGCATGAGCGCAATTGCGAACACCAGGAACAGGTAAGCACGCTCTTTGATAATGCATCCGATTTTCGCGGAGCCATTCAAGGCGTGGTTGACTCGTTGGCCTGAACACGAGCGATTGGAAAGTCGATTGGTTTCAATCATTGCCTTCACACCTCTTTGTGAAACTCAGTGGGTGCCTCGACGCAGGTGCATAGAGGCAGGAGGATTCTGGGATGGTGGTTGAGAAAGATTGCTGGAAATTCTTCAGGGAGGGTAGGTCAGAAAGGCAAGAAAACGTCGTGAGCAAGGTCACGCTCGAGGGCCAGGCCAGGGGCAGAGGCGCCCCGGTAACCCAACTCCGCATTGAACCCGCTTGTGTCTGCATCACGCTTCTCCAAAAAAGTGCTTCAAGTGGTCTGACTGGCCCAGCTCTTGGCTGTCAAGGCCGGACTCGGTATTGCGTCACGAGAACCGCGAATCGATCCAGATTTAATTTTTCGGTACGCGCTGGCTGTTGCAATTCACGGTGCAGACACAATAGGACCATTGGCATATGGAATGCAATAAAGAAATGAAAAATAAAGGGCGAAACGATCAAAGTTTTGAGGAAAACTGTGCCATTTATGGATTTCATGCCTCTGGGCAACAGGAGTAATGTGTCATTTTTCAGCAATTTATGACGTAGATTTCCGTAAATCACCAAAAAATGCCGGCGCAATAGGAAATCATAGGATTTCTTCTAATCCAGAAACCGAATGGCGGTCGGATCGATCCAGAGATTTGAGCGAATCAGGCTCGAATGATCCGAATACCCTGGCGTTCAAAGGGGGCAAGAGCCTCTTTGCTTGCGCCGTGGTCGGTAATCAGAATGTGGATTTCGTTGGCCGGGCAAATAAAGGCAGGGCTGACCCTGCCAAGTTTGCTCGAGTCGGCGGTCACAATCACCTGTTTGGATTGCTTCAGCATCTTGCGAATGACCAGCGCCTCATCGGTCTCCAGAGTAGTGGCTCCCCGTTCAGGTTCCAAACCCGTGACGCTGAGAAACACTTTATCCATATAGACATCGTCTAGAAAGTTGAGTGCGGCGCTCCCGGTGAGAGAAAATGACCAGGCCCAGGGCACCACGCCCCCGGTAAGATAGGTACGGATTCCAGGTTGATTACACAACTCCATGCCAATATTGATGGCATTGGTAACTACTTGAATCTTCTCGCGATGGCGCAGGCTTCGGCCAATATGGGTGGTGGTTGTGCCGGCCGTCAGACCCACAGTTTCGTTGGCCTGAATCAGCTCGGCCGCCGCCAGGCCGATGCGGCGCTTCTCCTCGGCAAACCGTTGCTCGCGCGCCAGAAAGGAGCTATCGTAACGGAATGGCTCGTAGAGCAGCGGCTCAACCAGAGTTGCGCCGCCATGGGTGCGCCGGATGAGGCCTCGGTTCTCCAGCCGTGCCAGATCCCGGCGGATACTTGGCGCTGAGGAACCCGCAACGGCGAGAATTTCCTCGATGGTTGCGGTTCCGGTTCGGAGCAAAAACTTAATGATCAGTTCCGAACGACGATTAATTGATTCGGCCATACCGCACCGATTCTAATCCCATTGCCGTAGAGGCATGCAACTCATTTTTCGAATTTTGTGAATGTTTTCCCATTATTTTCTTAAAATCAGTCAATACGCTGATCAAATACTGGCTGTATGATCGAACATGTAAGCAATACTCCATCGAGAATTGAGTTCGGAACAGGAAACATGCCTACCTTCGATCACGAGATGTTGCGCGAAATCTACCAGCAGCCCCAGGCGCTCACCCATACCCTCGAGCTTTATCTTGCCGATCACTCCCTCAAGCCCGACGTTGCGGCCATGCTGGCTGGCTGGTCCATCCCAGAGGGCGAGATTCTGATTGCCGCCTCAGGCTCCAGCCGCCATAGCGGGTTGGCCGCTGAGATTTTGCTTGAAGACCTCTGCGGCCTGGCCGTCGATGTGGAGTATGCCAGCGAATACAGTTGCCGCGGCAGCAATGCTGCTGGCGACGTGCGCCATCCCAGCGTCCTTGTGCTTTCGCAGTCAGGTGAGACTTCCGACACACTTGCGGCCCTGCGGGAAGCGCACCTGCGCGGACAGAAAACCCTTGCCATCACCAATGCCACGGCCTCCACCATGGCCGGCGAGGCGGACGTTTCCATGCCCCTGGCAGCCGGCGTCGAGAAGGCCATTCCGGCCACCAAGAGCTTTACCTGCCAGCTTGCCGTGCTGTATCTGCTGGCTCTATACGAAGGCGCGCGCCTGCGCAGATTCGATGCCGAAACTTTGGACCTGCACATACTGGAAATTGAGGCGCTGCCCGGCAGCATTGAAGCGCAACTCGATGGCTGGCGCGACCAGATGGCTGCCCTGGCGGCCAAGTACAAAACCGCCAACACCTTCCTTTACCTCGGCCGCGGAATCCACTACGCCATCGCCCGCGAAGGTGCATTAAAACTGAAGGAAGCCTCCTACGTCCACGCAGAGGGCTATCCGGCGGGCGAGTTGAAGCACGGGCCCAACGCGCTGGTAAGCGACACGGTGCCGCTGGTGGTTCTTGCCACCGTCGATCGCACCCTCGATGCCTCAGTTGTCCGTTATGAAAAGACGCTGCAGCTGCTACGCGATATGAAGGCTCAGGGCGCAAAGGTTATTGCCGTTGCCAACTCCGGCGATGAAGAAGTCGCAGCCCTGGTGAGCGATTGCGTTTTCGTCGAACCGGCCTCGGAGTACCTGCTTCCCATTGCGGAGGTCATCCCCCTGCAGCTGTTCTCTTATTTCATGGCGCTGGCCCACGGTGTGAATGTAGATCGGCCCAGAAACCTCTCCAAAGCAGTAGTGGAAAGCCCGGCTGCCTCCTAAAGCGGAACCAAAGTGAGCGTGGCCTCTCGCAAGATTCTGAGACACCGAGTTAAGAGGTGCTTCCCGACGGTGGCTCCGATGGCTCCGCATGGGAAACGCCGGTGGCAGTTTCCTCCTGGAACATCTGGGCGTCAGCAAAGCGGTATCCGACATACACATCGGTGAGCAGATAAGTCGGATTGGAAGGGTCGTCTTCAATCTTCTTGCGGAGCTGCCGCACAAAGGTGCGCAGATACTCCACCTCCTCGCGACAATCTGCGCCCCACACAGCGCTCAGCAGGCGGGCATAGGTCACAACGCGGCCGGCGCGGCTCATCAGGCAATGCAGAATGTCGAACTCCTTGCGCGTCAGATGCACGGGTTGGCCGCCCTTGGTTACGTTGCGCTTGACCGGCTCCAGGCGAATCTCCCCAATCTCAATGGGCGCATCTTCCGAACGCACGGGCGACTTTACGCGGCGAATGGCCGCGCGGATGCGGGCGATGAGTTCTTTCGTGCTGAAGGGCTTGGTGACATAGTCGTCGGCGCCCAGGTCGAGAGCCTCCACCTTTTCTTCCTCCTTGTCGCGCACGGTGAGCATCAGGATAGGCAACCGCGGAGCAAACGCACGGATGCGGCGCAATGTTTCCACACCGCCAATGCCGGGCATATTCACGTCGAGCAGAACCGCATCGAATTGCGTGGTGCGCATCATTTGCAGCGCCTCTTCCCCGCGCGAGGCTTCGGCAACCTGAAAACCGAGTTCGAGAAGCGGGGGCCGCAGCGCTCTGCGGATGGCGGATTCATCGTCGACTACAAGAATACGAATTGCCTGTGCGTTCATAGGGATTTCCTCTTCTGTATCGGGGCAGGGATCGCCGCAAAAAACGTGGTCCCTTCCTGTTCTTCGCTTGTTACCCAGACATAACCGCCGTGAATCACCGCGACACGCTTTGCCACGCTCAGCCCGATTCCCGTACCAGCGGCGCGATTCGATTGGGTGGAAGATCGATAATACCGGTTGAATATGCGCTCCCGGTCCGCCATGGGGATTACCGGGCCGAAGCTATGCACGGAGAAGATGGCCTCCGCTCGCGAACGCACTACGCGAATCGTAATGGCGGTGCCGAAAATAGAGTATTTGCAGGCGTTGTCTACGTATTGCGTGAGCAGCATGACCATCAGCTGGCGATCGCAGGCGACAACCATATCGTCTTCTTCCAGCTTGATGATAACTTTCATGCTCGCCAGCCGGTCACCAAGGCTGGCCACCACTTCTTCGACCATCGACGCAACGCCCACCGGTGAGGCGTGCAGCGCAACTTCGCCGGCATCGAGGCGGGCCGTGGTGAGGAGCCGATTGGTCAACTCGTTCAGCAGGCCGGTCTGCTCATCGATCAATGCAACCAGGTCGGCCTGACCTGGAGACAAGTGGCCCATTTCTCCCAGGCCGGTTGAAGCTGCACGAATGGCCGTCAGCGGCGTTTTATATGCGTGCGCCAGGCTATCCAGCACGGTTGAGCGCAGTTGCTCGGTGCGGCGTTCTGTTTCGATCCGGCTCTCGTTGGCGAAGGCCCGATAGCGGTCGAAGGTAATGGCGATCAGCGATGCAATGGCATTGTTAACCAGCGGCGTAGTATCGCCGCGGACAACAAGGCTTCCAACTGGCACGGTCCCCAGCCGGACAACACGGCGCCCTACCCCGGTCTCCGGGTCGTCGTCCGTGGTCCCGAAGTAGTAAACGTTGCGCGCCATCTCCTGCGGGTCGATGTTCCAAAAGCCCGCTTGATATACGTTGTGCATGTCGGCATCGAACACTGCAACGGCTTCCAGCGAGAAGATTTCGTGGACCAACTCTACCAATTGCGGGCCAGGCTCTACATGCAGGTTCATCTGCAGTGTGCGGCGCGTGAACTCGTACAGATCGTGCATCTGCCCACCCCTGGATTCGGCTTCGCGGGCGTGATTTGTAACGCGCGCCGATAACCGGCTCACGGTGAGCGCCACCAGCACAAATACCACCAGAGTGACCGTATTCACGGGATAGGCGGCGGCGTTGAAGTTCGCCTGCCGGGCAGAGAGGTAAGCCTGGACACCAACGGCGAAAAGCGACACGATGACCGCTTGCCAAAATCCGCTGAGCAGCGCGGTGGCAACCACGATGAGCAGATAGAGAAGCACCGCGACTGGAAGCAGCCATCGGGACCACTCGGTAAACGCCGCCGCCAGAATCACGGCAAGCATCCCCAGCGCGCACTCCAGTGCGAACAGCAACACGCGTAGCGTTCGCGCGCGCCTTGCGGCGAGAGCCGAGCGAACAGGAATGTAGCTTCCAGCCAACCAACCTCCACCCGCAATACCGCGCGGAATAAACAGAAAAGTGCGACCAAGGTGCGCCTGCATTCGCAGCGGTCCTCCGCGAAACAAACCGCAGGCCCAGCCTACCCCTTTTTGAGTCTTAAGGCGCTTCAATTCAGAGGTGGCTTTAGAGAGAGTCTATCAGGCGTCGTTTGAACGGATTGAGTCAACAACGACCTCCGCCCGCTGACGTGTGGAATGGCTCGGTTCTTCGGATCAAGCGATGGCCTGAGTTTGACGATAAAGAAAAAAGAGGGGCTTAGATAAGTATTTCTTTTTGCAATCTTCACGTATTCCTTATGTGCCATTTGCATTACTTAGGTCAACCGCAATGACCGGAAAAGCATAAGAGGAGAGAAACTCCCCTCCAGGATAGTTGTGCACAAATTCTCCGGCGACAGACCAAGGGGCCTGCGCCGGAACCAGATTGTGCGGACTAAACAATTGATTCTGCTTGTTTTGATTCGATCCCCAACGAGTCCTACCACCCACCCTTTTCTTTGGAGGAATAGTGCCGATGAACCCGAAATCTTATCGCTTCCTGCAATCGATTGCTGGCGCAGCCATGGCAATCACCGCAATCTCCGCAATCTCGATGCCCGTCGGCGCCCAAACCCCATCGACCGCGCCAGCGGCCCCCGCCGCAGCAATGTCGGCAACTGCCCCCGCCACGGCCGATCAGCCTGCGGCCGCCGCGGCTCCCGCAGATGCACCACCCGCCCCACTCTCCACCTTCGTTCTCACGGGTCCGCTGGTGTGGCTGCCGCCGGCGACCTTCGATGCGGGACCGTTGGGCAAGTTGTCCGTCAACGGTATTGTCACTGGTTTTTCGGTGTTCCAGACAAATTCCGTGCCGGGAGACGACAGTGCGCAAGCCACTCTGAGCAACGGAGAGATTTTCATTCAAAAAGCGGATGGCAAGCTTCAGTACTTCATCCAGGCGGGCGTCTATACGATGCCAACGCTCGGCGTGCCGTTTGCCAATGTCCAGAATACCGTGAACAATTTCTACGGGCCTGTTCCGGTCGCCTACCTGAAGTTGCAGGCGGCGAAGAACACGCAGTTCCTTATCGGCTCTCTACCCACTTTGATGGGCGCCGAATCCACCTTTACCTACCAGAACTTCAATATCGAGCGCGGCATCGTCTGGAACCAGGAAAACGCCATCAATCGCGGCATTCAGGTGAACCAAACCCTGGGTAAGTACCTATCCGGCGCGGTCAGTTGGAACGACGGTTACTATTCCAACCGCTACTCGTGGCTCTCGGGCTCAGTGACCTTTTCGAAGGGACCTCATGCCTTGATTTACGACGGAATGGGGAACCTTGGGCAGACCGCCTATCAAACGGTGGCCACGCCGGTGCAGAACAACAGCTATATGCATGCTGTGATCTATACGTACACCAAGGGCCCATGGATCATTTCGCCGTACTTCCAGTACAGCAAGCTGCCGACTGGCGCGAAGGTGGGCGTGCCGAAGGGCACATCCTCGACCGGCGGCGCGATCAATGCCAGCTACGCATTCAAAAGCGGCTTCTCGCTTCCGGCACGCCTGGAATATCTCACAAGTTCGGGAAGTGCTACCGACGGATCGGTCAACTTGCTGGGCTATGGGGCGGGCAGCGGAGGCGTTACTTTTACTGCAACGCCGACCTACCAAAAGGGAGGCATCTACGTTCGCAGCGATCTCGCATGGGTGCACGCTACGAGCTACACGCCGGGAAGTGTGTTTGGCAAGACGGGAATGGATGCAGACCAGTTCAGAGGCGTGCTGGAATTCGGCTTCATCTTTGGCAAAAACATCAGTGGCGAAAAATAGCCGAATCGGAGCCCTACCTCCACACATTTCGCAGCCTTCTTCCGGCCCAGTCAGTAACACCGCCAAAGTCGCCCTTAGGAATGGGCCGGAAACTCAGGGGACAGTTTAATTGGGAACTTGCCGAATGCCACCGGACGATGGGGGAAGACTGAACGGATAGAGTTGTAAGCGATTGAAAATAAGCAGTTTTTCGCAGGCACCTTTTCTCTTTTCAGATTCCTCATTTCATCTTTATCGCACCAACTTTAGGATTCAGCTTACTCACCGAGCCCGCATCCGCCCGAACGGAAATTGCGAACCGGGCAAAACCTAAAATCAGTCCCGGAGGATGCGCCGCCGGGAGCCGACCACGAACTTCACTTTTTAGGAGAATGCTCATGGCAGATCAAAAAGCACCTCAGATGCAGGCCACCCTGGGCCTTACCGGGCTGACCAGCAACGCAATGGCACTCATCGCTCCTGGCGCCTTCCTCTGGCTCACCTTTGTCCTCCAGGCTACGGAGGGAACCACCTCGCCCGCAATGTGGTTTGGGATTGTCGTTGCACTCCTGCTCTGCCTGGCAACAGCGGTTGCCTATGCCGAGATCTCCAAGGTCTACCCCGGCACCGGTTCCAGCTACTACTATGCCGAGCAGGCGCTGCTCTCCAAAGACAAGGCCTTCAAATATGCACGCGTGGCCAAGTTCATCGTAGGATGGGGCTCCCATCTTTACTACTGGGTCTATCCCGGCGTAATGGTCGCCACCACCGGCGTCTTCGTGGGTTTTGTTGTGGGATTCCTTTTTCCCTCATTCATGAGCGGCGGGAATCCGGGACCAGTGTTCATGGCGCTTGTCGCAGTGGTCTTCTCCTTCTTCGTCGCCTGGATCGCAGCCAAGGGCGCAGGCGCTTCGACGGCGGTCAACATGGCCATCAACGTAATCCAGATCTCGGCGCTACTTGTCTTCAGCGTGCTGGCCATCGGCTACCGCACCAGCCATCCGGCGGGCAGCGCGGCCTTCCAGTACGACTCGCAGACGCTGGCCACTTACTCCTACCAGTTTCAGACAGCCAAAGACGGCTCGACGGTCCGCGATGCAAGCGGCAATCCGCTTCCGCTGCTTGATTCGGCGGGCAAGCCGGTTCCCTTCACCATCGACTACCCGGAGAAGGACGCGAGCGGCAACTTCCTTACCCATGGAACGGCTGCGTCGGTAATCGCCCCGCACAAAATCAGCTTCATCTTCATCCAGGCCACAGTCGCCATTCTCATCCTGGTCGGCTTCGAATCGGTAACATCGATGGGAGGCGAGGCTAAGAATCCAACCAAGCATATTCCCATCGCGGTAATCGCGTCGCTTCTGATTCAAGGCGTGGTGTGTTATCTAATCGAATATTTTGCGGCAAACTACTTCCTCAATTCCGGGTACACAATGCAGACCGCCTCCACTTCATCAGCTCCCATCGGCGACATGATGATTGTTGTGGGCGACGCTCTGCTGGGTCACGGAAATGGCAAGTGGTTCATGCTGGCTGAAGCCTTCACCGTCTTCCTGGCGCTGATCGGCACCACGCTGAGCTGCATGAATACCGGCGCCCGCGTCACGTATGCGATGGGCAAGGATGACGAGGCTCCCGAGCACTTCGGTCTGCTTCATGCCGGGTCCTTGTCCCCTCGCCGCGCCATCTGGACCCTGGCCGTGATCTCCGCGGTCATCGGCGTGGTTGGCGTCTCTCTCTTCTTCTGCGACGGCAGCGCGCCCACCGACGCGACAATTGCCGCACTGCCTCACAACATTTTCTCCAGCTTCGGGTACACGACGCACGATCAGATGGCAGCTCTGCCAAGTTCCATTCTGGCCGTCACGCTCACGTCCAACTTCGGCACCTTCATTCTGTATGCGCTCAGTTGCTTCCTCTGCATCGTGGCCTTCCATAAGCGCCCCGACTACAGCTTCGTCAGGCATATGCTCATTCCCGGCTTTGGACTGTTTGCCAACCTCGCCTGCATGGCCGCGTACCTGGTCGTTCCCTTCCTTGGATATGGAACCTGGAAAGAACCTTACATCGCTCTCGGCATCTCCGCCGCCTGGGGCATCTATGGCGGAATCTACTTCCTGAGATCCTCAAAGGCAAAGGGCAAGGATGTTCTGCTGACAGCCAGACAGACAGTTTCATCCAAACCGTAATAATTGCTGGGTGGCATCCTGTTCTCGTCTCTTGTTGAAAGACGAGAAGAGGGGAACCACCCAGTGGCATTTTTGAATTGGATGTTTCACAATCTCTATCAAGCGTTCTCCATCCGGCACTTTGGAGGACAATTCAGGCGGCGGCGCCCATGTTGGAAGTTGAGTTTGGCCAGGCAACGGATTTCGGCAAGGTTCGCACCAATAATGAAGACGCGATGGGATCGTTCATCCCCTCTTCGCGCCAGGAGGCACGCTCGCATGGCTTTCTGTTTGCGGTAGCCGACGGCGTGGGCGGACTCGATCTTGGCGAAGTTGCCTCGGCCGCAGCCATTGCGACTGTCAAAGATGGTTTCGGCAAGGCGCAAGCCGGCACCATGCTCGCAGGCCTCCTTCCACGCCTCGTCCAGCACGCCAATGCGGCGGTGCACGACTGCACGCTGGCCCCCCAATACCGCGGCAAGAAAATGGCCACAACCCTGGTCGCACTTGCCATGCGCCATGACCAGTGCGTCGTGTCGCATGTGGGAGACTCGCGCTGCTATCTCATCCGCAACGGCCACGCCAAACAGATCACGCAGGACCACACGTGGGTCAACGAGCAACGCAAGATGGGCATCATCTCCCAAAGCGAAATCGCCGAATCGGATTCGCGGCACGTGCTGATCAAATCGCTGGGGCCGGAGATGTTTGTCTCGCCGGATACCACAGCTCTCACATTGCAGGCGGGAGACATTTTCGTGCTTTCGAGCGACGGCGTGCATGACGAGATGAACGATCGAGCCATCGCCCAAATCGTTTCGCAAAACAAGGACATCGAAGTGATCGCCCGCGAACTGGTAACCCACGCTGTCGAGATCGACGGCGGAGACAACACCACCGCGCAGGTCATCCGCGTGCGATCGGTGGAGCAGGTAGGCATGTATCGCGGCAGGCCCTACAGGTTGCCTTCGTGATTCACCGCCTTGAACAAGGCTTGCGGTTTCCTTACCGTTCCCTAACATTTTCCCGATAGAGTAAAACAAGCAATCTGGACGGAGTGTGTTGCCCAATGGGCTTTCTCGACGGCTTGGAAGCCGGTGCCGAAATCGACTCTTACCGCATTGAGGCGCCTGTTGCCCGCAGTGGGATGGCATCCATCTACCGCGCTATCGACACGCGCGACAACCGCGTCGTTGCCCTCAAGATTCCTCACCCGGATCTGGAGGCGGACCCTATTCTTTTCGATCGCTTTCAGCGTGAATCGGGCATCGGCGAAAAGCTCGACCATCCCAAGGTAATGCGCGTCTTTGGCGGTGAAAAGCGCTCCCGCATTTACATGGTCATGGAATGGTGCGACGGCCGACTGCTCAGGCAGATTCTCGATGAAGGCTCCATGCCCCATGAACGAGCCATCCGTATCGCCATTGGTGTGCTCGACGCACTGGAATACATTCACGCGAACGGTGTGGTTCATCGCGACCTGAAGCCGGAAAACATCATGGTCGATGACGAGGACAATATCAAGCTGATCGACTTCGGCATCGCCGGCGACGCGGCTGCGAAACGGCTCACCTATGCCAACTTCACCGCCGCCATCGGCACGCCTAACTACATCTCCCCCGAACAGGTGAAGGGCAAGCGCGGCGACGGGCGGTCCGATATCTACTCCATCGGCGTCATTCTCTACGAGATGCTCACAGGCAAGCTGCCGTTCAACGGGCCCAACCCCATGGCCGCGATGAACGAGCGCCTGCTGAACCACCCTGTTCCGCCGTCGATCGCCGACCCGACGGTCACACCGCAACTGCAGGAAATTCTCTATCGCGCCCTGGAGCGAGACCCCAAAAATCGCTACGCGCATGCGCACGAATTCAAGCGCGACCTGGAGCACCCAGAGCAGGTGGGAGTTGAGGATCGGCCAGAGTTGCGGGACTGGCAACAACGCAAATCCCAGAGTTGGCGAAAGTTCTTATACTACGGCGGCCTGGCGATGATTCCGGTAGTGATTCTGCTGCTGATGTTCCTGCTCGCCCACCACAAATAAGCCGTCCCAAAACCCGCCGAAACACTTGCAAATCCTGACGCGATCTTTATACGCAAAGCCCTACGATTTTGTACAAAGTCCTGCATCTCTTCCTGTCTAAAGGAGACTTATGACAAAGTACAAGCTCGAGTACATCTGGCTCGACGGCAAAAAACCCGTCCCAGGGCTGCGCGGCAAAACTCAACTCAAGTCTTTTGAGAAACCACCTACCCTCGTCGACATGCCCCTTTGGGGATTCGACGGCAGCTCCACCATGCAGGCCGAAGGCAGCAAGTCTGACTGCGTACTGAAGCCTGTAGCGTTGTATCCCGACGCCAGCCGCAAGGACGCATATATCGTCCTCAGCGAAGTCATGCACCCCGACGGCACTCCCCACTCCACTAACTATCGCGCGACCATCGAAAACGATCCCGATTTGTGGGTCGGCCTCGAGCAGGAATATTTCCTCTACAAAGACGGACGCCCTCTTGGCTTCCCCAAAGACGGCCACCCGACCACGCCGCAAGGCCCTTACTACTGCGGCGTCGGATACAAGTACATGGGCGGCCTGGCCCGCAATATCGTCGAAGAACACCTCGAGCTTTGTCTCGCCGCCGGCATCAATCATGAAGGCATCAATGCCGAGGTCGCCAAGGGCCAGTGGGAGTTCCAGATCTTCGCCAAAGGCTCAGCCAAGGCCGCCGACGATGTCTGGACCGCTCGCTACCTGATGATGCGCCTGTGCGAGAAGTACGAAGTCGATGTTGAATTGCATTGCAAGCCCATCAAGGGCGATTGGAATGGCTCGGGCATGCACTGCAACTTCTCCACCAAGTACCTCCGCGAAGTGGGCGGCAAAGAGTATTTTGAGGCCCTCATGGAGGCGTTCAAGAGAAATGTTCCCGAGCATATCGCCGTCTACGGCCCGGATAACCATCTGCGCCTGACAGGTCAACACGAAACCCAATCCATCGACAAGTTCAGCTATGGACTTTCCGATCGCGGAGCTTCCATCCGCATGCCTGTCAACTTCATCAAGAATGGTTACAAGGGCTATCTGGAAGATCGGCGTCCGAATTCGGAAGGCGACCCCTACCAGATCGTCTCGCGGATTTTGCACACCATTAACAGCGTTCCGGTCCCTGAACTCGTCGCTTAAATGGATGGAATAGAGCACTGCCCAGTCTCTTGCACCGGTTGGATTGATAGTGTAGCCTGATCTGTTCGGAGGCTAGACCGGATTAGGAGTTGATGTATGGGGAGTTGATGCACTCAAGTGCCGTTTTCATCAAGAAAATGGCGCCCTGCACGTCGCCAATTCCCCCACGTGAATTCCTGATCCGGTCTAATTCTCCGCAGTCCCGGGTGTGCTGAAGCGGAAAGCGTAGGTGCTTCCCGCTTCAGCACTTCCTTTATGCGCTCGGGCTGCCACGCTTCCGGCGCTGCTGGCCGATTCTGTTGAATGCCCACTACGTCTTTCCATCCAAAAGGAGATCCATGTCTACTGAGTACCGCAATTTTCTCGCCCTCCCGTACGAGGAGCTGGAAGAAAAAAACCTTGAAGCCAAGAGCGATCGCACCAACCGTGTAGCGGCCGATGAAATTCGCGAGAAGCGAATCAGGTATCTGACCGACGAAAAGCGGATCAAGGCCGTGACGGTGCTCTTCAGCGACCTGGAAGGCCGGTTGCATCTGCTGGATTACGACAAGAAGTTTCTGTTGGGCGCTTACGAAAACCTGACCTTCGACGGCTCTTCGATCCGCGGATTTACCGCTCAGAAAGAGAGCGACCTGCGCCTCGGCATTGACTGGAGCGCTTTCTACTGGGTGCCCGCCGATGTGTTCGGCAACGGCAAGGTGCTTGTCTTCGGCACCGTCATCGACAAGGACGGCACACCCTACTCCGGCGACCTGCGCGGAGTACTGAAGGCCTACAGCGACAAGCTGTATGCGGAGAAACATTACACGCTGAATGCAGCCAATGAGATTGAGGGCTTTCTGTTCGCCGGCCGCGATGCGGAGAAGACGTATCACGAGACAGGCAGGTTCGAATTCATCAACACCGGCGGCTACTACCATGTCCTGCCTCTCGATCCCCTGCGCGTCTTCATTGATACGGCGGCCGAAGTGCAGCGCGCCATGGGGTTCCAGAATGAGAAAGATCACCCTGAAGTCGCGCCCAGCCAGTTCGAAATCAATTACGGCTACGGCGAAGTGGTGGCGGCAGCCGATCAGATTCAGCTCTACAAACTGCTCACACGCCAGATCGCTAACAACATGGGCTTCACGGCCAGCTTCCTGCCCAAGCCTGTAGTCGGCGTCAACGGCAGCGGCATGCACACTAACGTCTCCATCTCTGAAGGCAAGAAGAACCTCTTCTGGGATCCGGACGGCCAGGAAAAGCTTTCGCCCTTCGGCTGGGAGTTCATAGACCGCACCCTGACGCACGCTTTGGATATCTGCCTCATCCTGAATCCCAGTGTTAACGCATACCGCCGACTTGACCCGCATTTCGAAGCGCCGAATCAGATCAAGGCATCGGCCACGGATCGCGGCTCCATGGTGCGTGTGCCCATCGGCAACTCGCGTTCCATGCGTGTTGAAGTGCGCTCGGTGGCGCCGGATGCAAACCCCTACCTGACCCTGTTCTCAATATTCAAGACCGGCATCGACGGCACCAAGGCGGACATCGATAACTTGCGCCAGGCGCAACGCTATCTGCCCGATAACATCCTGTCGGCAATTGAGGACTTCAAGAGCTCGTCATGGATTGCGGAGATTCTGGGTGCAGACGTTCAAGGGCGCTTTGCGGATCTCAAACAGGCCGCAGCCAATCGTTCACCGCGTGAGTTGGGGACCTTTGTGAAGGGATCTGAAGTCCAATACCACCACGAGGTCTACAACCAGTCGCTTTGGAATTTATTCTAGTCGATCCTGAAAAGCCAACGAAACCCCTATAAAGCCTGATGAAATGGAGCGTTGGTTGGTCTAGAATTTCCCTGAAGGCGCAGTAAATGGCCTGGAAACTGGGGAAAAACGATGCAACCCAAGCGCGAGCCGAAGCAGCCACAGCGGGAGTTGTTTCAGATAGATTTGGATCAGTTGATCGACATGAGCCATCCCTTGGTTCGTCTGGGTCTTTTCATCGACTGGCAGTCGTTCGAACAGACTCTGGGCGGCACCTATCATCCCAGTCAGGGCGCGCCCGGCATCTCGACGCGGCTGATGGTTGCTCTTCACTATCTGAAGTATCAGCATGACCTGAGCGATGAAGACGTTGTTGCCTTGTGGATTGAAAATCCTTACTGGCAGCACTTCAGCGGCATGCGGCATTTTCAGCATCGAATGCCGATCGATCCTTCGAGCATGACGCGCTGGCGCAAGCGGCTGGGCGATGCCGGGGCTGAGCAGATGCTGCGTGCGACGATTGAAGCAGGCATAGCGATGCGCGTGATTCGTCCCGCTGAGTTGAAGCGCATCAACGTGGACACGACAGTTCAGACCAAGGCCATTCGTTTTCCCACCGATGCGCGGCTCTATCAGCGCATGCGTGAGCGGCTGGTGAAAGCAGCACGTGCTGAGGGCCTCGCGATCAAGCAGAGTTATCGGCATGTGGGCCGCCGCTTGCTGATGCAGTCCAGCCGTTATGCACATGCTCGTCAGATGAAACGTGCTCGTGCCTGCACGCGCAAGCTGAAAACGCAGTTGGGGCGCATCGTTCGCGAGATAGAACGCCAGGTTGAAACGCCATCGAACAAACTTCGAAAGCTACTTCAGACAGCGCATCAAATCCATGCGCAACAGAGGCATGACAAGAACAAGATCTACAGCGTGCATGAACCTGAAGTACAGTGCATCGCCAAGGGCAAGGCGGGCAAGCAATATGAGTTTGGAAACAAGGTGAGTGTCGCGGTGAGCAGCCGTGGTGGATGGTTCGTCGGCGCGAAGAGCTTCACTGAAAATCCCTACGATGGCCACACGCTGGCTGCACAGATGAAGCAAGTCGAGAGCTTGATCGCCAACAAGGTCAGCGAAGCGTACGTGGACATGGGCTATCGAGGTCACGACTACGATGGTGCGGTCACCGTGCATGTCGACAAGAGACGAAGAGGACGGACATCGAAAGCACGATGGCGATGGATGAAACGTCGTGCCGCAGTCGAACCAAGCATCGGACATCTGAAGAGCGAACACCGGTTGGAACGTAATCGGCTGAGGGGTACTGCTGGAAATGCGATCAACGCGATCCTGGCAGCCGCCGCGATGAACTTCCAAAAGCTCCTCGGAGCTTTTTGGCGCATTTTTCTGTTCTACATGATCGACGTATGGAACGGCTTGCTCACCCTGGTGGGCCAGAAAGCCCACAATACTCAACTTCAATCGGCCTGAAAATCACTTTTTCAGGATCGACTATTCTAGAGCGAAGGGCAAAGAACAAGTCAACTATTTGGGAGGGCGCGGCTAAGATCGCGCCCTTCTTCATGGTGTGACTCGATGCGGAAGCACCCCCTGACACATTCGCGAACGCCTAGCGCGTCAATCTCAAGTTGTCGAACTGAATGTGATCCCACTCCGTGCCAAGAGCAATCATGCCATGCGTATGCGTTAAGTCACTCACGGAAGCGAGCCTCTTCCCATCCAACATCGCTGCGATCTGCGTAGCGCGGAACCGCAGCTCGATATGATGCCATTGATTCCGATCGGGCGCCACTGCCCCAGAAGCGAGCGTAACGGTTGGCTTTTTGAATTGGGCCGAAAGCAGTTCCCAAGCGCCGTCCGGTTTCACGCGCAAAACGTAAGCACTCGGCCAATGCGCATTGGCATCTTCGAAGACGTCCGCCGCATCGATGCGGCCCATCACCACTGCCGGGGCTGCCGATAGGAAGCGCACATCGGCGGCAACGCTGTAATCGGTCCAGCCCGAATCGCCGGCCAATGTGTATGGATCAGGCACCGGATCCCATCGAATCGGCCGCGTTGTGATCAACTGCTCCAGGCACCGCCCAGTTCGCCCATTACATGCCCGAACTTCAAAAGCACCATCCTGATCGGAAAGATACTTCGGTGCGTGTTCGAGCGGCGTTGATTCGAAGTTATCCGTATATGGAAATGGAAAGGCTGCGGCAGGCGGTGGCTGAGCTGTCCCTTTGCCCTGTCCCGTAGTCGTAGTCAGAGAGTACAAAGAATTCGGTTCGAACGTATAAGTAAACTTTCCGTTCACTGGACTAACATCGGCAACGTGCTCGAATGTGCGTGAGTCATTGGTTTCCCACACATGAACCTTCGTCGCGACAAGACCGCCAGCGATTCGGAACGACACAGCCTGTGGCCTCTTCGCGTTGATTGTCTCTAGAACCACGCTCCAGTTTTTCCCGTCAGTTGACCGCAGAGCAACGAAACTTCCCTTTTCCGGAAGATATCCCGAACCGGAGTCGAGATACTGCCATCCAGGTTGCGCAAACTGGGTGGTGTGCGCCGTTGCCCAGATTGTCCCCTGTACATCGTAGTGTCCCGACCACGGAGTGTTTGCATACATGAGCCCCGAGTTAGGAGCAGCCAGGTTGTCATAATACGAGGTGACGGGGCTCCAGATTTCCGTGGATGTCAGCGACCCTTCAAGATAGTTCTGATTGTAAAGATGCGCCAGGATGCGCCCACCAACAGGCCAGTCGCGGCTGACAAAAGGTCCGCCTCCGCCATTTGGCTGATCTTCACTTGACCACAGCGGCTTGCCGGTCTTGCGCGCTGCTTCCGTGGTAGTGATCTTGTCGTTGTCATCCCGCGGGTAGTGGGCGCCGATCACAGCAATATCCGCAGCCAGTTCCGGGTCCTGGAGAATTTTGCCGGCGATCGACCAGTCCCCATCGCAACAAGCAATCCTGGTCGACAGATGCTCATCCTTCAGGCGCCCGTAGAGTTCCTTGATGTACGGAATGTCGAAATCCCTCTCGTTCCATACTCCTGCATAGGCAATATCCAGGGAGTAATCCCGCTTGGCCGTTTTGATAAAGTCCACGACATACTCAGCCATCTTTGATGAGTAGAGCGTCTCCTTACCGTCAACAACAGCGCCAACCCATGCGGGCGCACCCCACGGCAAAATCTCGAGAACGATATTTGGATTGCGCTTATGCGCTTCGACCATCAACCACCACTCGTAGCCACGTGCAGAGTTATAATCCGAAGGACTGCGCATGTGGCTTGGTTCAGAGCCATCGGTGGAGTCAACATCCGCGCCGATCTCCACCTTGAGATGCTGCAAAGAAGCTCCATAACCCGGCCTAAACAAGTAATCCAGAATCTGACTGCGCTGTGGCTCCGGATAATCGATGAGCAGGCGCGATGAAGCTCCCGCGCTCGCCGCTCCAAGTCCATCGAATACCCTGCCCATGCTATTGCCGTCCAGGATCACCGCTGCCTGCTGACTGACACCGGAAGTGCAGGGCAAGGTTAGTGTCAACAGGCAATACAAAAGTGCTCGCCTCATCGGGCTTGAACCTCAATCTCAGCAACCCATCCCCGCAGCTCCAAAGCAGCCTTGGGGTGCGATGCAAACGCAATTAGAAACCAACCCAATATACGCCAAGATACTTGTTCCATGCGCTGTTCAATGCTGGCGATCGGACCCTGTGCGTGAGTCCCTTTGCCAGTATAAAATTGCATCACGCCAAATCTCGTGCAAATGAATGCTTCGCCCGCTTCATTCATCTTCTGAAATCGTCCGAGAGGACCAAAGGAATCCCTGAATGCTTAACACCAGCCAGCCTCTGTTGAGATCTGCCACCTTTGCTTTTGCGACTTTTGGCCTTTGCTTCGTAGGAGCCCTGGCACAGCAGCCCCGCCAGTACACCGTCCAAGACTACGCTGCCGCGGAGAGATTTATGAGCTATAACGTCAATCCCCTCGCCTACCAGGGTGTGGTGCGGGCGCAATGGATGGACGATGGGCGCTTTTGGTACCGCGACGCTAACTCGAATGGGGTGTCCTTTGTCCTTGTCGATCCCGCCAAGGGAACACACATCGCTGCCTTCGATCAGGCCAAACTTGCGACAGCTCTGAGAGGCGCCTCCGATGGCGCTATCAAAGATGACGCCGTGCATCTCGCAGTTTCCGACCTGGTATTTTCCGACGGCGACAGCGTGTTGACTCTGACTTACTCAGGCGTGCCCTACCGATGCGAACTCCACAGAGATCCCGAAGTGTGCAAGCGCCTGACGCCCGCCGAAGCAACTCCAAGGCCCGTGGACCGCGCAGAGAGGCCGGCTCCGCCCACTCTTTCGCCTAACAAGAAGCTGGGCGCGTTCATTCGCGACTGGAATTTGTGGGTGCGCGAGATGGCGACCGGCAGGGAGACTCAACTCACTACCGACGGCATCAAAGATTACGGTTATGCCACTGACAATGCCGGTTGGCAGCACTCAGATCGAGCTATCCTGCTCTGGTCGTCCGATTCAACCAAAATTGCCACATTCCAACAGGACCAGCGCAAGACAGGTGAAATGTATCTCGTTCCCGTCACGAATGGTCACCCCAAGTTGCAAGCTTGGAAGTATCCATTGGTTGGCGACGAAAATGTAACTATGATCGAGCGAGTAGTTATCGACGTGTCCACCAAAAAACTGGTCCGCCTTAAGATGCCTCCCGATCAGCATCGTTCGACTCTTTGCGACGATGTCGCCTGCCACGGCTCTGACTGGGACGATGTTGAGTGGAGTCCGGATAACTCACATCTGGCTTTTGTGTCCACCTCGCGCGATCACAAGCAGGAGTGGCTGCGTGTTGCCGATACATCAAGCGGCGAGGTGCAGGAAGTTATGGGCGAAACTGCTCCAAAGTTCTACGAAAGCGGCAACGGCAAGATCAACTGGCATTATCTTCCCAAATCGAATGAGATTCTCTGGTTCAGCGAGCGAGACGACTGGGGCAACATGTATCTCTACGACCTCACCACGGGTCAGCTCAAAAACCAGATCACACACGGACCTGGAAATGTAACTCAAGTGCTCTATGTGGACGAGAAGACGCGGACAATCTACTTCGTGGGCGTGGGCAAGGAAGCCGATCGGGATCCCTACTTCCAGCATTTCTACAGCGTCCATTTTGATGGAACGGGACAGACGCTACTTACACCCGAGAACGCCGACCATAACATCAAGGTTTCGCAGGATGGGCACTATTTTGTGGACTCCTACTCTACACCGACCCAACCGCAGAAAACGGTCGTCCGAAGCAGCGACGGAAAGTTTGTAATGGAAGTAGCCAAGCAGGACATCTCCAAGCTGGTGGCATACGGTTGGGCGCCACCAATACCGATCAAGGTAAAGGCGCGCGACGGTAAGACCGACCTCTATGGCCTGATGTTCAAGCCGTCGAATTTTGACGCTTCGAAGAAATATCCGATCGTCAACAGTGTTTACCCCGGCCCACAGATTGGCTCATGCGGAAGCCGCGAGTTTATGGCCGCTCATCGCGACATGCAGTCGCTTGCCGAATTGGGATTTATCGTCGTGTGCATCGATGGCATGGGCACGCCCTTCCGCTCAAAGACCTTTCATGAGGCTTACTTTGGCAACCTGGGAGATAACACGATTCCCGACCAGGTCAGTGGCATGAAGGACCTCGCCGTACAATTTCCGTTCATCGATCTCGACCGTGCAGGCATGTACGGTCATTCTGGCGGCGGCAACGCAACAGCAGCGGCGATGTTCAATTATCCTGATTTCTTCAAGGTTGGCATCGCGGAAAGCGGCAATCACGATCAGCGCGATTACGAGGACGACTGGGCCGAGAAGTGGGCGGGGTTGGTCGTTAAGCAACCTGATGGCTCAAGTAACTACGACTCCCAGGCAAATCAGAACATAGCAAAGAATCTGAAAGGCCATCTGCTGCTGGCGCACGGCACCATGGACGACAATGTTCCGCCCAACAATACCTTGTTAGTTGTTGATGCACTCATCAAGGCTAACAAGGACTTTGACCTGTTACTCATCCCCAACGTCGCACATGGGTACGGCGCAGCTTCGCAATATATGACTCGACGCCGCTGGGACTACTTTGTTCGCTACCTCGCCGGCGCAATTCCACCGAATGAGTATGAGATGAAGCCGTCTTCCGCAATCTCAGCCATGATGCGCGGTGGACCTTCGGGCCCGGATATACTCGACGAGGATTTCTAAAGACCGACATGGAGACAGGAGCATGTCCGTTCGAACTTATTGTGCGGGATCGTAGTTCAGGTTTTGGCCGAGCCATCGCTCTACTTCCGCCACGCTCATTCCCTTACGTTCGTGATAGTCGGCCACCTGGTCTCGGTCGATTTTGCCGAGCGAGAAATACCGCGATTCCGGGTGCGCGAAATACAATCCGCTTACGCTCGATCCGGGCCACATTGCGAAGGATTCGGTGATCTGCATTCCCGTGTTGGCTTCAACGTCCAGCAAACGCCACAGAGTACCTTTTTCCGTGTGGTCAGGGCAAGCCGGGTAACCAGCAGCGGGTCGGATGCCGCGATACTTCTCATGGATGAGGTCGTCGACGCTCAGGTTTTCTGAGCGGCCGTAACCCCACTCATCGCGCACGCGTTTATGCAGGCATTCGGCAAACGCTTCAGCCAGACGATCGGCAATTGCTTCAGCCATGATCGCGTTGTAGTCGTCGTGCTCAGCGCGGAACTGGTCGCACAGTTCTTTGAGGCCGATGCCGCTGGTCACGGCGAATGCGCCGATGTGATCCGGCAGTCCAGTCTCCTTCGGCGCAATAAAATCTGCAAGCGACCGGCAAGGTTCGCTGCCCTCTTTGTTTGCCTGTTGGCGAAGGAAGTGAAAACGATCCAGCACCCGATCACGCGTGCCGTCTGTATAGAACTCGACGTCATCGCCCACAGCAGTGGCGGGGAAGAAGCCGTATACCCCGCGTGCGGTGATGAGGTTCTTCTCGACGATCTTATCGAGAAGTGCATTGGCTTCCAAGAATATCTGGCGCGCTTGTGCGCCTTGTCTCTCATCGTCGAGTATGCGAGGATAAACGCCTTTCAATTCCCAGGTGTGGAAGAACGGGGTCCAGTCAATGAATTCGCGCAGCGTTGCGAGGGGGAAGTTATCCAGCACGCGCACGCCGATAAACTCCGGCACGGGCAAATCTTCAGCACGCCACTCGATTGGAGTCCGCCTCTTGCGAGCTGCATCGAGAGAGATGACTGACTGGCGCGGAGCGGAGTGAGCTTTTCGGAGCCGCTCGTAGTCGGCACGATGCAATGCGACAAAATCAGCCTTACCGTCGTCGCTCAGCAGGCTTGTCGTTACAGGCACGGCGCGACTGGCATCCAGTACGTGTACCACAGGTTCGCTATAGTGCGGAGCAATTTTTACGGCGGTATGTGCTCGGCTCGTGGTAGCTCCACCAATCAGCAGCGGCAATTTGAAGCCCTGCCGCTCCATCTCGCGGGCCACATGCACCATCTCATCGAGTGATGGAGTAATCAGCCCGCTCAGACCAATCAGGTCCGCCTTTTCCGCCTTGGCGCGTTCGAGAATCTTTTCGCAGGAGACCATTACGCCCAGGTCGATGACTTCGTAATTGTTGCAGGCCAGCACGACGCCGACAATGTTCTTGCCAATGTCGTGAACGTCGCCCTTCACCGTCGCGAGCACGACCTTGCCTTGCGCTTTCGCGACCTGGCCCGACGCAACCAGCGCGGCCTTCTCGGCCTCCATGAATGGGGTCAAGTGGGCTACCGCCTTCTTCATCACGCGGGCGGACTTTACCACTTGCGGCAGGAACATTTTGCCGGCTCCAAACAGATCGCCGACAACGCTCATGCCGTCCATCAGCGGGCCCTCAATCACCAGCAGAGGACGCCCCAGTTTTACGCGTGCTTCTTCCGCGTCAATCTCAATATATGCGTCGATGCCCTTGACCAGTGCGTGCGAAAGACGCTCCTCCACTGTGCCGCTGCGCCATTCTTCGGCCTTCTTTTCGCTCACGACAACGCCAACGTGCTTGAGCGATTCGCCGAAGTCAACCAGCCGCTCAGTCGCGTCAGAGCGCCGATTCAGCAGCACATCCTCGACGAGCACCTTCAGTTCAGGCTCAATCTCTTCGTACACCTCGAGCATGCCGGCGTTCACGATGCCCATGTCCATGCCAGCCGCGATGGCGTGATAAAGAAACGCGGAGTGCATCGCCTCGCGAACTTTGTTGTTGCCGCGAAAGCTGAATGAAATATTGGATACACCTCCGCTCACCTTGGCATGCGGCAAGTTGGCTTTAATCCAGCGGGTCGCGTTGATAAAGTCGACAGCGTAGTTGTTGTGCTCCTCCATGCCGGTGGCAACGGTAAGAATGTTTGGATCGAAGATTATGTCTTCGGGAGGGAAATCGACTTCATCGACAAGGATTCGATAAGCCCGTTCGCAGATGCGGATCTTCTCCTCGTAAGTCGCGGCCTGACCCTTTTCGTCGAAGGCCATCACCACTACCGCTGCGCCGTATTTAAGCACGGTTGCAGCATTCTTGCGAAATTTTTCTTCGCCTTCCTTCAGCGAAATCGAGTTGACAATGCCCTTGCCCTGCAGGCATTTCAAACCCGCTTCAATCACTTCCCATTTCGACGAGTCCACCATAAAGGGGACTTTGGCCACTTCGGGTTCGCTGGCCAGCAACTGCAGGAAGCGCGTCATGGCCGCGACGCCGTCGATCATGCCTTCGTCCATGCAAATGTCGATGACGTTGGCGCCATTTTCGACCTGTTGGCGGGCCACGCTTACCGCATCTTCAAATTTGCCTTCCTTTACGAGCCTGGCGAATTTGGGCGAACCGGCCACGTTGGTCCGTTCGCCGATCATGATATAAACGCCGGGCTGCTGGGTGAATGGCTGCGATCCGGATAGTCGGAGGGGTTTTGGCCGCGTCGTTGTGCTTTCTTTCTCGTTCTCGAGCACGGTCATCCTCGACTCCCGCTCTGGGTTGCGAAGGATTCTGCAGGTTCCTCGTTAACCACGTTTCCCCACTTGCGCGGAGGCTGGCCCTCCAGCGCCTTGGCGATGGCTGCAATGTGTTCCGGAGTATTGCCGCAGCAGCCGCCCGCGATATTGATCAGCCCACCGCGCGCAAAGTCGCCAAGATAACGGGCCATGTCAGACGGGCCCAGATCGAATCCGGTTTCCGACAACGGGTTCGGTAAGCCCGCATTGGGATAGCATGAAATCGCCGTGTTCGCTTTCTCCGAAAGCTCTTCGAGAAACGGGTACATCAGATCGGGACCGAGAGAGCAATTAAGGCCAACGGAAAGCGGCTTAATGTGTTCTACCGAATTCCAGAAAGCCTCGATCGTTTGCGCGGAGATCATTGTCTCGCCGCCACGACCCACCGCAGCTGAAATCATTACCGGCAGTTCCTTATTGCTCGCAGTATGCCCGTCCTGATCGAACACTTCGCGAATGGCGACCAGTGCCGCCTTGGCGTTCAGCGAGTCGAAGATCGTTTCCACCAAAAGCAGGTCTACTCCGCCTGCGATGAGCGCTCGCACCTCGTGCGCATAGGCTGCTTTCACCTGATCAAACGTGACTACGCGGAATCCTGCATCGTCAGCATCAGGCGAGTTCGAGAGAGACACAGTCAGCGGCCCGATGGCCCCGGCTACAAATCGTTGGCGACCTGTTTCGTTACTTACTCGATCGGTCCATTCCCTGCACTGCAGCGCCGACTTCTCATTGATCTCCCAGGCCAGGTCATTCAGAAACGGATCATCAATGACTTTTTGATAGAACGCTGGATCCTTGCGGCCACCGTGCTCGCGCGGATCGTTCACAAAGAACTCGCTCTGCGTGATGCTGGTCGCGCCGAAGGTATTGGTCTCGATGATGTCCGCTCCGGCCTCCAAAAACCGGCGATGGATGTCGCAGATCATTTGTGGCTGAGTCAGGGAGAAGAGGTCGCCATTGTTCTTGAGGTCCTTGGTCGCGTTCCTGAAGCGTTCTCCGCGAATGTCCGCTTCCGTCATTCCGTAGGTGCGGATGGTGGTACCCATCGCTCCATCGATGATGGCGATGCGGCTCTCGAGGATCTTTTGAAGCGGGTGCCGATGTGCTTTCAATATATCTCCCTGCTGTTCCTGCGTAGAGTTGTTGGCAATTCCCGCGCGAGATCGAAGTAGCGGGAGGGGACTTGCCAACTGCTCTTTATTGTGCTCATCCTGGTTGACTGTGCCGAGTTGGGAAACGTAGCTCGCTCATTCCATTATAGCGATAGAGCGCAACGTACCGCCTTGGGGAATGGATGCGCGCCGCCAGCATGTGGACTCACCGATATGCTCCTGATCGCGGAGTCATCGGGCGCGCTGCGCAGAAGATGAAAACTAATCGTGTTATTACAGGGTAAGACCTAATCCCCGCTGGCTTTGCTTGCCGGCTGCGCACTGAGAAGCGCCGTGACCGAATCGATAAGCGCGGCTTCGTCCTCCAAGACCTTGGCGACGACGGGCACCTGTTGCTCGGCCTGCTTCCAGTTCTCCTGCTCCATTGCCTCGCGAACCGCCGGCAAGGTCTTTACGCCATAACCGGTGTAGGCTCCGGGGGCGTAGATCTGGTGTTTGTACCAAGGGCGTCCGGGCAGACCGGCGTCGCTGGTGAGCGCGCGTTCGCTTTGGATGAGCAGGCCATTGATTTCGGCCAGCGTGTGCGGATCGAGGCTGAGTTCGCCCTTCGTCCGGACGGCGGCCAATGCATTTGTGAAGCGGTCAGCGTTTGCTGTGAGCGTGACGTCAGCGTTATCCAGCGGGGCAAAGTTCAGATAGGGTGGAACGTCTTTGCGTTGTGGCGGCACGGAATGTTTCTTCGGATCGGCAGTCGCGCTGAAGACACCTTCGTCGATTTCCTTGTTGGTCTCCTCGATCTCGGTCTGCTGGTCCTTGAGAAGTTTCTTCAATTCGCCGACATAAGTGTGAACAGTATCGGCAAAGTTGTTGAAGTCGAAGGGCAGCAGCTCCGCGTCGGCCATGCGCATCAAGGCTGTGCCGGCGGTTTGCGCCAGGGCGCGGCCATACACAAAATCGGTGTCGGCAAAATGCGTGTACCAGTAGAAATCGTCGTAGACTGAGTGGTAAATTCCGCCTCCCGACTCGCCATAAAATCCAAGATTGATTGAAGCAATTCCAGCAAAATCGAGAAACGGTGCGTAGTCCGAACCAGAGCCCAATGCATCAATGCGAAGATCACTGCGGTTGCGCGCTTCTTGCCGTTCTCCTTCATCGGGGTGCGCGATTAAATACAGTTGGGCTCGCTTCCAAACGGTCAGTTTCGTCTCCGGGTCATTCACGTCGCGTGCGACGCCATTGATGAAATGCTCCAGTGTATGCGAGCCCTCGATGCCGAGAAATCCGCGCCCGTTGGTATCGGAGTTGACGTACATCACCGCCTTCTTGCGCAGCTCGTCCTGGTGCGTCTCCACCCATTCGGTGGAGCCAAGCAGGCCGGGTTCTTCGCCGTCCCATGCGCAGAAAATAATTGTGCGCTTGGGCTTCCAGCCCTGCTTCACCAGTTCCGCCATGGAACGCGCTTCTTCAAGCAAAGCAACCTGGCCGGAGATCGGATCCTCTGCGCCATTCACCCATGCGTCGTGATGATTGCCGCGAATGATCCATTGGTCCGGAAATTCGGAGCCGGGGATGCGTGCAATCACGTCGTAGATGGGCTTGATGTCCCAATTCGAAGAGACCTTCAGGTGCACTTTCGCGGGACCGGGACCGACGTGATAGGTGATTGGGAGCCCACCGCGCCAATCGCGAGGTACGGTCTGCCCACCGATGGCAGCCAGCAGCGGCCTGGCATCTCCATACGAGATGGGCATGACAGGGATCTTTGTGATCTGCGGGTTATCCTTGATCGGCAATCGCTTGGCATCCTTGGTTGCGCCATAACCGGGGGTAAGTGGGTCACCCTGGTAGTTTGTGTCTGTTACCGCGCCCCGCTGCACGCCCTGCTCCGGACGATAGGCGCCCGTAGGAAATGTGTCGCCGGCAGAGTAGCCATCGTCTTTCGGATCGGAATAAATGATGCAGCCTACCGCTCCATGTTCGGCGGCAACCTTTGGCTTAATGCCGCGCCAGGCCCCACCGTAGCGAACAATTACGATAGCTCCCTTCACCGATACGCCCATGCGATCGAGTTGCTCATAGTCGGCGCGTACGCCCTGGTTCACATAGACCAGAGGAGCAGTGACGTCGCCATCGATGCTGTAGGCGTTGTAAGTCGGAAGCTGCTCGGCCTGCTGGTTTGAGGTGGGATCTTCGGGCACCGGAGGCTCTTGCAGCTTGGCCTTGAAGCTCGTAGGCGCCACTAGCTCGAGGGCGCGCTCTTTGGGCGTGGGAAAGAGCACATAAAAAGTCTCAATCGACGCATCGAGGCCCCATTCCTTGAAATGGGCGAGAATCCACTCGGCATTTTCCTTGTCATAGGGAGAACCGACATGGTGCGGGCGGGCGCTCAGGTGGCGCATGTCTTCACGAAGGTTATCGGTCGAAGGGAGCGCGCGGAATTTCGCCTCCCAATCGCGTTCTGTGGACGATGCGCTTGCCCCATAGCCGGAGAGCGATGCTGTTTCCGTTTTCGCCGCAGCCTCTTGCGCGGAGACTGGCGAGGTTGAAGCAACCAGCAGCGGCAGCAATGCGAGTGCGGTTCCTTTTGCGATAAACATGGGTTGCCTCCGGACAGAAACTCTGAGGGTTGGAACTTGTGATTCCGGGCGACGTTGCGCGCGCTCCAGGTTTGAATTCGAGTGCGGCGGGGCCGCGTATTTGCGAACAGGCTGTACTTGTTTTTTACACTAGCGAGGCGGACCGGATGAGTCAAGAAACGGTTCGTCTTTGGAGTGTACTCATCCGAAATGTGCGCGAAGAGTCCATTTCCTTTACAATCCGTTTCAATCGAGTTTGAGCTTTCCCAGCCTTTCCAAATCCAAAAATCTATCGGAGCCCTCGCATGGCCGCCGTATTTCGTTTTGCCGCTTCTTTTTTTGCTCTTGCACTTCCGCTGGCTGCACAGCAATATCCTTCCGAAATGCTTTCCGGCCTGGAGTGGCGCGACGTTGGCCCAATGCGCGGCGGGCGCACTTACGCCGTAGCCGGAAATGCGGCGCAGCCGGACACTTTTTACATGGGCTCGGTGGGCGGTGGTGTGTGGAAGACGGAGAGCTCCGGGCGCACGTGGTTCCCCATCGCGGACGATCCCGCGACGGGCATTCCTATTGGCTCCATCGGCGCGATTGCGGTCGCGCCATCGGATCCCAACATCGTTTATGTCGGGACGGGGGAGCCTGATATTCGCAGTCAGCATTCATACGGGATTGGCCTCTTCAAATCAATCGACGCGGGGAAGACGTGGAAGTCCATCGGTCTGGCAGAGACGCGGCAGGTTGGCAAAATTGTCATTGACCCAGCCGATCCGAATCGTGTGTACGTCGCCGCATTGGGCCATGTTTACAAGGCGAATCCAGAGCGCGGGGTTTATCGTACTATCGACGGCGGAGCGCACTGGAAGAAGATTCTGGCCGATGCGAAAGACCCGGACGATGTGGGCGCTGTCGATTTAGCGCTTGATGTGCAGCATCCTCGCACTCTATATGCCTCCCTTTGGTCTACACGGCGTCCACCATGGTCGGTTTATGCGCCGTCAAATATGCCCGGCGGTGGGCTCTACAAATCGACTGATGGCGGCGATACCTGGAATCGGCTTAGCGGTGGTCTTCCCACGGACGACTTCGTTGGCAAAATCGGTGTCGCGATCGCGCCTAGCAACCCTAACCGTCTTTACGCAGTTGTCGATGATCTGGGTGCTGCGATTGCCCGTGGATCGCGTGCTGCCGCGGGAACAGACGCACCCAAAGCGGCAGGCGGCATTTACGTTTCAGACGATGCCGGGACAACCTGGCGCATGGTCAACAACGAGCAACGCCTTTGGGGACGCGGATGGTATTTCGGCCAGATTACCGTTGACCCCAGCAACCCCGATCGCGCTTACGACATCAATACCGCGACTTATATGACGCTCGATGCGGGCAAGACCTGGGTTCCGGTAAAAGGCGCACCCGGCGGCGATGACTATCATCAGCTTTGGATCAACCCTCGCGATGGGAATCGCATGGTGTTGTCCAGCGATCAAGGGACCGTGGTGTCGGTGGACGGCGCCAAGACCTGGAGTACCTGGTATAACCAGCCCACTGCGCAGATTTATCACGTCGCGGCGGACAACCGCTTCCCCTACTGGCTCTATGGCGCACAGCAGGACTCGGGCGGCGTGGGCGTCAGCACCTGGTCGCGCATGAGCACGCTCGATTTTCGCAATTGGGAACCTACTTGTTTGGCCGGAGAGAGCAACACTGTCGTGCCTGATCCGAAGGATGGCAACCTGCTCTACGGCAGCGGCGATCAACGCTGCAACCAGGCGCTCAACCTGCCTGCGCCCGCGGGTGGTGAATTGCCCGCGCAAGATCCGGCAGACCCCAACCGCAGAACATGGACGCTGCCGCAGGTTTTCTCGCTGGCCGATGAAGCCCTCTACTACTCGAATCAATTTGTCTTCCGCACACGCGACCGCGGGAAGACATGGATGAAGATCAGTCCCGATCTCGCGCGCCTTCATCCCGACGTGCCGAAGACACTCGACGCGGTCACTGCGAAGGATATCGACCAGGCAATGACGGATCGCTTCGGCGTTGTCTACACCATCGACCCGTCGCCATTGGATGCGAAGACTACTTGGGTTGGCACCGACGATGGCCTTATTCATGTGTCACGCGACGATGGCGCAAGCTGGCAGGACGTGACGCCCCCCGCGATGACCGCGTGGAGCAAGGTGTCGCAAATTGAGGCGGGGGATTTCGATGTGCAGACTGCTTATGCTTCGGTCGATCGGCACCGCTTGGCCGACGATCGCCCATACATCTATCGCACGCACGATGGCGGTAAGACATGGAAGAGCGTGGTTGATGGAATTCCCGTTGGCGCATTTGTGAACTCCGTCAAGGAGGACACGCGGCAGAAAGGGTTGCTTTACGCCGCGACTGAGTTGCGCGTCTATGTTTCATTCAACGATGGCGACAACTGGCAGCCGTTGCAATTCAATATGCCCGTCACTTCGGTCCGCGACATTATCGTCCATGGAGACGATCTCGCTGTGGCAACTTATGGCCGCGGCTTCTGGGTGCTTGACCAGATGACCGCACTGCGCCAGATTGCTGCAAAAGGCAAGGAAATCGAGAAGCCAAGAGCCTATCTTTTCACGCCCGGCGAGACGTATGCCATTCACGAAGGCAGCCAGAATGGTACGCCACTGCCGCATGAAGAACCACAAGAACTCAATCCACCAGCCGGCGTGCTCGCTTACTATTGGTTGAAGTCCGCGCCGGGTGGCCCGATTAAGCTGGAACTCGTGGATGCGAGCGGCGGAGTTGCGGCATGTGTTGCCAGCGATACTCCCATCAAGCCCGTGGATACGGAAGCCATCAATGTGCAGGCTTACTGGGAGCAACCTGCGGCTCCGCCTTCGGCAGAGCCGGGGATGCATCGCATCGCGCTGAATGTTGCCGCGGCACGAGGCTTCGGCATGGGCTCGCGCCGCCCTGCGACTCCGCCGGTCGATGCTTGCCACCCAGCGGGAAGCCCAGCGCCCGCTGCCGCTCCCACACGTCCGGGCCGCGGCCCCACGGGCTTGCAGCCGGGAAATTACACCGTCAAGCTTACGGTCGATGGCCAGGAATTCACACAGCCAGTTACGATCAAGCCCGACCCGCGCGATCTGCCTTCGGGCGCTGAAGCTTCGCCTGGAGGCAACGATGACGACGAGTAGAACGGTTTCGACTCGGCCCCGCGCTCATGTTCCGCAGAAAGTCCGGCAGACATATTCCTCGGGGCGGGCTGGGGCTGCATAGCGCTCCATGGCAGGCCTGTCCTCATAGGGCCGAGACACTACGTCCAGCAATTCCTCGAACGGCTGAAAGTCCTGTCGCCAGACGGCAGCTTCGAGCGCGGCTTCCACCCTGTGGTTACGCGGGATAAATGCCGGATTCACCTTACGCATGGATGCGGCACGTTCCTGCGGAGAGGGTGACTCTCCTTCCAGGCGTTTGCGCCACGCGATTGCCCACTCGTCATACTGGGCGGGATTGGCGAATAGCGTTCGTGCTGCTTGATCGCCTTCCGGTCTTTCGGCAGCATCACATAACCGGCGAAAGGTCAGCGTGAAGTCGGCCTTGTTGAATGCCATGCGTTCCAACAGGTCTTCAACCAATGCCGAATCGCCATCGCGCTCCGTGACCAGACCAATTCTGCGCCAGAAGCCTGCGCTTCGAGCTGCCTCGTACTGCGGCTCGAATGCCGAAAGAGCTTCATTTGCCGAGGCCACTGCGACTTCTTCGCTTCCCGCCTCCTGCTCGAGGATGGGCAACAATGCTTCGGCAAGACGCGCAAGGTTCCAGAGAGCGGCGCGGGGCTGGTTGCCGTACGCATAGCGGCCCTGAGCGTCGATCGAGCTGAACACCGTGGACGGGTCGTATGCTTCCATGAAGGCGCAGGGGCCGTAATCGATGGTCTCTCCCGAAATGGAGGTGTTGTCGGTGTTCATCACGCCATGGACAAAGCCGAGCAGGATCCATTGGGCGACGAGGCTTGCCTGGCGTCCGATGACGCTGTCAAGGAGCGCACGGTAGGGGTGCTTCGCCTGTGCAGCCTCCGGGTAGTGACGCGCGATCGCAAAGTCCGCCAGTATACGAATTCCCTCCGTGTCGCGGCGGGCGGCAAAATACTGAAAGGTCCCCACGCGCAAGTGGCTCGTCGCTACGCGCGTGAATACGGCTCCAGGCAAGGCTGTTTCGCGCAGCACTCGTTCTCCGGTCGTTACGACGGCGAGGGCTCGCGTGGTGGGCACGCCAAGAGCCGCCATTGCCTCGCTCACAATGTACTCGCGGAGCACCGGACCGAGAGCGGCTCTACCGTCGCCCGCGCGGGAGAACGGCGTGGGCCCGGAGCCTTTGAGCTGAATGTCGTAGCGGATGCCGTCACGGCCGATCACTTCTCCCAACAGGTTGGCGCGGCCGTCGCCGAGCAGCGGGACGAAATGGCCGAACTGGTGGCCGGCATAGGCCTGCGCAAGCGGCTCAGAACGTTCGGCCACGCGGTTGCCGGCCAGGATATCCACGCCTTGTGCGCTCGACAGTGCATCAGGATTCAGGCCCAGGGTCCGGGCAAGTTCCACATTGAGCTTGACGAGGTGCGGAGTGGCTACCGGAGTCGGGGCAAGCCTGGAGTAGAAGCGGTCCGGGAGGCGCGCATAGGTGTTTTCGAACCCGAAATGGACAGGTGGGCCATCAGAGCCAGGTGGAATGGCCGGCGATCCAAGAGAGGTATCCAACGTCGTCATAGTCCATTTGATGTTGACACATTGTTTTGGATGAGGCCGATTTCAACGCGGGAGCAGGTTTGACATCCACCGCTCGGGGAATGGAATTGCTGCATCTGCGGTGCAAAATGGGTCTCCGCGAAAAGGGTTGGACCGGCACGTAACTTGTTTGTTTTTGAAAGCTGACTTTTGGGCTCGGGACGTAACTTGTTTGTTTCGATAGGTGATTTGGGGGTAAATTGAGATAACATTATTGTTTTCAGTTACATGCATCGTTTTCCGGAAAACGGGGTATTTTTGATGGCCACGGACGGTTGGAATTGAGCGGTTGAGGGCTGAGAGATTTTGGGCTGTTTCGGGACCATGAATTCATTGTGCGCGTTTTCCGCGAATTGGACTGCAAACCGGGATGAATGATTTTGAGGTCTATTTTCCGAATAGTTGCGCTTGCCTGGGATTCTTGCATTGAGGCGGAAAATCGGAAAGGGGAACGATCAACGCGGCACTCCGGGAAGCGGGAAATGGATCGGGACGGTTTCCCCGGAATTCATCCGAGGCTACTCTCATGTCTTCCCTCCGGGAAGAGGGCCAATTCGTCCCCGTTCTGGGGAGCTACGCCTCGACAGCGTCTCCTTCGCCGGGGGCTAGGAAAAGGTTGGCTTCGAGGCCGTGCTGGCGCGTGTAGAGGTCGAAGTAGCGGCCACCCATGGCGAATAGTTCGGCGTGGTTGCCGCGCTCCACAATTCTTCCCTGCTCGACTACAAGTATCTGCTCGGCGCGGCGGATGGTTGAGAGCCTGTGCGCGATTACGAAGGTGGTTCGGCCCTCCATCAACTTGGCCAGGCCGGCTTGGATCATAGCCTCGGACTCGGAGTCCAGGGAACTGGTTGCTTCGTCGAGAATCAGGATGCGCGGTTCGGCAAGCAGCGCGCGAGCGATGGAAAGTCTTTGACGCTGGCCGCCGGAAAGCTTCACGCCGCGCTCGCCGACAATCGTTTCGTAGGTCTCGGGAAACCTCTCGGCAAATTCATCGACACGCGCCGTGCGGCAGGCGAAGAGAAACTGCTCCTCCGTGGCATCGGGGCGCGAGAAAAGAATGTTCTCGCGGATGGTTCCATCGAAGAGAAACGAGTCTTGCAGCACTACGCCCAACTGCGAACGGTAGGTGTTCAGGTCAACGTGGGCAAGGTCTACATCGTCCACGAATACGCGGCCTGTGGTGGGGGTATGGAAGGCGCAGACGAGGCTGATGATGGTGGACTTGCCCGAACCGGACGAGCCCACGAGCGCAGTGACGGTGCCCGGCTCGGCCAGGAAGCTGATCCCATGGAGCACGGGCTTTTCCGGCTGGTAAGCAAAGTGCACATCCTCGAAGCGAACCATTCCCTTGATCGGCGGCATTTTCTCGGTACGCCCCGGGGTCCTGTTCTCTTCGAGTTCGCTCATGATTTCATTGGTGCGGTCCAGACCGGCGAAGGCCTCGGTCAATTGCGTGCCGATATTCACGATTTGGAAGACGGGCGCGACCATCACGGCCAGAAAGACGTTGTATTGGAAGTAGTCGCCGACGGTCCATTGGCTGTGAAGGACAAGATTGCCGCCAAGCCACATGACCAGTGCGGAAACAAGGCCCAGAACAGTTGTCGATGCGGACCCGAGGATACTGGTCATGGTGAGCGACTTCATCACGTTGGCCAGCAACCGCTCTGCGCCTACGGAGAATACCTGCGCTTCGCGCTCCTCGGCGTGATAGCCCTTGATGACGCGCACACCGCCCAACGATTCGGTGAGCCGGCCGGTGACTTCGGCGTTGATTTTTCCACGTTCGCGGAAGATGGGGCGGATGGTCTTGAACGCTTTCTGCAGGACAAAGACAAAGAGGCCCACGACAGTGAAAACAGTCAGCGTCACGGTTGGGCTGCGATGGAGGAGAAAGAAGAAGACCATGACGGCGGTAAGCATTCCGCCAACGAACTCCACCAGCCCGGTGCCCACCAGGTTGCGCACGCCCTCGACGTCGGTCATGATGCGCGAAACCAGAGTGCCGGTGCGGTTCTCGTCGTAATAGGACACGGAGAGAAGCCCGATATGGCGCTGGACTTGTTGTCTCATTTCGGAGATGAGCCGTTGGCCGGCTTTGGAGAGCAGTTGGGTCAGCGAAAAGGAGGTGATGGCCTGGATTACCATGGCCGAGAAGACAGCGGCAATAATCATCGGCAGGAAGCGGGGCTGGGGATGAACCGGTGAAAAGACCTTGTCAATCAGAGCCTTGCTCTCATAGGGCAGGACCAGCCCAGCCAGCCGATTGATGCCCATCAGGACCATTCCCCCCAGCAGCAGACCTTTGCGCGGTGCTATCAGGGTGCGGATCTGGGGCCACATCTTCTTCAGATCGGGCTTCTTTTTGGGCTGGTCCGCCAAGCCCGCACGACCGCTGCCGTGACCAACCGGGCGCTCCGCACGCGAACCACCCATTCCCAGATTGCCGCTGCGCATAGTGCCCAAGAGTTAGACCTTTCCCGAACGGCGCGCGGCTATGAAGGATCGCACGCACAGTATTACGTAGATCAGAAGCAGGACGGAGAGGGTGACCTTGGAAGCCAGGGCAATCTGGTCAGGAGGAATGCCTGCGGAGGTGGCGTGAACGTAACCGCGAATTGCTTCGACGGTTGAGCCGATGAAGCCCAGGAGCGCGATGGTTACGTTGATGTGCATGAAGAGCTTGCGGCGGCTTTCATTGGGGCTGATGGCGAGGAAGCCAAAGATGCCGAGAGCGAGGCCAATCCATGCGGGAATTAACGCTGTGGGATGAAGACTGCCGGTGCCGATATAGCCAGCCAGGCCGAGCGCGACCAGCAGAACAGCAAAAACCAAAGTCAACTTTGCCAAAAAATACCTCTCACACAATCTTCCGCAAGGATATCAGCTTGAGAGATGCGGGGCGGAGAGGCGTTGATGCAAAAGGATTGGATTGTGGGAAGGATGCGGACGCGGCCTCAATTGCGCGGTCCGGCGCGCCATTTCTTGAAGTCGTCAAGGATTTCATCTTCGGAGATTCCTTCGGCAGCAAGCATTCCCTGCATCCGAGTTGCGACTTGTTTAAGTGCATCCCGTTCGCTTTCACTTCGTCTGCGGCGGGCAGGAATGTAGTAGCCCACCGTGTCTCCGTGCCGGGTGATTGCGACTGGGGCATCGGATTCCAGCAAATAGTTGGCAAGATTGTCGCGAAATTCCCGAATTCCAACCTTGGTTGCTTCCATCGATGGCTCCTCGTGTTGCGTACACAAGTGTACCATGATGTACGCAAGCGCTGCCTGGGAATCGGCCGGCACGACCGATACATCAGAGGTTGCGGAAAAACTCAACGATTCGAGCAAGAATAAAGGAAGCCATCCCTCAGGGGCTAAAGCCCAGCTTTATTTTCAACTGTTTTCGGCACGACTGAAGTCGTGCCCTGTTACAAAGCCATCGAAAATCCAAGCTCAAAAGAGTTTTTCCGCAGCCTATTTAGGCCGGCTGACAAATCACTCTGTCTTGTATTCCTCGACCGGCTCTACTCGGATCTTGGCAATGCGGCGGGCGTCCATTTCTATTACGGTCAGGCGGCGGCCTTCGTACTCGATGCTTTCGCCTTCATTGGGGATGTGGCCGAGACGCATGAGCAGGAAGCCGGCCAGGGTCTCTACGCCGCCCTCGCGGGGAAGCATCCATTGCATCTGCGTTTCGAGATCGCGCAGGTTGACGCCGCCATCCATCAACAGGACGCCGGTCGCGGTGGTGAGAACGGGGAGGGTGGGTGAGTCGAACTCGTCTTCAAGCTCGCCGGTGAGCTGCTCGATGGCGTCTTCGGCGGTGACCAGGCCGACAGTGGAGCCGTACTCGTCAACGACGATGGCCATGTGGCGGCGGCGCTGCTGGAAGTCGCGGATGAGGTCGAGGACGGACTTGGTTTCAGGGACGACCAGGACATCGCGCATGACCTGGGAAAGCTTCAATTGGACAAAAGGGACGACGAATCGGGATTTCGTGGTCTCCCCGGTCTCAGAAGCGAGACCGGGGGCACCCAGCGTCTTTGGGCGGAAGTACATGAGGCGGGCTAGGTCTTTGGAATAGACGACGCCGACGATGTGCTCGGGGCCGCGGGTCTCGTCATAGACTGGGACGCGGGAGTTCATGTGCTCAATGACCTTGGCGCTGGCTTCCTCGACGAGCATGTTGGAAGGCAGGGAGAATATCTTCTGACGCGGGGTCATGATTTCGCGGATGGAGACGTCGTCCAGTTCGAGGGTGCGGTGAATCAGTGTCTCCTGAAACTTGGGCAGGAGGCCCATGCGGCGCGCGGCGGTCGCGATGAGCTTCAACTCCTCAGGCGAATGGACGGAGGCACGCTCGCTTAGTTCGATGTCGAATCCGCGCAGAATTATGGCGGCTGAGGTCTTGAGAAAGCGGACGCCGGGGCGCGCCACTGCGATGAAAAGCAGCATGGCTGGGGCGACGGCTACGGCCAATGCCTCAGCGCGGCGCAGAGCCAGCGACTTGGGTACCAGTTCGCCTATGACTACGTGGAAATAGGTAATGACCGCAAAGCCGAGGGTGACCGCGACGATGTGCGCGTAGAGCAGGGCGTGGGGCTGGGTGAGGGGGAGCAGGTCAAGCCAGCCGAAGAGGATGGCCGCGGCTAGGGGTTCGCCGATCCAGCCGAGGGCCAGCGAGCAGAGTGTTACGCCGAGCTGGACGGCGGGGAGGAAGTCGTCGAGATCCTGCTGGAGACGGCGGACGGCGCGGGAACCGGGAACGCGGGCGGCGATCATCTGCTCAATGCGGGTTTCGCGAATGGAGACGAGGGCGAACTCCGCAGCCACAAAAAAGGCGTTGGCCAGGATGAGCATGGCGACAGCGACAAATTGCAGCAACGGAAGGCCGTGCATCTCGCTGTGAGGATAGCATTTTGTGGCATGCCGGCTAGGCTTGTGCTTCCGGTTTCCAGCTATCAGCTGTCAGCTTTCAGTTTTTCGATCTTGGCAGGTTGACTTGGACGTGGAAGCCTGGAACCTCGGGATTCTTTTTCGCGTATAGGGTTTTGTGAGGGCCACCGCGAGAGGTATGTTCGGCGATGGACACGATTGTTCGGAAGCGGACACCTTGAGGGGCGGCCGAGGTTGGGTTTTAGGAGCCAGCTGCTTGAAACGGTTCGGTTTGCTGGCAGCTGGGCTTTGGCGATCTGAATGCAGTGTTTTTGGGGTGTGTTTTGTACTTAGGAGCAAAACCACTTTTCGGTTCCCATAACCGGAGCTGATCGAGAGTTGAGGTTTCCCACCCATTCGCCGAAAAAAGGCGAATGGATGGGGCACGGAGCATTTTGCCAGGATCTGGCAATTGAAAGTCGAGGCATCTTATGAAGCATGTATTTCTGGCAACAGTGGCATTGGCGCTCGCGGCGGTTCCGGCGCTGGCTGCGGAAGCAACGTTTGAGCGCACCCTGACGGTCAATGGCCGGGTGGAACTGTCGATCGCAACCGGCTCGGGCTACATCCACCTGACACAGGGATCGGGCAACCAGATACACGTTTTCGGACGGGTGAAGTCGAACTGCTGGGGAGTCAATTGCCCTAGTGATCAGCAGGTGCGCGAGATTGCAGCAAATCCCCCGATTGAGCAGACGGGGAACATTGTCCGGGTCGGCGTGCACCACGAGAATCTGCACAACCTGAGCATCGATTACGAGATTCAGGCTCCGGCGGATGCGTATCTTGACGCAGGCTCGGGATCGGGCAACGTTACTGACGACGGGGTGGGAGAAAATGCCAAACTGAACACGGGGTCGGGCAGTATTCATGCGACCGGGTTGAAAGGGAGCTTTACGGTCAACACTGGATCAGGCAATATTTATGCCGAACAGATTGGCCAGGGCGAGGTGAAAGCGAATACCGGGTCGGGAACAATAGAGTTGAAGGACGTGAAGGGCGGAGTAAGGGCGGAAACCGGTTCCGGCAACATCAAGGTGGACGGTACGCCGGCGGAGGACTGGAAGCTGCAGACCGGTTCAGGGAGCGTGCAGTTCACGCCTGGCAACACGGCTTTTACGCTGGATGCTTCAACGGGCTCCGGCAGCGTGCACACGGAGCGCGACATGGTGGTGCAGGGATCGTTCGATAAGCACCACATTACTGGGAAATTCAACGGCGGCGGACCGACGGTGCGCATTTCGACTGGATCGGGCGACATTCGCGTCGAGTAATCAGTAATCAGTTATCAATGGCGCTGTCTAGATCGCTTTGGCTGGTCGATGGCGACCACAACAAGTCCACTCCTCCGGCGAGGCTGAATGCTCCATGGGCGGCCTCGCCCTCTTTTTTTCGCCTATCAATTCTTTTCAAATTGAAATTCTTTCGACCGATTGCGGCGCGGGGATGCGGCTCGCGGAACCGGCAGTGGTGTGTGCACGTATACAGCTGGGCGTCTACACTTCACAGTTTTTAAGGAAAACACTCCATGGATTTATCTTCCGAGCAGCTTTCTGGTTCTGGCAGCCATGCAACGACTGAGCCCTATACACCGCAGTCTGGGCAGGAAATGTTACCGGCCTTACGGCAGCCTTCCGCAGTGCACCGCGTATTTATTGGGCCGTTTGGATTGCGGGCGGGCTGGAGCTTGCTTATCTACTTTGCAATTCTGGCCGGCATCATTTTCGGCGTGCGCGCCATTCACGATTACAACAAGGCAAAGGAGCACCAGGCTGCGGTGGCCACTGCGCAAGCTTCAGGCAAACCGATACCGGCAACCGTGAAGCACGACCCGAATGCGCCCGCAGACCTTCGGGACATGATGACGCAAGAGGGCATCATGTTCGGCGCGATTTTCCTTATAAGCGTGCTCATGGCATTCATCGAGCGACGGCGGGTTTCGGCGTTTGGGCTGGGCGGGCAAGGTTCGGTGGGGAGATTCATTATTGGGGCCGCATGGGGGCTGGCTGCTATTTCGCTGCTCGTTGGCACGCTGCTGGCGCTGCACCTGGTGAGCTTTGACGCGCGACTGGATCACGGCTGGTCCATTTTGGAATATGGCGGCGCTCAACTCCTCTTGTTCCTCTTTGTCGGCCTGGTGGAGGAGTACCTGTTTCGCGGGTATCTGCAGTTCACGCTGACACGAGGGCTGGTCGGCGTCGGCGAGCTCATTTCGCCCACACATGCACGCACCATCGCTTTCTGGATCGCCACGGTAATTACATCGGGGCTGTTCTTCCTGGCGCATATGGGGAACAGTGGCGAGGACATGGTTGGGCTGGTGCTGGTCTTCGGAGCCGGCTTGATGTTTGTGGTGGCACTATGGCGGACGGGATCGCTGTGGTGGGCGATTGGATTTCACATGGCATGGGACTGGGCGCAGTCATTTCTCTATGGCGTTCCCGATAGCGGCTTGCTGGTGCAGGGACGTCTGTTTGCTACGCATGCGGTGGGCAACCCGATGCTCTCCGGCGGGGCGGATGGGCCGGAGGGCAGTATTTTATGCATCCCCATCATGCTACTGGTGATTGTGGTGCTGTTGTTTACGCGGTCTTCTCCGCAGCCGGCGCTGGAGACAAACGCGCATGTCGAAAAGGTCGCGTCGGAAGAGACTGCGGATGTTGAGTTGGCACGGGCATAGGCGACCTTCTAATGGAAAGAAAGTTGAAATCCTGGAACAATTCCAGCAAGTCAGCCCTGCTTCGCGGGGATAGCGAGTTAGCGAGTGAGCGGGCGCACTGGAAAGTGCAAGTTTGATGCCTCCGCGGGTTGGCTGCACGGTGAGAAACAAAAAAGACATACGTGGTCTCCCCGGTCTCAAAATCGAGACCGGGGCACCCAGCGGAGCAGTGAGTCCTGACCGTTAGAATAAAACTATGATTCGTGTTTTTCGTCCTATTCCTGTGGCGCGGCTGAAGCTGATGGTGTTCGATCTCGATGGCACTTTGATCGACTCGGCCCAGGATCTTTGCAACAGCGTGAATGCGACCCTGGCGCACTTTGGCCTGAAACACCTGGAAGATACGGAGATCGCGAGCTTTATTGGCGATGGCGCGCAGATGCTGGTGCGGCGCGCACTGGCCAAGGAGCACGGCTCGCCGGTTGCCGAGGAGTTTCTGCAAACGGCCTATGCGTTCTTCCTCGACTACTACCGGGCGCACAAGCTGGACTTCACCTACGCTTACGACGGTGTGCTTGAGTCTCTAGCAGCATTGAAGGCCCTTCACGATCAGCCGCGGACCATGGCGGTGCTGACCAACAAGCCGGTCCGGCCAGCGAAGGACATTTGCGCTGCGCTCGGCCTGTCGCCTTATTTCATGAGCATTTATGGCGGGAACAGCTTTGGCACCAAGAAGCCAAATCCGGAAGGGTTACAGGCGCTGATGGCTGAGGCTGGCGCTACGCCGGAGGAAACTGTCTTGATTGGCGACAGCAACGTTGACGTGGAGACGGCGCGCAATGGAGGGGCATGGGTGGTTGGGTGCACTTTTGGGCTGTCGCCGGAGAGCCTTGCTACGACTCAGCCGGATGTGCTGGTGGATTCTCCCGCGGACTGGGCTACGGCTCTGAGCCCGCTCTGAGATCGATTTATGAGGGAAAGGGGGACGCTCATAAGATACTGAAAAGCAGGTCCTTCGACTTCGCTGAAGTGCGCTTCGCTCAGGATGACAGGTCTATTTTTGATATCAACTTTGGACTCAGCGTACCAGACCCTCGCACATGGTTTTGTGGACCATCAGAGTTCAAAGGGTAAATTTTATTTGCTTTCTTTCTCCACTGGCCCTGGATTCAGCGGATAATTGGGACATTGGCACTTTTGTTCGAAGCACGACCTTTTAGCCTGCTCGGCGTGGCTCATTTTTATCTACATTGGAGATTCCGCGTTATGCGTGCTTTTGCCTTGGGTATTCTTCTGCTGCTTCCGAGCTCTGTGTTCGCCGCAAGCACTACTTCTCCGGCTGCGCCCACTGCACCGGCGGTGCATGGCGTGGTCGCCGACTCCACCGGCGCAATTGTGCCGGGAGCCGAGGTCGACCTGCTCGATACGAATGGGTCCGTGGCAGGGTCCATTCATTCCGATGGAGAAGGCAACTTCCAGATCGTCGCGCCGCATACGGGCAGCTTCACGCTGGTGGTTTCCGAGCCTGGGTTTGATACCGTTCGGACGCCCGTAACAATTGGAACTCCAACCGGGGGACCAGGAGCTACGGCACCTGCCGCGCTGCCGGCATTGGTTCCAATGCATATTGTTCTGCCGATTGCGGCCGTGGCCTCGACCGTACACGTGAATGGGGACAGCGAAGACTCGACCGACACTGAGGTCAATCACGACTCTTCGGTGATGACTTCGAGCGATTTGAAAGCGCTTCCAATTTTCGATAACGACTATGCCAGCGCCATGAGCGCCTTCCTGGATCAGAACGTGAGCGACACGGGTGGGACCGGCCTGATGGTCGATGGAGTGGAATCCAATCGGGCAACTGTTTCCGCTTCCGCAGTAAAAGAGATTCGTATCAATCAGGACCCATACTCGGCGCAGTACTACTGGCCGGGACGCGGACAGATGGAGATCATCACCAAGTCGACAGCGGACCACTATCACGGGCAGTTCAATTTTCTGTATCGCGATTCGGCCCTGAATGCGCAGAATGCGCTGGCGCCATCGAAGCCTTTCGAGCAGCGGCAGAATTACGAGGGGCACGTCACGGGGCCCATTCCTCATGCGCCGAAGACAAGTTTTCTAGGCTCCTTCAATCGCGTGCTCTACGACCAGGATTCAGTGATCAGCGCAATCGTTGCGCCGACTGCGGACGATCCGAGCGGTGCATTTTATGCCAATGTTTACGCACCGGCGCGCGACACTGAATTCAGCACGCGCGTTGCGCACCAGTTTCGCGAAGGCGTTTCTGGTTACGTGCAGTACAGCTATGAGGATTCCACTTCGCAGAACCAGGGCGTGGGCGGGCAAACGCTGGCCGCGGCGGGCTACAACAACCAGTACCGCGAAGACGACTTTGTAGCGCACCTCGACCAGGCTATCAACGCCGTAACGATGAACCAGGTTTCGCTGGTGGGCGAGCGCGATTTTAACCGCAACAGCAATTTCGCGGAGGGCCCGCAGATCAGCGTGCCGGGAGATTTTCTGTCCGGCTCGGCCCAGGCAGACTCTCTAGGCACGGAATATAACGTCCGCGTCTACGACATGCTGACCTGGACGCGCGGGCGCCACATGATCAAGATTGGCGCGGGTACGCCGCACATCGATCGCCGCGCATTCGATGACAATACTAACGCGCTGGGGAGCTATACCTTCGGTCCGACACTGGCTTCCGATGGCGTGACCGTGTTGCAAACGGCGCTGCAGAATTACGCGGCCAACCTGCCGTCGGAATTCACGCAGAACACGGGCGACGTGCACTTTGTGTATCACCAGCAGGAGATGGGCGCGTTTGTGCAGGACCAGTTCAAGGTCAATGCGCGGTTTCAGATTACGCCGGGGTTGCGTTACGACTGGCAGAATTTTCTTGCTACGCGGCGTCTTGGATTTTCACCGCGTGTGAGCTTTGCATGGCTGCTGAGCGAAGACTCGAAGACGGTGGTGCGCGGCGGGGGCGGGATTTATTACGACCGCTTTGGCTCAGGGCCGTTGCTCGATCTGGCACGCTACGGCGATGCGCGGCGGAGGGCCATTGAGCTGTCGTTGAACCCGGCGCAACTTCCGTCCACGGGATGCGTGCCGATTACGAATTGCCTCACACTGGGCGCTCAGCCACCGTCGCTGGCGCAGTTGCAGCCCAACGCGAAGATCCCTTACCAGGCGCAATATGGACTTTCGATTGAAAGGCAACTGGGCGAGAAGGCAACAGGAGTGATCAGCGTTTATTCGGCGCGCGGGATTGACTCGTTCCGCTCCGTCGATGTGAACGCGCCTACGCCGCAATCGGGTTACGCGGTGCGGCCCAATCCGGCGTTTGCGCGCATACGCCAGATGCAGACAGAAGGCTACTGGCGGGGCGATGGGATGGACGTTTCATATCGCGGCCGGTTGAACAAATACTTCACTGGCTTTGGGCGGTATACCTGGTCGCATTACGATTCCGACACCGGCGGGATTGGCTGGTTTCCGCAGAATCAGTACGCGCCTGACGATGAGTGGTCGCGCTCCGGCAATGACCGCCGCAACCGGCTTGGCATGTATGCGATGTTCCAGCCGGAAAGTGTGTTCAATTTGTCGGCGGGGATCTTCGCGAACTCCGGAACGCCCTGGACCGTGCTTACCGGCACCGACCTATATGGCGACGGCCTGTTCAACACGCGGCCTGATGGCGTGGCGCGCAATTCGGAGACTACTCCGTCGTATGTCGACCTGGATGTTCGTTGGGGGCATGACTTTGCGATCACGCCGGACAAGGATGAAGAAGCGCCACGGCTGGGATTCTCGGCTGGTGCATTCAACCTGCTAAACCATCCGAATCCTACAGGCATTGATACTGTGGAGACGTCGAGCGAGTTTGGACAGGTGACTTCGGTTGCGCCGCCGCGGCGGATTCAGTTGGGGATGCGGTTTCAGTTTTAGGAAGGAACCGGATCATTCGATGTTCCAGCGCCGGAATATCCGGCGCTGAAATTTCAGAGCAGGGTGTTATTCTGTCGTCTTTTCTTTCGGGACGGCTGAGATTGCGCCGAAGAAACTGGGGCGTCCGGGCTCGCCCGCTGTGAAATAAAGTGTGTTCGGGCTTCCGGCGCCGGATGCCCCAAATACTATCCCCCTAATGCCTGGATTGACGATTGCGCGCCCTTCGACATTCTTGATTTCGCCGGCAAAGCTTCCAGTGACGGGATTGAAGGCGTTAATTTCTCCATCTCCGAAATTGGCGATAAGAATGTCGTTGCTGAAAGGCCCGAAGTCCGCACTGGCCTTGGCCACGCCCCAGGGAGCATTCAATTGAGCGTGAGAGACAAACCTCTTGACGAAGCTACCGTCGAGTTCGTAGATATCCACGATGCCATTCCCGGCCCCCAAGACAGGGCCATCCTTGGCGGCGTTCTGCAGCGCGTAGGTGACGAATACCTGGCTACCAACCACCTGGAGATTGTAGGGCGCATAACCTTGGGGAAGATTCTCGTCGATAAAGGCCCCCGGAATTCCAAGAGGCTCGAAATGCCCCGTATACGTTTCGATGAATGCGTCCTTGAAATTCGCGACGGCCAAAAACGGCGCGCAGCAATTGGGCGTGAAGATTGCCATGCCGGTGTAGACGGCTCCTTGAGCTGAGTTGTCCACCGCGAGCAGAGTACTTTCCAGGATGTCCCCATTCGAGTCCGCAAACTGTCCGGAGATCGTCCCATCCAGCGTTGCGAAGAGGAATGGACTGGGAACAGCACCCTTGCCGTGCCAGGTAAAAAAGCTGCCCGTCGTATTGGGGGCGATAGCGGAGGGTCCGGGATTCGATTCAAGCTGGGGCGGCCCGGCGACCCGGGCCGCAAGGGAAACCGTGTTGCCAAATGCGTCGTAGGTCTCGAATGTTCCGGAACCGCTGTTGACGATAACA
>JBELAI010000002.1:0-95185 GCA_049508975.1 Occallatibacter sp. | reverse complement strand
GGGAAGAATGTGGAGTCCTACACCGACGGGCAATTGAAATGGATTATCGACTACGGCATCTGGCCGTCCGGCATGCCGGGGTCGAAGGGCACCCTCAGCGACGACGAGATCTGGTCGATCGTAATTTATTTACGCCATCTACCCCAGGCGGGAAGCCTGGGCGAACCGGAAATGTACACCCACTAACTCCATGAATTCCCCTTACTCCAATCTGTCGAAAAAGTCGTTGAGCCGCGAATTGGGACTGCGCGAAGCAGCCGTCATGGTGTTCCGCGACCCCGTGCCCGTTGAATACACGCGCTTGATGCATCTCGCGCAGAGAGACTGGGAGGATTTGTTGCGCTGGCTGGACACCAGTGGATTGGCGCTCTACTTTTTTGATCGCCTGAGGAAGTTGGATCTTCTGCAAGTTCTTCCTTCTCCCGTGCTGGCGCGCCTGCGGCAAAACCTTGCGGATAACTCGGAACGAATCGATGAAATGATCGACGAATCGGTCGCGATCCAGCACCGTTTTCAGGAAGCGGGAATCTCGTACGCGGTGCTGAAGGGGTTCTCGTTGTGGCCGATCTCGGTCCGAAAACTGGAGTTGCGCTCGCAACTCGACCTGGATTTTCTCGTCGCCGAAGGAAGCGTTGAGCAAGCGTGCAAGATCCTTGAAGGCTTCGGCTATCGGCTCAATGCGATCAGCGGGCAAAGCTGGGAATTCAAGGCAAGCGGAGACCAGCCGTCGTCGCTCGCAACCCTGTACAAGAGGGGTCAGAACCGCTCGGCAGAGTTGCATGTCGATCCTGCTGATCGGCTTCGTCCGAGCCTTCTTTCCCGCACTCACAATGTGGAATTTTGCAATATACTCGCGCCCGTACTTTCCCCTGTCGATCTCTTTCTGGGGCAAGGCCAGCACCTCTACAAGCATGTTTGCAGCGAGTTCTCCCGCACTGCACACATCATCGAATTTCGTCGACACGTAATCACTCGTTACGCCGACCGATCATTCTGGTGTAGCGTGCAGGAGCAAGCATCAAGCGATCTCCAGACGTGCCTGCAAATTGGCGTAGTTATCCTTCTCATCACGCGAGTTATGGGACCATTCGCGCCGGAGGCACTTACTCGCTGGACTGTCGACCAGCTTCCTTCACCTGTCTGCCGTTGGGTAGACCGATACGGGCTTCGCACGGCGTTGACGAGTTTTCCGGGTAGCAAGCTATACCTGCTCCTGCAAAAAGAATTGTCCGCGGCAGGCATGCCCTCGAAGCGTTCGTTGCGGCAAGCTCTGTTGCCACGTTCTTTACCGCCGGCCATTACCCAAGCCGTGGCTGGCGAAGGACTGCTCTCGCGCTTCTTGCGCTATCAGCGGGAAGTCCGATTCATCTTCTTCAGGCTGCGCTTTCACCTTCTGGAGGGAACTCGCTATTTTTGCGAGTCGATCCTTTGGCAGCGTTACAGGAATGGAGCTTGTCAATGATCGTCTCTCCTAAGTTTCACCTTCGAAGGCCAGAACATCTCAGCTTGGCGGTCTTCCTGTTCGTGTGCGCGTTGGTCCGATCTTCGATCGCGCAGACGCCGCAGAGTTCCTCAACTGCAACTAACCCTTCATCCGCTCTATCAATTCCAACTCCAGACGCGAGTGCGTCCGGTCAGTCGCAGAACTCCCAGACTGGAACGGACGACGGGTCCGGTGCGAACCCGCAAATCACGACTGGCCTGGGAACCGGAACAGCTGGCGGGACTGGCGTTCTTCAGAACCTCAACGCGCCTGGAGCACTCTCTGCCGATCAGATTTTCGCCATTCTGCAAGAACAGCCGGACGCGTCCGTTGAGTTGAAATCGCTCATTTCAAACCTGGCAACACAACAGGGCACTCCGATCCAGGCGGATGACATCACGGACGAGATGCTGTACAACAGGATTGCTTCAAGCCAGGAACTTCGAGCGAACATTACGACCTTTCTCCGCGCCAGGGGATATGTGACAGATGCAGACCTGCAGAGTTATGCCAGTGGTAATAGCGACAACAATAGTCTTTCACTATCTCAGATGAACGGCTCAATGTCAGGACAGCAGGGCCCGCTGGTCAATCCTCTGGTCTATAGCGCATATGGACAAAACTACGCCGGCATGAACGGTGCATCTGGATTTGGAACTACCGGCGCCAACCGTGCGCGCACGCCCACGGGCGATCAGTCCGCCAATCAGGCAAGGAACACCACCAGCGTGCCGCAGGTTTTGCACCTGCCCACTCCGTACAATTTGCGATCGTTGCGCGATGTGTATTCGCAACTACCCGAACAGGCTGGACAGCTGAGGCGATTTGGGTCCGAAGTCTTTCTCCGCCGCGACGGTTTCGCGATGAACCAGATTGCCCCCAACGTGCGTGAGACTCCACTCGACGTTCCAGCGGGACCCGAATACGTGGTTGGGCCAGGCGACACCTTATCCATAGATCTTTGGGGCGGAATATCGCAAACCCTAACGCGCGAAATAGACCGCGAGGGCCGCATCGCGCTCCCCGAGGCCGGCGCAGCGCAGGTAGCCGGACTAACGCTGGAGCGCGTGCAGGGAGTTATCGCCGCGGCGCTCAAGTCGCAATATCGTGAACTGCAGGTTGCGGTAACGGTGGCCCATTTCCGTAGCATTCGCGTTTACGTGGTGGGCGATGTGCAAAGACCCGGCGCCTACGACCTGAGTTCCCTCGCAACATCCTTGAATGCGCTTTACGCCGCAGGCGGGCCTACGGGCGTCGGATCTCTGCGCATATTAAAGCACCTCCGCGGCAAGCAGTTAGTCGGCGAAATCGACTTGTACGATTTCCTTCTTCACGGCGTGCAAATTGAAGATCGCCTTCAGGCCGGCGATACCGTGCTAGTGCCTCCCGCAGGCCCCCAGATTGCCGTTTATGGCGCCGTAAAGCGTCCGGCAATTTACGAATTGAAGGATAACTCCACACTCGAAGCGGTTCTCGAGGATGCGGGGGGAGCAACGGTTGCCGCGGAGTTGGGCCACATTGAAATCGACCGCATCGACGCGAATCAACAGCGGGAGACGGTCAGCCTCGACCTGCCCGCAGCCAGCAGTCCGGCAAGTGCGCGCGCGGCCATTGCATCCTTTCCAATCTATGACGGCGATCGTGTCCATGTGTCGCCCATTTTGCCCTATAGCCAGCGCGTCCTCTACATGGAGGGACATGTGGTTCGACCTGGTCGCGTATCGTATCGCGACGGAATGCGCCTGGGGGATGTGTTGCACAGTTATCAAGACCTGCTGCCTGAGCCCGCGGATAAGGGAGCTATTATTCGCCTCATCCCCCCGGACTTGCATCCGGAGACCATCGAGTTCAATGTCCCCGATGTGCTGATCGGCAATAACAACATTGCCCTGCAACCGTTCGACACCATTCATATCTACGGCCGCTACGAGGCCGATGCTCCGCGAGTCAAAGTGGGCGGCGAAGTGTTGAGGCCCGGATCGTACGCGCTCTCAGTAGGTATGACCGCAGCCCAGCTTGTGCGGATGGCAGGCGGCTTCAAGCGCGATGCGCTGCTGGAGACCGCGGACTTGACGAGTTATCAAATCACAAGCGGTTCCACCGTAGTCAGTGACCGAACATCGATTCGTATTGGCGATGCGGTCAATCGTCACGACGACAAAGCGGATGTGCCCCTGAAGCCAGGCGATGTGCTCACCGTGCATCAGATGACCGGCTGGGACGACATTGGCGCGTCCATCACAATTGAGGGCGAGGTCGCTCATCCTGGCGACTACGGCATCCAACAGGGCGAGCGGCTGAGTTCCATTCTTCGCCGCGCCGGGGGGTTCCGCGTCACAAGCTATCCGGCGGGCGCGGTGTTGCTTCGAGAAGAAGTGCGCAAACTTGAGGAGAAGAGCCGCGAAGAACTGATTCGGCAAATCGAAACAAGTTCCACCGCTGCAACCATCAGTCCCAGCCTCGGCTCCACCGATCAATCGGCGACAGTACAACTGATCGCGCAACAACAGCGAGAGGTAGTGGCGCGACTGAAGAGCGCGCCGGTGACCGGCCGCCTGGTCATCCACATCGGTAGCGACATTCAGAAATGGCAAAATACTTCCGACGATATCGAACTCCGCGCGGGCGATGTTCTTCGTATCCCCAAGCAGCCCGCGTTTGTTTTGGTTAGCGGGCAGGTCTATAACACCTCGGCTATCACGTTTGAGCCCAACCAAACGGCAGCATGGTACCTACGCCGCGCTGGCGGGCCGACTGAGATTGCCAACAAGGGCGACATATTCATCATTCGCGCGAACGGAGACGTTGTCGGTCGCGGTTCAGGTTCCTGGCTTGACCATCATGTGCTTGAAACGCGGCTCGAGCCTGGCGACGTGGTCGTGGTGCCCCAAAAGATTATTGGATCTTCGCTTTTTTGGCGCAATCTGCTGACCGTGGCGCAGTTCAGCTCATCCATCGCCATAACCGCAGCCGTCGCAGGTTTGCTATGAACGCATACCTGGGTTCACAAGCTATATCGCCTGAAGAGCGATTGAATAGCAACGACCGTACCGATGCGGAAGAGGAAATGAATTCCTTTGTGACAAGCGCCGGCAGCGAAACAGACGCAACTCCCAACTGGATTGCAAACACCTCCCTGCTCTGGCGGAAGCGGCGCATTCTGGCTCGCACCGCGGGCATCTCGTTGGTGCTTGCGCTCGCCATTGCTTTCCTGTTGCCCAAGCAGTATCAGTCGGGCGCGCGCATTATGCCAGCAAGTAACTCCATGGGAGGAACTGCATTGCTGGCGGCATTGGCGGGGCGCTCGGGTGGCAGCCTGGGCACCCTTGGCGCGCTGGCAGGCGGATTTCTCGGCGGCGGCGGTAATACCTCACTGTTCATCGATTTGCTGCGCAGCGACTCCGTCAGCGGACACTTGATCGATCGTTTCGATTTACAAAAGGTCTATCACAAACGCTACCGCATCGACGCCGCAAAGTCTTTGGCTCGGCACACAAAGATTGCGGATGATAAAAAGAGTGGTGTTATTACCCTGACCGTTACGGACACTGACCCGGTGCGCGCTCGCGATATCGCCCAAGGGTATCTTGACGAACTGAATCAGTTGGTGAATCGCACCAATACATCGTCAGCTCACCAGGAACGGCTCTTCATCGAGAAACGGCTAAACGGTGTTCAAGGCGACTTGCAAAGAGCACAGCAACAGCTGAGCCAGTTTTCCAGCACGCATGCGACCATCGATATTAAGGAGCAGGCCCGCTCACTGGTCGATGCGGCTGCGCGCCTGCAAGCGCAGTTGATTATCGAGCAATCGGGTTTGGACTCGCTGCGCCAAACGTACGGCGATGGGAACATACGAGTGCGCTCGGCGCAGGCTCGCATCGGAGGACTTGAGGCGGAGATTGCAAAGATTGGCGGCTCGTCGAAAGACGCTCCTGCTGACGCGAGCGGAACAAACGCAGACGGCTCTTCAAGCGAACATAACAGCGATCTCTATCCTCCGTTGCGGCAGTTGCCGCGCCTTGCTGTGCCGTATGCCAACCTCTATCGCGAAGTTCAGGTACAGGAAGCCGTATACGAGTTACTAACTCAGCAGTATGAATTGGCGCGCATCCAGGAAGCGAAGGATGTCCCGGTTGTGAGCGTGATCGACGCGCCAGGAATTCCTGAAAAGAAGTCGTTTCCTCCGAGACTGCTTCTAGCGCTTCTGGTTTCCGCCACTTCGGTTGTCATAACCTCCTTCCTACTTGTTCTCCAGGCGCAATGGCGGCAGATGCAGGTAAACGATCCGCGTAAGGTACTTGTTCATGAGATCGGCCAAGGTTTGCAGCAGTCGCTGCAGCTTCGATTGTCACGGACGAAAGCGGAGCGATGAGAGCACATCTTTCCAATGCGGCATACGGCATTCTCGACTACGGAGCTTATCCGATCGGCATGCTTGTCGTCGCGCCGATAGTCTTGCGCAACCTGGGGCTTTCGCAATATGGAGTTTGGACATTTGCAACGGCGGCGGTGAGCATTGGCGGCATCGTCGCATCCGGCTTTGGCGATGCGAATATTCAGCACGTGGCTAGCCGCCGTGGCGCAAACGACGAACATGCCGCATTGCAGGCGGTACGAAGCATGATGGGCATCAACCTGGCATTTGGCGTGGCGCTGGCGTGCGCAGGCTGGGTTCTTTCTCCGCTTGCAGCTTCTCGTGTGGCTGGCCCAAATACGGTATTGCAATACTCGTGCCTCTGGTCGCTTCGCATTGCCAGCTTGTTGATGGCCGTCCGTGCAGTAGAGAGCGTCTGCATCGGCACGCAACGCGCTTTCGAACGCTACGGCGCTGCGGTCCGCATCAGCATTCTCGGCAGAATCCTCGCGCTAGTCGCCGCCGCGGTGCTCACCTATGCGGGCCACAGTGTTATCGAGATCATGGCGGCAACAGGGTTGCTGATGTTAGTCGCGCTATGGCTGCAGATTGCGGACCTCAAGCGCCTGCTGTCCGCGGATTCACTCATGCCCGCGTTTGACAGGGAAACCATGCGCTCCCTGGCCGGCTTCGGAGTGTTCAGCATGCTTCAGGCGGTATCCGGCGTTGTATTCGGTCAATTAGATCGGATGATGCTGGGCGTTTCGTTGGGTGCCGCAGTTGTGGCCTCGTATTCGCTCTGCGCACAGATGGCGCAGCCGATCTTTGGCTTCGCGGCAGCCGGCCTGCACTTTCTGTTTCCTTATCTATCCAAGCGCAATGCATCTTCGAGCACGACTTCTATCAAGAACTTCGTGCTAATCGCCTTCGCGTGCAACCTGATATTCGTCGCCCTCACCACATGCATTTTGCTTTCCTTCGGTGTCCGCATTATGCGCGTTTGGGTGGGTTCGGCGGTCGTGCAAGCCGCGGCACCGGTGCTCCCAATCATCATCTGGAGTTCCGCGCTGTTAGGCATGAATGTGACTGCCACCTATGCTCTCTTAGCGCTCGGGCGAGTGCGCATTGTCACCTGGTTCAATCTGCTCGGCGGAGCAGCAATGCTGATTTTGATGATGGACCTCACGCCGAGTCTCGGCGTTCAGGGTATGGCGATCGCGAGATTGGGTTACGGAATCGTTCCACTCTTCTTGTATGTCCCGCTGCTTCGTCATCTTCTCGGAAAGCGGGCCTCGCATGCAGGTGTGTCTACGTTGCAAACGGTGCGTGAAGGGCTATGAGCACAAGTTATACGGCGGTAAACGCGAGGACTGCGGTGCAATTGCCCTTGCCATCTCTTGCTGCTACGGTAGGGGCGTACTTCGCGATTCGGCTTTGTTTAACTTTCCTGTTCTTCCAATCGAATCCCCAGCTTGGAACCGTCGTCAGTTTCGCGCTAAACGTGCTGCTGCTTCTTGCCGTGGCGTTCCATTCATTCGGGCCTATGCCCGAAAAACAAGTCTCGCCGCTGCGGGTTTCGTGCTTCCGCTGGGTCGCGGCCTTTCTTGGTTTCTCACTTTGCAGCCTCCTTTGGAGCGAAGCGGTCTCTCTCAGCGTCGCTTCCGCATACTGGTGCGGGATGGCGGCCGACGTCGTCATCGTGCTTTTGCTTCTTCGTGCCGGACCGGTGGAGGAGGTTGCCTCGCGCCTCGTTCAAGGTTATGTCGGTGGTGCCTGCATGATTGCCTGCGTGATGTGGCTGTCTCCCACAATGCAAGACCTTCGGCCCGGCAATGATGAGTTCTTCAGCCCCAATGCAATCGGCTTCACCTGCGCTTTCGGCATTTTTCTTTCGCAATTTCTGCTCCTTCGCTCCAAAGCATGGCGGTTCCCCGCGATGTTTCTTGCCATCTCCCTGCTCCGCAGCCTTAGCAAGACGACAATCATCGCTTTCCTGGTGAGCGAATTACTCCTGCTGTTTCTTAGCAAGACGATCCGGCGTCGCAGCAAAATTCTCATCGTCACAGCAGCGGGTGCGGTGCTGACAGCATTCTCTGGCTTGATCGCGGCGTATTACGAGGTCTACACCAACGCGGGAAACCAGGCGGAGACTCTTACCGGACGCATTGGTATCTGGTCGCTCATCCTGGACCGCGCACTGGAACGGCCTTGGCTCGGACACGGTTTCAATTCGATCTGGAGGGTGATCCCGCCTTTCGGACCGGAACAGTTCGAGGCCTGGCATGCACACAATGAGCTGCTGCAGCAGTTTTATACCTATGGCGTCGTTGGTATCGTCCTGTTGATTGGCTTGTACGGGAGCTTTTATCGCCAGGTGCGCCATCTCGCTCGGCCTGAGCACAGAACGCTTTTTCTCGGCCTGATCCTCTTCATCGTCATTCGCGGGTTCGGTGATACGGAGCGCTTCGACCTGTCCTTTCCGCTCTGGTCCATTACACTTCTCTGCCTGATGTTGGCGGCAATGAACCAGCCTTCCGAGGTGTACTCATGAAGATCGTAATAGCTCTTGCCTCCAGTTCGGGCCAGCTCTCTGGGGTTCAACGCCACGCTATCAACCTGGCCCATTGCCTGATCTCGCGCCATGAAATCACGGAGGTGCATCTGGCGTCCGCTCCGTGGCAGGAGAGCTTTGTGCGGGACTCGGCTCCAAGCGCCGACAAGCGCTTCCATCTACACACTGCGCCCATCGGTAATAGCGCCTTTAGCCGCAACTGGTGGTTCTACACGCATCTACCCCGGCTAGCTGCTCAGCTTGACGCCGATATTGTTCACCTCGCATATCCCGTGCCAGTGCGGAGCGGCGCATTCCATTGCAAAACAGTGGTAACTCTCCATGACCTCTATCCATACGACATCCCGGAGAATTTCGGATTTCCAAAAGTTCTCTTCAATCGCGCCGTCCTGCAACAGTGCCTGCGCAGAGCAGACGCAATCGCTTGTGTGTCTCAATGCACATTATCCCGGCTCAAGAGGCTGAACCCACGGCTCGCCAAAAAGGCGGCAGTCATCTATAACTCAGTTGCGCCGCACGCAGAGCAAGGCGCCGAAACGCCTCTGCATGTGTGGAATGGCCATCCGTTCCTGCTTTGCGTTGCGCAGCACCGCCGCAACAAGAACATCTTGCTGGTGCTTCAGGTTTTTGAACGCCTGTTGCAATCGCGGCAGATTCCCGAAGGGGCGCAGCTGTTCATTGTTGGAATCGAGGGTCCCGAAACACCTGCAATCAAGAGTTTCATCGCCAGATCGGGACTTACAGTGCGCGTTGTTCTATTAAACGGGATCTCCGATTCCGAACTGCATTGGTGCTACCGCAATTGCAGCATGGCGCTTGCGCCGTCCATCGTGGAGGGTTTCGGTCTGCCGGTTGCCGAAGCGCTGCTTGCTGGATGCCGCGTGGTCTGCTCCGACATTGCCGCTTTTCGCGAACTGGGAGGCCCCCACTGCTGCTACGTTCCGCTGGGTCCACAACAGGTGGAGGCATTCACCAACGCGGTCTGCGTTGCGCTTCGAGAGCCAGTCCCCAACCCACTTCATCCGCCTCAGTTCTCGACACCATTCATCGCGGAAGCATATTTGCGGCTCTATCGCTCGCTGCTGCCTGCTGCTGCGAATAGCTCAAGCGCGAATGATATTCAGGCCCCATCCGCCGCAGAAGGACAGTATCTCCTATGAACATCGAATCAAAAAACAATACCGCCAGTGTCCTCGGAATCCCAGTTGAACCGCTCGACATGGAAAGCGCAGTTGCGCGCGTCAAAGATGAATTGCAAAGCGGCAACAATGGATACGTTTGTTTGGTCGGCGTCCATGGCATCATGGAAGCGCATCGCGATCCGAACCTGACCCAGATATACGCGCACGCTGCCATCATGGTGCCCGATGGAATGCCGACAGTATGGGTGGGCCGCTGGCAGGGTTTCCAACAAATGCAACGAGTGACCGGCCCCGACCTGATGTTGGAAGTCTTTGCACGCAAGGAGTTCGCCAACTGCACGCACTTCCTTTATGGCGGCAACGAAGGCGTGGCCGAAGAACTGCGCGAAAAGCTAAAGCAGCGTTTTCCCTGGGTGCGCATTATCGGCACTCAAACCCCGCCGTTTCGAGATTTGACGCCGTTGGAGGAACAATCCCTAGCTTCCAGGATTAACCAGTTGAAGCCGGATATAATCTGGGTGGGCATCAGCACACCAAAGCAGGAGCGCTTCATGATGCGCTTCCTTCCGCTGCTTGACAGCGGATTGATGTTCGGCGTGGGAGCTGCTTTTGACTTTCATATCGGCCGAATCAAAGATTCACCGGAATGGGTCAAGCATGCGGGTCTGCAATGGCTGCACCGAATGATTCAGGAGCCGCGCCGCCTGTTTTGGCGCTACTGCCGCAACAACTCCGCGTTCCTCTGGCATATCGCAATGCAACTTACCGGTCTGCGCAGCTATCCCACAATAAAGGTGGACCGCAAAATCTCAGGGCGACCCCGAGCCGCCGCCTAGCGGTGAGTGCCGCGATTCCTCAACGCGCGCGACAAGAGCGTGCAATGATCGGTTCGCTGCGGAATGACAGCTTCAGCGACGCGATTAACGGGGTTCAGGCCACACAGCCTCAAAACCATTTGGGATCTCCGAAAAATCCCACAGCAATTTAATTGCTTGCGGGCTTGGCTAGGGGTTGACCCTGCAGCGAAAGTGCGGAAGGTCCCAAATAGTTCAGCTCGATGCCCTTGCCGTCTTTCGGGTCTTTGTTGCGCGAATACTGACGGCTCAGGTCGTTATCCCAGTGCTCGGTGACGCCGAGACTGCTCACGGGCTTGCCGTTCTGGCGGTAAGCCGTGCCTGAGGGCGGGTGATCGGCCAGGGCTTCCTCCTGGAGATAATCGTCCGCATTCTCGCGGATCATGATTCTCGGGTGATTGTTTCCGTCGATGTTGTTCTTGGTCTGCGACAGGAGAATATCGAGGCCGACCGAATCAAGCGCGACCCCGTCGAGTGAGGCGAGAATGCTTGACGGCCAGTTAGTGTTGGCATAGGGCTCGACAGGATTGTTGAACGGCGCGTTGGGAAAGTGTATCGGGAAAGAATCGTACCGCCGGGCGCAATAAAGGCCATCCAGGACATAGAGAATTGTCTTGGCGCCGAGGTTTGGCGATGCCGCCAGATCCACGATCGGCGAATAGGCGTGCGGCGTTCCATGCTGGTCGGTGTTAATGGCATCGTGTAACTCAGGGGTTCCTTTGATGGACCCGAATTGGTTCTTGCCCGTCATCGTGATAGCCGTTTGTCCCTCGTCTTCCCTATCCCCCGAATATGGGTAGGAATGGGATTTAAGCAACGCGACATTCACAATGTAGGTCGCGTCCATGACCTGCTGCGGGATGAGCTTGGCATTGTGATAGTTGTTGGCAGAGTAGGTGACTCCCTCGACCCACTGCGCCTTCGTAAGACCGTGCAAGCCGCCATAGCCTGGATTCTGCTGCAGGTTCGGGTTGGGCGCATCCTGTTGCACGAAGCGGACATCCTTGAACTCGCTCCAGATTTTGGTCAGAAGGCCAGGGTAGATGTCGCGCCGCGCGTCGTACAGGACGATATCCCCAGGGGCCACGTGGGCGTGGTTTATCAGTTGGCGAACCATGGCCAGGGCAACCTGGGGTGACACATTCACGAAATTCCCCGACCCCTTGGCGCTGCTGCTATTCAGGTTTACCTTGACGGCGACGATCTCGCCCGCATGGTAGCCCGTCTTTTCGAGGCCGCGGGCGTGGCCGTTGTAGTAGGTGAAGATAGTCTTCCAGGCGTCGTAGTCGGTAGCTGCGCCGGTGAGCTGGCGCAGGGTGGTAGACAACATGGCGTCGACGCGAGACTGATCGGTGCTTCCTTCCATCCACCACTGGTCGACAGGCGATTCCATATCGCCACTCCAGTGAGCCGCCTTCGGATCGTGAGCCCATACCACGCGACCCGGATAGATGCCGCGGGCTACGCCGAGCGGGACGTTGCGTTGCTTGGGCTGGAAGTCGTAGCGGGTAGCGCTTTTCGCTTCGGCTATGGCGTTTGAGCGGGACAGCCACACGCCAGTGGCCACGAACGTGAACGCGCATAATCCGATGGCTGCCCAGCGGTAACGGCGTACCAACTTGCGCAGAGCGGCCACGGAGAAGATACCGGCCACTGAGCCACACAGCCACAGGACGAAAGCACTGGCGACGGGAAATGCTGCTCGCTGGCAGGGGTAGGTTGCCCGGCCAGGCTTGGGGATGACGCGCAGCAGGAACCAGATGAGGGCCGCAAATCCTAGAATCAAACCGCTAAGGTGCGCAAGTCGCCCCGGCGTGGCTGTTTCGGGCTTCTCAAGTTCGTTCTCCAATCTCGTCACCGTTCTCTTTCATTTTCAGTCTGTTTGCTTCGACATTTCACCGTTTACTTTCATCCTGTTGCATTTTGTCCTGAAGCTTACTCTCTCCTGGCAAATGAGTCAATTTTCCGGTTCTTGGTTTCCTCGATGAGAAAAAGAGCGAGAAATTCAATCAGAAATTGTAATTGACAAAAAACGATTGCATTCGTAATATTACACAACGCTGAGTTAAGTTTCTTTTAACTTCACATACTCGAATCCGCGTTCGTCGGAGGGTCTGGCGAGGAATTCCAAACTGTCATCAGGGAAACAGTCGCGACCATTAGAAGGAGAATAGGTCATGAAGTGCAAAATCTCGATTGTCCGGAATGTCGGCGTCCTGCCTGTCGCGCTTTTTTTGTTTGCTCTGATGCTGGTGCAGTCACTGGCCGCGCAAGAGGGGGCTGTCTACTATGTGTCAACCACCGGCAACGATAGCAACCCCGGCACGCTTGCCGCGCCTTGGTTAACCATCCAGCACGCGGCCGATACGGTCACGGCCGGCGCCACGGTGAAGGTTATGGGCGGAGTTTACAAGGGGTTTGTGAACTTTCCGAATTCTGGAACGGCATCGGACCCAATTACATTCCAAAGCCATCCCGTAGTGGTTGGAACTTCCGTACAGCCCGCAGTGATCGACGGGACAGGCTTGACCGTAAAGGGCACACAGGGTCTCATTACTATTTCGGGAGCCCTGAGCTACGTCACAGTAAGAGGATTCGAAATCCGCAACTTGACTTCCACTAGCGAAGATGCCGTTCCGTGCGGGGTCTGGATCACCGGCTCAGGCACCGGTGTCCAGATTCTGGACAATCGGATACACAACATTGTGACCATGTCGGAAACGAATGGAAACGGTTGCGGCCTTTTCGCCTACGGCACATCGAAGACGCCAATAACCAAACTGGTGGTCAGTGGCAACGAACTCTACGAGCTAAAGACCGGGAACAGCGAATCGATGACCTTAAATGGAAATGTGACTGATTTTCAGGTCACCAACAACCTGGTTCACGACAACGACAACATCGGCATTGACATTATTGGATACGAGAGAACCGGTCCCACCGGCTACGATCAGGCGGGTTGGGGAGTGGTCAGCGGGAACACGGTCTATAACATCAGCGGAATCGGGAATCCTGGCGAGGGGAATTCCTACGACGCCGACGGGCTTTATTGTGATGGGTGCGCGTATACCACGTTCGAGCGCAACGTGATCATGCAAGTGGACTACGGCATCGAGACGACCAGCGAAAATCAGAGGTGCCTGGCCAGTGGCAACGAATGGCCCACCGGCGTGGTCGGTGTCGGAACCCCTGCCTCAGGCAAGCTGCCGTGTTACGGCATGTATGCCACGGTGCGCAACAATTTGTTCTACAACACAAATGCCTGCGGCAATTCCATCGGCGGTTATGCGCTTGCGACCGCCAAGGGCGGCGGGAGCAACGGAGGGGGCAGCAGCTTCCACGATGTCTTCGTCAACAACACTCTCTACAACAACGGTATTCAACCGGGCAACGACACTGAAGGCACCCCCAGCGGCGAATTCCAGATTCAGAACCAGGTGGGCAGCGCCCAAGACAACTATTTCGAAAACAACGCTGTCTACGCCGGCTGGCCCAATATCTGGATCAACGACTACGCCTCCTTTACGCAGGCGTATCCACTGTCGTTGACGTATCCTCCCCCACCGGCGACGCTCAATTGGAACCTGTACGACTCGGCTGCAGGTTTCGGGCAAGGAACGTCAATCGTGTGGGGCGGCTTAAGTCCCTATACCAGTTTCGCAAACTGGCGGAGCTCCAGCGGTGAAGATAAAAACTCCCTGCACGCGAATCCACAATTCGTCAATCTGGAAGACGCGCCGCCCAACCTGGACATCTTCCCTTCTTCGCCGGCCGTTGATGCCGGCAGCACCAGCCTCTCGTGCAGCGTTGCCTGGTGTGACCCCAATGGTAGTTCCCCGACTTCCATCTATGGCAGTACCGACTTCCTCGGGAATCCTCGGACGAACGGCAAGAAGATTGACATTGGCGCCTACGAAACCACTGGTGATCGACTCGATAACATGTTGACGGTGGATCTGTCCTCGGCAGATCCCATTCTCAACCGAGGCCAATCGACCACTCTAAAGGTCACGGTCACGGCCATCCCCGGGAGCGGCGGTGCGCCGAGCGGTACGGTGAGCATCATGAGAGGGGCAACCTTGCTGGAAACTGCAACGCTGATGCCGACCGGCGTAAATACGACCGCGGCAACTTTGCCGCTCAGTGCGTCGCAGCTCGCACGAGGCGAAAACAAGCTAAGGGCGGTGTACTCGGGGAATTCGATCAAGCCATGTTGCACTCCATCGGAGCCGCCCGCAGGAACACAAACACCGATTCCTTGGTACCCAAGAGCGACTTCGCGTGCAATTCTCGAAATCGCAACGGAAGCGCCCGCGCCCAGGCCGACCTTCAGCCCTGGAGCCGGAAAATACTAGTCGGTCCGGACAGTAACCATCGGCGTTAAACACAGCGCCGAGAGGACCAGGTTGCATACTCACCCGCACAACTTCATTTGCCCAAGGCTTTCTCCTCAATGAACCAAAAGGTTACAGGCTCTCTGAACTAGAGTTGGCCACCGCATAGAGAAACTGAAAACCACGTTTGCCAACTCTGTTTGCGCGGAAGAGCACCTACCGGCGAAGGAACTCGGCGACGGACGTCAGCCTGACGCCAGGATTCGCGTTTCGTCATTGGGTTGCCATGGCCGGCAGGCTTAGCGTGACGCGCGTTCCACGTCCGAGCTGACTGGTGATCTCTGCGCTGCCCCCGTGAAGCGTCAGGATGCCCTGCACGATGGCCAGGCCCAGCCCTGTGCCGCCGGAAGACTTGGAGCGCGATGGATCGACGCGGAAGAAGCGATCGAATACTCTCGGCAACGCTTCGGCGGGAATGCCAACGCCTGTATCGGAGACCTCTATGCGAACCGCGGTTCCCTCGGCCGCGGCCGCCAGGGTTACAGTTCCTCCGGGCGGCGTATGTGCAATGGCGTTTGAGACCAGGTTGCTCACCGCCCGCAGCATCAGTGAACGATCCAGTTCCGCGTTGAGCGGCTCAGCTCCATTGCTCACGACAAGCGTTATACCTGCGTAGGTCGCGGAAGCTTCGTAGTAGTCGCGAACCGTGATCAGCAACTCGCCAATGTTCGCGTTCCCGCGATGCATCTCGGTTAAGGGGCTCTCCGCGCGCGCGAGAAACAGGAGATCGCCGATCATATCTGAAAGGCGGACTGCTTCTTCCACCGAAGACTCCAGCACGTCGCGGTACTCGTCGACCGTCCGCGCGCGTACGAGAGCCACTTCCGCTTCTCCGCGGATATTGTTCACAGGCGTGCGCAAATCGTGTGCGATGTCGGCTGTGAACCTCGAGATACGCTCGAAGGATTCTTCAAGCCGCTCCAGCATTTCATTGAATGTCCCGGCCAGCGATGCAAGTTCCGACGGATAACCTTCCGATCCGATCCGTTCGCGCAGATTCGTCGACGTGATTCTTCGCGCGGTTGCGGCGATCTCTTCGACCGGCCGAATGCCCTGTCGCGCAATCCGGTAACCCACCAACGGGAAGAGAATCGACGTCGCCAGCAGAATGCCCCAGAACCACAGCCGATAGCGCGTCAGCAGTTCCTCTTCCTGGGAGACGTCGATCGCGATTTGAACCGTGTCGCTGTAGGTCGGTGGCGTGCCGGCGACAACCGTAGCGCTAGTGACCCGGAATGGTTGCCCATGTCTGCCCGCCATCGCAATCGAGCGCTCGGAACGCCCGCGGGTTCGGCTCGCGAGCTCCGCAAGATCCAACTGTTCTGCCATGCCGGGTGTTGTCATGATCGGCACGCCATGCTCATTGAGGAGGCGAATGTAGAACTGCTGGTACCGGCGAGCCTGCGACTCAAGCTCAATCTCCTCGCGCAGCCCATCCTCGTCGTCCGGGCGTTCGCGCAGCATGGAGCGAAGCACGTGCAGCTTATCGGCAAGAAACAGCTCGGTGCTTCGGTCCAGTTCCGCCCGTAGGACGATGTAGAGACTTGCGGTGGCCAGAATTACCATCAGCAGGCCCGCCAACGAGTAAGCCGCCGTCAGACGGAATGCCAGCGTCCGGTGCAGCCGTGACGCGGCCGGTGAGCTATGTTTCGGCTTCAAGAACATAGCCAGCGCCGCGAACCGTGTGAATCAGCTTCTCCGCGAATGGATCGTCCACCTTGCTGCGCAACCTTCGCACGTTGACGTCCACAACGTTGGTGTCGCTGTCGAAGTTCATATCCCAGACCGACTCGGCGATCTGGGTGCGCGAGAGCACTTCGCCGGCGCGCCGCGCCAGCAAGGTCAGCAACAGGAACTCCTTCGAAGTCAGGTCGAGCCTTTGGCCGGCGCGCGTCGCGCGGTGGCGCATCAGATCGATCTCCAGGTCGGCCATGCGCAGGCTCTCCTGCGGGCGAGGCGTTGAACGGCGCAGCAAGGAGCGCACACGGGCCAGGAGTTCGGAGAACGCGAACGGCTTCACAAGGTAGTCGTCGGCGCCCAACTCGAATCCGCGGACGCGTTCATGCACTGCATCTCTCGCTGTGAGCATCAGAACCAGCGCTTTCCCGCTCGCCTCGCGCAACCGCTTTAGAACCTCCCATCCGTCCAGCACCGGAAGCATCACGTCCAGAACGATGAGGTCGAAATCGACTTCCTGCGCCATGTGGAGGCCTTCCAGACCGTCGGCAGCTACGTCGACGACGTAACCGGCTTCGCCCAGTCCCTTTTTGAGGAACTTGGCTGTCTTCACTTCGTCTTCGATAACGAGGATTTTCATGATTTGTCAGCCTAAAAGGTAAATCTGGCGGAGAATTGAAAGACCCTGGGAAGTCCATTGGGACTAATTTCCTGCAAAGTGCCAAAATTTCCCGGACCAGAGTTGGGGATTAGGAAGCAGGTCTGGTTCGGCGTCTGGCCATCTCCGCAATTATCGTTGCCAGGGTAGCCCATGGGGTTGTACTGCGTTTGGACGATCCCGCCGCCGTTCTGCACGAAGTAGTTAGCATGGTTGGCAACGTTGAATGCCTCGGCCTGGAACTGTACTGCCTTGCCCTCGCCGATGACAAAGCTGCGCGCCAGACCGGCATCGACCCTCTCCAGCCATGGACCGTAGAAGGAGTTGAGGCCAATGCCCGGCGTCGGCCCTGCACCGTTGATTCCCGCGGCCGTGTTCGCGGTATCTTCGTTGATGGCGGTGTCATTCAAATTGTTGCCGTTCGCGGAGGGGCCGAGGAGACTTGCGAAAGGGCGCCCGGATGAAAATTCCATAGCCGAGCTAAACTTCCAATCCTTGATCAGTGCGCGTCCCGCATACGAGGTGGTGAGGTTTTCCAGGTGCGGCTGATAGACAGCGGCAACCGAGAGCTTGTGCCGCTGGTCGAGCAACGAAGGCGCATGGGTATTGCTGAAGTCGAACTGATTGTTGAAGTCCATTCCTTGAAGCATCATGCTCTTGGCCCAAGTGTAAGAAGCCTCAAGTGCCACGCCGTGCGTCATGCGGCGCTGCAGCTGTGCAAAGAGCGAGTTGTAGTGATTCTGCCCGGGACTGATGAGCTCGTTGATCTGCCCCAGGTTGGGATTGACGAGGCCCTCCGTGAGCAGGCCGCTGTCCATGTTGGGCAGAACGATGGAGGGTCCGTTGCACGGCGCTGTCAATGCGTCCGGTGAGCACACGATGTAGGTGGTCGTGCCTTGCAGTGGTTCCAGGTTCAGGTCGTATGCACTGCCCGAAAGCATGTGAACGCCGTGGTTCCACATGGTGCCGATCGTCAGAGTCGTATTCTCGAAGAGCTCCTGCTGGATCTGCAAGCTGGCCTGCAGGATACTGGGAGCCTTGAAGTTGGATGCAACCAGTGAAATGTCCTGTTGAGATGCCTGGAAGAGCGGGGAACTGCCGGGAAGAGCTGTTGGGAAGGTCGGATCCTGCAGGTTTGGCTGCCCGCCGTTATAGCTTGCACTCACCTCGGACTGTTGCGACGGAAGCCCGTTCGAGACCACCGCGTTGCGGTAGTTCAACCCGTTCATGTTGGTGAAGAACTCGCCGAATCCTCCGCGAACCACTGTCCTCGGTCGCGGCTGCCAGGCAAAGCCAACGCGCGGCGCTACGCGCAGATACTGGTTCGGGTATTGTCCCGTCAACGGGAAGGCTGGATTCGCTGCGGGCTGCGGATAGATCTGGAAGTCCTCGCGCAAGCCCAGTTCCAGGGTCAGGTTGCTCCATGCCCGGTATGAGTCCTGCGCATAGAAGCCGTAGTACGGAACTGAAAAAGAGAATGTCGGGTTTCCGGACGCTTGGCTGAAGTTGTTGTACTCCCCAAGAGCGAAGGCCTCCAGGCTGGGAAACTCGTAGCTGGCGAGCGGGGAACCGAAGTCCACAGCGGCGTTGGGGTCTGCGCCGCCGTCGTCGGTGTCTGAATCCCGGGCGTAGCTGAAGTCAAAACCAAGCTGCAACGTGTGTTTTCCCAACACCAGGTCAACGCGGTCGGCCGCCGAGTATTGCCTTTCGAAAACTCTTCCAATGGAGAATGCCGCGTTGCCCAGAGTGAATGCCGAGGGACTATCCAGGATAATCGTCGGCTGGTTCGGCGCCAGGCCACTCGGTGTGGCAATCTCGTTATCCTGCGAGGCGCCGGCATGAAACTCGTTGAGCACATGCGAGGAGAACGTATGCGTCCATCCCAGGTTGACAACGACGGTATGCACTTTGTCGTTGGCGAGGACTGAAGTGCCGTAGTTGCCAACCGTAGGGTCCGTGTTTTCCCCGCCCGGCGAATTGAACAGATTCCAGTTTCCGCTGAGAAAGATACTGTCGCGGGAGACGGGCTGAAAATCGAGCCGCGGCGTAAAAACAAGGTCATTGCGCTGGCGCGGCTTCGTGCCGAGGTTGGAGTTCAGCGCGTTGACCACATTCGCGACCTGCTGCAGGTAGACCGGATCGGTTGGGTTGACAGTTTGATCGTTGTCGGCGCCAGGCACAGGCAAGGGGCCGTTAGGCGAAGGCAACGGTGTGCCCAGCGGAATGCCGAACTGCGTATAGAGAAAGCCGGGCAAATTCCCTGAGTTGGTTTGCAGCGCAGGATTGATCACCGAGATGGGATCGTTGCGCCGTTGCTGTTCGTAGTCGAAGAAGAACCAGAGCCGATTGCGCCGGAGCGGCCCGCCAACTCCGGCCCCGAATTGCTGCAAGCTATCCAGCTGCTTGGGAATCCCCGCCCCTTTATCGAGCGCGTCGTTGGCGCCGGTCGCCGAGTTGCGGTTGTAGTAAAAGGCGCTGCCGTGAAAGACGTTGCCTCCCGAACGGGTCACCGCATTTACAAAGCCGGCTCCGCCTCCGTACACGGCCGAGTACGGGCTCACCGCGACCTGGAATTCCTGAATGGAATCCTCGCCATAAAGATACGGGATCCGGTAGCGGCCGATGATGTCCGCGAAATAGTTATTGGTAGCGTTGGTGCCGTCTACCGTAAACACGCTGGAGCCATTTCCATTGGCATAACCCGAGTCTTCTCCGCCCTGCTGCCCGGCAACGCTGACCAGGCCAGTGTCGCCGTCATAGCTTGTATTCGGAGTGAGTACGGCGAAGTCGGTGTATTTGCGCCCATTGGTCGGCAAATCCGCAATCATTGAGCGGTCCAGCACCGTGCTGGCGGACGATTCGGTCGGCCTCAGCAGCGAGCCCTGGCCCGTGACCATCACCGTATCGAGATTGGCCGCTCCGACCTGCAAGTGAAAGTCCTGGGAGGTGGTGCTGCCGACCAGCACTTGCACCAATGCTTCCGTATCGCGAAAGCCCATCCGGTGGGCCCGGACCGAATAGGTTCCGGGCGTGAGCACCGGCAATCGGTATAGACCCACGCGGTTAGTCACGGGAGATTGTTCTACGCCGTTGGCGAGATTCCGGACAACCACCGAAACTCCGGGTACCACCGCTCCGTCAGGGTCGGTAACTCGTCCGCTGAGTGAACCCGTCAACACCACATTCTGCGCGGTCAGCAACACGCAGTTCGCTAAAAGGATCAGAATTGGGAAAACTGCCACGCGATAAGCCACAAAGCACAATCTCTTGCCGCTCCGCATGACCGATTTTGTTCTCAAGCCGATCCCAAATAGCGATTGCCGCCAGTTCGATCCGATACGGAGTTGATGAACCGGCTTCGCCTTTCGACCCATAGACCACCTCGGATTTTCGTGAAGGAATCTCATATGGTTTCCATGCATTGCTCGACTGACTCAGCCCGCACTACGCCGGATTAAAACCCCAAATCAGCCGCGCAGGATGCTCACGTTTCATAAGCGATCGGCACCCATCGTTCGGCGGAGATTCCTCGGCCAGCGTTCTCTCGGTCTTCCGAGCAAATAGAAGGAGCCCGCGTCACGGCGCCGCTCGTTGCGCACATGAAATCGCAATCCGGAGGTTCAACTTGTCAATGTTGGATGCACAGATCCTCGTTTCCGTGTGCGGGCGGAGAACCGAAATGGCTCCTCCCATAGCTGGGTTTCGAACATTGCCGCGTGCCTGATGGTGCTCTGTGCCGTCCACGTGCCAGCAAGATCGCCAACCGGACGCATCGAGTTGGATGACAAATTTGTAATCCGGTCTTGTTATTCGCAGATGACGCGCTTGTTAAGGTTCGATCAAAAATCGACTTCCGCGAGATCGGCTTTTTGTCGACGCGGCGAAGGCCCAGAGACGAATATGTTGCACTTCACCGGGAAAATACAAATCCTGGGAGCGACGGCCACGAAGCGCATTCACACCATCGTAACGAGATTACAAAACTGTCATCCTCTTGTCATGTTGGCGTCCTTTTGCGGTTCTAGACTTGGGCCGTTGGTACAGCTCCGCAGCTGCGCCATGTCTTGCATTCGAAGAGAGAGAATCCGCCTGTTTCACGTCTATTTCCCGGGCTCAACATGCCAGCATTTCGAAGGACAAGCTGAAGCGACCTCAAGCTGCATGGCCGATCCTGGGTCACCCATTGAAAAAACCGAAAAGGGAGAATGATTCATGTCCACGAAAACTTCTCACAAACATTTTGGGATTAGCCCGCTGCACCTGCTCGCCGGCTTGCTGGCGACAGGGCTGAGCATTCCGGCGCTCATGGGTCAGTCCGTACCGTTCCCGACCTACGCCCCCGGTCCCCAGACGAACGGCACTTTCATTGTCAGCGACGGCACGATCATCACCCCCGCCGGCATCCAGCTCAACCTGGGCACCAAGGTCCGCGCTAAGGCCATCGCGCTGAATCCCACTGGCAATCACACCGCGGCAGTCCTCGTCATGGGCACGTCGAATAGGGCAGTCGAGGTATTCAACACCCAAACCGGCGCCATTCTGCAGTCTTACGCACCGGCCATCGGGGGCAGCGATCCTGACGGCAGCAACCTCGGTATCACCTATACACCGGACGGCAAGTACCTGCTGTTCAGCCAGGACGGCAATTCCTTCTATGGCAGCTTCAAAAATGGTGGCTTCGTCGGCATTGCCAGCGTCAGTGCGTCGGGCATGCTCTCAGACTACGCCCACGTCAGCGTTTCGATGGATGTCAACGCCACCTACAATCTGACTACCGTCGATTGCTTCCCGAACAGCCCTGGGGGAACCACGGGTAGCTTTCTTATTCCCTGCGGCCAAACCGTTTCGGTCATCTCCAATGGTGTGTTGACGTCGTATCCGACTGGCATCGCGGTCTCCTCGGATAACAAGTCCGCATACGTCGTGCTGAACAACAACAACACGCTGACCAAGATCGACCTGACCGCGAAAGCCCCGGTCCAGGGCCCGGAGGTCCGCGTCGGGAACGTCCCGCACAGCGTCGTGATCGCACCCGACGGCAAAACAGCATATGTCTCCAACGAAGCCGGCAGGATCGCTACCGAATCGGACTTCCAGGAATATTCCAACGGCACCCCGGTCGTCGCCCACTATCCTACCGGCTCGACGGAAGGCGGCACCGTTTCCGTGGTTGACCTGGCATCGTTTAAGGTCACCGGCAGCATCGCGACCGGCCTGCACCCGACCGGCATGGCGTTCTGGGGTAACTGGCTGTTGGTCGCCAACGCCTATAGCGACAGCATCTCCGTTATCGACACCTCATCCAACACGGTGGAGCGCACGATCAGCCTTGGGCTCCCAATCGGTGTGCCCGGGGATACCCATCCGGCTTACGGCGCGGGTCCCAACTCGATCTCCGTCGATTCCAAGAACAACGTTGCCTACGTCGCGCTTTACAACGCCAACGCGATCGCCGTGGTCGACCTCAATAGCTTGGGTTCCAATCCCGTCCTGGGCATGATCCCGGTGGGTTATGCGCCGTCTTCGGTTGTTCTGGACGCGGCGGATAAGGCCCTGCTGGTTGCCAACGACAAGGGCTGGGGAACCACGGGCAACCCGAATCCCTTCGCGGGAACCGTGCCCCTCGCGCCGCTGACAGCAAATTCGACCGCATCCGAATTTGGCTCACCGCAGGGCCTCAACACCCACCAGGACCTTGGCACCGTAAGCATCGTCCCCGTGCCGAGCGCCTCTGCCTTGGGGGCGTGGACGGACCAGGTCTTCACGAACAACCACTGGGATCTGGAGGAGAATATCTTCTCGGCCGCAGGCGGCAAACCCACTGCCAAGCCGCATGCGATTCCGAACAGGATCGGCGATCCGTCGAAAATCCAGCACGTCTTCCTGATCATTCGTGAAAACCGTACCTACGACCAGATCCTGGGCGATGTGGCCGCCGGCAATGGCGACCCCTCCCTGGCAACCTTCGGCGACAGCGCAACCTTCGGCGTTGTAACGCCCAACGCGCACGAACTGGTAAAGCGCTTCCCGCTGTTCGACAACTACTACAACCCGAGCCGGCAGTCGGCCGACGGTCATAACTGGATCACGCAGGCCATGGCGCCTTACTCCGACGACGTCCAGTCGCCCGACTGGCTCCGCGACTATCCCTCCAACGGCGGCGATTCAATTGCCTACCAGAAGAAGGGCCACCTGTGGGACGTGGCTGAAAGAGCCGGCGTCTCGTTCAAGAACTACGGCGAGTACATCGAATACAACACGTTCAACCCGCCGCAGGGCTGCAAACCGAGCAACATTTATCCTGGTGCGCCTTCCACTCCATTACCGTTTATCGTATCGGACAGCTGCGAGCCGCTCTGGATCGACTTCTACAACGACATACTGGCGTACGAGTCTGGCGCTGAGAAACAGCTGTACAACTACAACACGGTCGGCTCGGAATCCCCGCTCCCGAACCTGATCAACAACACGGTCCAGAACTATCCGCAGTTCGATCTGGGCATCCCTGACCAATTCCGCTTTGACATCTGGAATCAGGATTTCCAGGAAGACGTCAAGACCGGTAACGTGCCGCAGTTGGAGATGATGTGGATCAGCTCTGATCATACCGGTGGCCCACCGACCGCACAGGCCATGCAGGCCGATAACGACCTGGCCCTTGGCCGCTTCGTCGACGCCATCAGCCACAGTTCCATTTGGGCAACTTCGGCGATCTTCGTCACCGAAGACGACGCGCAGACCGGCGTCGATCACGTCGACGGTCACCGCAGCCCCGGCTACATCATCAGCCCATACGTCCTGCAAGGCGGAATCACTGACAGCACCTTCTACACCCAAGTCAACATGACCCGCACAATCGAGCAGATTCTCGGTATGCCCCCCATGAACCAGAACGACCTGGTGGCCTCGCCGATGCGGACCGCCTTCATCGACGACCCACCCGCGGAGAACTTCAAGCCGTGGACGCACGTGTCGAACGGGATCGCGCTGAATACCGGCGTCACCCAGACACCGACTCAGCACATTCCGCCACCGCTCACGACTCATATGATCAAGCCGCCTGCCACCCTCGCAGTCGAAAGCTCTGCGGTTAAGGCTCTGCGGGCGGGCTGGATGAAGAAGAAGACTGAGCTCTTCGCCGGCAAATATCAAAAACCCGACTCCGAAGATCCCGACACCGTCAACCACCTGATCTGGTACGAATCCACCAACTTCATAAAGCCCTTCCCCGGCGAGAAGAAGGTTCGTCCAGCCAGCGATTTCAAAAAGGCTGCACCTGCAAAGGCCGGCGACGACGACTAAATCGCGTTCTGGCTGTAAAGGGCTCTCTCTCCGGTCACCGGGGAGAGAGCTTTTTTTCACCCCTCGAATGAGAAACACCAACCGACCTGAGCCCGCCGCGCATCCTGTGCAACTGGAAGTTGCATAACGCAAAGGATGATGGGATGGATGTTCCCTGAAGCCTATCCGGGCATCGGCGCTGTCAGGCTGCCGAAGGATTGAAGGCGTGCGCGCGGCTCAGATTCCCAGTCGCTTTCTGCGCCAGGCGGCCGCCTTTTCCGGTTTCTCCCAGCGTTCATACATTTGGACAATCTGCTGCAGAGTCCGGTCGATTGTTGAGCGAAACTCGAATGGAATTTGCTCCGTCTGTCCGGTCATACCGTTGTAACCGTCGACCAGGAGCGGCTCCGCCTCGGCGAACCTGCCCTGCGCAGCCAGGCTGGACCCCAACAAGCTCTGACTGCGGTAGAGTGGCCATGTGCGGGAAGCAGTCTTCTGATAGCCGGAAAGAGCCTCGCGCAGCAGCGGTTCGGCATCGGCGTACTTCTTCAGCTCGATCCGCACTTCGGCAAGCGAAATCATATCGTCGAGCGTATCAGGATTTTCGGGGCCGAGAACGCGGCGCCGCGCATCCAGGACCGACACAAGAAGTGCCTCCGATTCAGCATATTCTCCCTCGCTCTCACGCAGCGCGGCGAGGTCATCGAGGGTACCGAGCGTTTCTGGGTGCTCGGCGCCCTGCACGCGCCGCCGCGTTTCCAATGCCTTGTTCAGCAGCGTTTCCGCTTCAGCGTATCTGCCTTCAAGGCGGTAGAGCCCGCCCAGGGCACGCATGCTTTCCAGTGTGTCGGGATGCTCGTCGCCAAGCAGGCCGCGCCGCGTCTCAAGCGCCTTGGTCAACAGCGGCTCGGCCTCGGCAAATTTGCCGCGCACCTTGTACAACTCTGAAAGGTTGTTCATGCTGTTCAAGGTATGGTCGTCCTTTTCTCCGAGAGTGCGCCGGCGGACCTCCAACACCTTGGTGTAAAGGGGCTCTGCCTGCGAGTATTTCCCTTCGGAAAAATACAGGTCTCCGAGGTTGTTCATGCTGGACAGCGTGTCGCGGGCTTCATCGCCCCGCAGGCGGCGCCGGATTTCCAGGGTTTTGAGGGTCAGCGGTTCAGCCTCTTTGTACTTACCGTCTTCGTGGTAGACGTCGCCCAGGTTCTGCATGGTCGCGAGTGTGTCACCGTGCTCCTCCCCCAAAGTGCGCCGCTCCACCTCCAGCGCGCGAGCGTAAAGCGCCTCGCACTCGCCAAATTTGCCCTCCAGCTCGTAGAGATACGCCAGCATGTTCATGCCATAGAGCGTTTCCCGATTCTCATCGCCCAGTTCACGGCGCTGCAATTCGAGCGCTTTGGTCAGGAGCGGTTCGGCCTGCGCGTACTTGTTCTCATTCCAGTAGAGCGACGCAAGGTTCTGCATACTGAGCAGCGTATCGGGATGCTCCTCGCCAAGAATGCGGCGCTGCGCCTCAAGCGTTTCCGTCAAGATCGGTTCGGCCTTTCCATATTCATGGCGATTCACATATAGCGTCGCCAGGCGATCGGCGGTTTCCAGCGTGTCGATATTCTCCTTGCCCAGCACGCGGGTTTGCATCTCCAGCGCCTGCTTCAGAAGCGGTTCGGCTTTCGCGCTGTCGCCGGTAGAGTCGTATACCGTCGCCAGTTCGAAGATGGTCTCGACCGTATCGTGATGATCGTTGCCGAGCACGCGCCGCTGGCCGTCAAGTACATGGCTGTACAGGGCAGTGGATTGGGGATACTTTCCCTGGCTCGCGTACAACGAGGCCAGATCGCGCACGCTGGTGAGAGTATCCTGATTCTCCTCGCCCTGCGCCCGGCGTCTCAGCTCAATGGCCCGCTCAATGTGCCGTTGCGCCTCAGGATACACGCCGAGATCGCGATACGCCTTACCGATGCTGAGTTGGAGCGAAGCCTCAACCAATGGCCGCTTGTCGAATTTGCCCTCGATGTGTGCCGCCGCCCGATCCAGTGCGGTGCGCACCTTCAAGTCCGGATCTGGTTTCACGCCGGATCGCGTCTGCGCGCGGGTCCCGGCTTGCCCCAGCAGGTCATTCTCCAGGAAGTTGCTCTCCGCTTTTGCCGTGGCAGCTTGATCGTCAGCCCGTGCCTTCTCTTCGAGCGCGCGTTTCTGCTGGCTCACCGCCTCTTTCTGCGCCGCCACCGCGAGGTCGCGCTGGCGGGTGGCCATCTGCTCCGCGGCTGTGGCCCGGTCGCGCTCCGTGCGGGTCTGCTGTTCGGCTTCGACGGCCCGATCCCGCGATTCGATCGCCGCCTTTTCCGCGCGGTGGGCGCGGATCGCGAGCGCTGTACTCACCGCGATTCCGGCCACCAGCACCACAAACACCGCCGCCGCGCCACCTACCAGTCCGCGATGGCGCCGCGCAAACTTCTGTAGCTGATATCCGGCGCTTGGCGGACGCGCCAGAATCGGCTCATCGCTCAAGTAGCGCTGGATGTCGGCCGCCAGAGCTGCTGCCGACCCATAACGGCGCGTCCTGTCCTTTTCCAATGCCTTGCCCACGATGGTCTCGATATCTCCGCGATAATTCCTGCTGACGGAGCTCAATGCGGTCGGATCGTCTTGCCGGATTGTCTGGACAACCTCATGGACCTGGCGTCCACGCACGTTGTAGGGAGGGCGTCCCGAAAGCAGTTCGTACAGAATGACTCCGAGCGAGTAGACATCGCTGCGCGCGTCGATATTCTGCGAATCTCCCAGCACCTGCTCGGGACTCATGTAGGCCAGCGTCCCAACAATTTGGCCCATTTCGGTCTGCAGCGTCGGTTGTCCCTCGCTCTCCGTAACACGAGCTACACCAAAGTCCAGAACCTTCGGTTGTCCCGTCTCGTCGATGAGGATGTTGCCGGGCTTGAGATCGCGGTGGATGAGCCCACGCTCATGCGCGTGCTGCACGGCCTCGCAGATTCTGCCCATCAGCGTGAGCTTCTGCCGGGTATTCATCGGATGCGTCTCGGCGTATTCGTCCAGGGAAGGCCCGCGGACCAGTTCCATCGCAAAGTAGGGCTGTGGCCCAAAGCCGGTGTCGGCGGTATTTGCTTCGTAAATCTGTGCGATGCCTGGATGCTGCAGGCGCCCGAGCGCTTGAGACTCGCGCCTGAACCGACGCAGACCTTCGGGAGTGGTCAGCCCGGGACGAATGACCTTGAGCGCTACAATGCGGCGCGGCTGATCCTGCTCCGCTTCGTAAACTCTGCCCATTCCGCCTTCACCCAGCAGGCGAATGAGGCGATATCGGCCGATGAAGTCGGAGTGTGGGCCAGAGGCTGCCGCATGGCCTGACGTAGCGCCGGCAGCGGCCAGGACCCTCGCCGCCACTTTCATGGCCGGCTCCTCAAGAAAGCCCTCCGCATCGTCAGACTCGGCAAGCAGGGATAGAACTTCCTGCTGCAATGCCTCATCTCCGCCGCAGGCTTGTTTGACATAGGCTGCTCTTCGGCTTGGCTCCTGGTCCAGCGCATCGTGGTACACGGACTCGATCCGTTGCCAGCGCTCAGTATCCATGGGGCTGCTCCTTGCCCAACTCGCGACGCAGCCAGCTCTTGGCAAGCCGCCAATCCCGGTGCACCGTTTCCTCGGAGACCTTCAAGACCTCGGCGGTCTCTTTCACGCTTAAACCACCGAAGAAGCGCAACTCCACGATCTGGCTCTTGCGCGAGTCCAATAGCGACAGGGCTTTCAGGGCATCGTCGACAGCAACAATGTCCGTGCCGGTTTTGAGAGGCACGGCGAGCGCCTCGTCGAGCTCGAGAGCGGGAACATCGTCTCCGCGTTTCGCCGCATGGCGGGAACGAGCCCAATCGACCAGGATCCGCCGCATCACCTGGGCACTGACCGCGAAGAAGTGAGTCCGGTTCTGCCAGTCCGCCCCGGACGCGTTCACCAGGCGCAGATAGGCTTCGTTTACGAGCGCCGTGGCTTGAAGCGTGTGACCTGGTTTCTCGTTGAACATGTAGCGGCGCGCCATGGAATGCAACTCGTCGTAGACTAGCGGCAACAATTTGTCGATCGCCGCCTCATCGCCATGGCTCCACGACTGCAGAAGTTGCGTGATTTGGATTGCCGATGGCTCCATTTTGGCACCGCCAGAACAGGATGGATCAGCCAAGGCTAGCACTCCGGCTCATTGATTTTCCAGCCATTTCTACCATTGAGGGGCGCAGGAAGCTTTGATCGTGCGGGTATTTGACCGTATGGGTCGGCGAGCTGCCGCTCAATGGGATCGGGCTTCCGGCCAGCCACCCGAAAAAGAATCTTTCCACCCATTACAGTTTTCGCCCTCCTTTTCCGCTCTTGAAGACGAGGGCGAATGCAAAAGCCAAGCCCGTTCTCGTTTTGCGGCTCAGAGCGATGGTCCGATCTGGCCTTCCAGGAGCTGCGCGACAAACTTGAAACAAGAGCAAAGAGGAGGAAAATCTCATGAAAAACATTTTGGTGCACAGCTCTCCCGGTCACCCGAATGCAGTTTGCGCCGCCGTCCTGATTTTGGGTGTGCTGGTATTCTGTCGTGGCGCGCATTCGCAGGTCACGGGACCTGACGGTCGTCCTCAATTCGAGCCCGCTTCGGTTTTTGTTCCAGCAGGAAACGACTGCGTTCTTCACCCTAAAGACAACCAGGACCCGTCACAATCCATTCCGCTCAGATCGGATGCAGACGGCGTGGCCAGGTTTCTAGCCGTGCGTCCGACTCTTCCGGCTAGTGTCGACCAACTGGCGCTCGATTGCACCGATTCCAACGGAAATGCCAACACCTTCCTCGTCGATCTTCGGTCGGACGAGACCTTCGTTGAGCGCCCGTTCGACCCGTCGAGCGCGAATTTGGCGATTCGGTCGGGACTTACCGGCGATCCGCTAAGTTACAGCCAGGACCAATTGGTTGAAGCCGGCTACGGACTGCGCCCCGACCCAAAAGAGGATCCGGACGGATACCAGGCGTGGCTGGCTGCGGTGACGGAGCCCGCGTACAAGCTCCGTGCGGCACCGCGAGCTTCGTCGGCGCCACAAGCTTCGCGCCTGGCCACTCCATTCAACGTTGCCGCGGACAGGACCGAATCAATTGAGCCGGAGGCGGTTTACCTTTCCCCACAGAACTACTGGACCGGAGCCATCCTCAGTGGCTCTTACCAGCTGAATTCCACGTCCGCCAAGACCTACGGTTACGTAAAAAACCAGGCCGACTTCGTTGTTCCCACGATCTATCCCAACCTCTTTGCGACCAGGAACAGCGCACTCACGATCTGGAACGGGCTCGATAATGTCTTCCAGGCCATCGTCGATGTGAACGCAACACCTTTAGTCGGGACCTATGGCATTCACCGTCAGAATTTTTATCACGATCTCCCGAAAGGGAGCATCGATGAGCAGGGAGTGGACTTTACACCGAAGAAAGGCGACGAAATTTTTTCCGAGGAGTGGTATTGCGACTCCAAGGGGCACGTGAAAATGGCGGGCGGATATGGGTGCTCGATCATGATCGACAAAACCCAGAAAATAGAATGGGAATGCGATCAGAGCAACAGCTCAGACTGCCAGTCCTACCCTATCGAGTCGAAATACCTGACGAATGGCGCTCTTGGCAAAACCGCGGAATTCATTATTGAAGATGACACCGGGGAAGTAAGCGGAAACTGCCCGTCGAAAACAAATTGTGACAAAGAGTGGGTAGGCATCTCGACGGTGACGATGACCGGCAGCGCCCTGGTGGTCCAGGGTTCCTCGGCAACAGGCAAAACGGTGACAACAAGCACCGATCCAACCGTCTCGCTGTGGACCGACAGTGCCGTGAGCGCTCCGTTCGTATTTGGCGACGCGCATTTCATCATCACGCTCCCCACCGGCGCAGTGAAGTGGAGCCAGTTGTCGTCAAATATCTACTACTGGGATGGCAGTAGTTTCGACAGCCTCTCCACTCCTCAAGCGTCGCCGAACACGCAGCCCGGCGTCATCTTCGGTTGCGCCTCCTGGTTAGCTGTTGGACCGAACTCCCGCGGACTGACGAGGGGAACACCGTGGTCCACCGGCTGCAGTGCAGCCGCCGATGGAAACTATACCGTTTACCAAATGCAAACCGGGGGCGCATGGGTAAAAATGCAGAGCGACATCGCAACCCAGGTTGCGACATCGCCAGAGGGTGACATATGGGCACTCAACGCGAAAGGAGACATCCTATACTGGAACGGAAGTAAATTTGTTGCGAACCCTACGGGTGGCTGCGCCACGATGATTGCTGTTGGACCGGATTCGCGCGGACTTACGCGCGGAACGCCGTGGACGACAGGCTGCCACGCAGCCGCCGATGGAAACTATAACGTCTTTCAAATGCAAACCGACGGCAAATGGGTCGAGATGCAGAGCGATGTTGCAACCCGGCTCGCGGTATCGCCAGAGGGCAACGCATGGGCCCTGAACAAGAAAGGACAAATCCTCTACTGGAACGGAAGCAAGTTCGTCGAGAACGCCGCGGGTGGCTGTGCGATCAACATCGGGGTTGGACCGAATTCGCGCGGACTCACCAACGGAACTCCGTGGGTCATCGGCTGCACCCCCAAACCGGGCCCCTTTGGCGACTTCAGCGTATACCAGATGCAGACCGGCGGCAAATGGGTCAACATGCAGAGCTACGCCGGAGTGGGGGTCGCGGTGTCACCCGAAGGAAATGCCTGGACGATCACGTGGCCAATGCCACGGTGACATGTCGAGAGCACGTGGGCGCATTCGACGCACAGGTAACGCGCGGGGCCAGGAGTTCTCATGCGGCTATAGGAGCTCCTGGCCACAACATCAGTTGTCCGACGGTGATTGTTCCAGCCTGCTGTATTACCCAGGGACCTCGAAAAGCAAGGCTTGAACCTGCACCGAAAGTGCGGACGATCCGAACTAGCTCTGAGGCGTCGGTATCGACACTTCTTGCTGGAGCGTGAAATCGAGCAGAGTTTCGCTCGGCACCTTTACCTGTTCACCCCCGATAATGATTTCCGAGCTTGCGCCGGCACCTGCGCCGACGCCCGCGCCGATCGCCGCCCCCTCGCCGCCGTCGGCAACGGCGCCGATGAGCGCTCCGAGAGCCGCTCCGCCGAAAGTTCTCTTCGCGGTGCTCGCGCCGCGCGACTTGCCGGTCACTTCATATTCCCCCGTCACCACGGGCACCATCTTGCCATTCACCACAATCCCGGTCAGCTCCAGGCGTAGCTGCGATCTGCCGGCGAATGTTCCTGACTCCTTCGATTCCGTCAGGCGGCCATAGACGAGGGCATCTCTCGCGACCACCACGTTGCCATCCATCGTCAGGGGCTCTTCGAGCGAAGCCTGGAAGCGGTCTCCCACGAAGCTATCGGTGGAATCGATGGTATCGATGGTGCGTACAGAGATTCGTGTCCCGGTTGGGATAGTTACATAGGCCGGCTTCGATTCGACATGCACTACCGCCGCCGGAGCGTCGGGAAGCGAACTCTGCGGCTGCGGCGCCGGGGCGCTTGCTGCGCCTTCCGAATCGAACTTGAGCGATACGATGTCAGCGACGTTATATTTCTGCACTGTCGAGCCGACCTGGAAGCTGATTTCGGTATCCGTGCCACCCATGAACTTGCCCTTAATCAGGCTGCCGTTTTTCAACTCCAATGTATCGGCCCACGCCATCGACGCCGCCAGAGTCAGCGCAGTAAGAAATCCGCTTTTTAACTTGAGCCTCATGATGTTCTTCGATGCCCTGACCACTTGCCAGATTCATATAATTTGTCGGCCCGCTTCGAACTGACTTTGAGCCGAAGCGCCAATTGTTCTTCCACGGAGATGCGCAGGAATTCTTCCTGGAGCTGGCGCGGCAATTTGATCGGACGGACAGATCCGGCTATCGATATCCTCCAGAGCCGTTGCCGTTCGATGCTGGCGCGGGTTGGACACCTTGCGCTTGCCCACCTTGCTGCTCCCAGCCGCCTCCGAGGGCTTTGTAGAGCTGGACAAGACTGCGGTATTCATCGCCGCGCGCTTCGGCAAGTGTGAGTTCGGACGAATAAAGTGAACGTTGACCATCAAGGACTTCCAGATAGGTGGTTGTCCCTCCCTGGTAGCGGACCTTGGAGATCCGCACTGTCTCCTGCAGGTCGGCCACTGTCTCTTGCTGACGCAGTCGAACTTCGTGGAATTTCTGGTAGCCGATCAGTGCGTCGGACACATCGCCGAAGGCACGCTGAATGGTTTGGCGGTATCCAATCAGAGCTTGCTTGTTTTCGGATTCCGCCAGGCGCAGGTTGCCGCGCAGTGCGCCGCCGGTGAAGATCGGCTGGCTCACCTGAGCGCCATACGACCAGATGCCAAGATGCGTATCCATGAGGCTTGAAAATGCGCTGCTGCGGCCGAATGCCCCACCGCCGGACCCGGTCAATGAGATCTGCGGAAAGAACTCGGCCTTGGCGACTCCCACCTCCGCATTCGTCGCGACCAGGACATGCTCAGCCTCGCGAATGTCCGGGCGGCGTTCGATCAGAGCTGAAGGGAGACCCGGTGGTACTTCGGGCGGTAATGTCTGCTCAATCAGCGGCAGCCCGCGCTGCACGGACTCGGGGTAGTCGCCGATCAGAATACTGATGGCGTCTTCCTCCTGCGCGATGAGCCGTTCCAGATCGGGTATCTGTGCGTTGGCGATATCGAGAACCTGCTGAGCCTGCAGAACGTCGAGCTTGGTCGCTACTCCGTTTTGCAGGCGATAATTTGTCAGCTTGATCGAATCGGTCTGGGTCTTCACTGTCTCATGCGTTATCTGGAGTTGCAGGTCGAGTTGAAGGAGCGTGTAGTAATCTGCCGCAATGTCGCTGACTAAAGTGAGAATCACCGTCTGCTTCGCGTCTTCGGTAGCCAGCAACTCGGCACGCGACGCTTGTGTCGCCCGCCGCAGCTTTCCGAACAAGTCAAGCTGAAATGTGGCATCGGCGGTCAGTGTCAGAATGTTGTACGTTGACTGGAAGGTCGGCTCTTTCCCACCGCTAAAACTGGCGTCGCCTCCCACCTGGGGAAAGAGGCTCGACCGTGCGACGATGAGCTGGGCGCGGGCGGCGTTGATGCGCTCCGTGGCAAGCTGCAAATCGTAATCCTGCTTAAGTGCTGCGCGAATGAGAGTCTGCAGCTTCGGATCGTGAAAGGCTTCCCACCAGAGAAGATCCGCGTACGAAGACGTCTGTGCCTGCGCCTGGGCGTCCGGCGCAAGAGTGCGAAAGCTCGTCGGAGTCTGAACATTCGGCCGATGATAGTTCGGGCCAACCGTGCAACCGACAAGCGAACCCACCGTCAACGCGCCAACAACGAGGCCCGCGAATCTCGTGATTTGCAAACCCTGCTCCCTTTTTTCGGATTGGCCTTTGAAGGGATTCACATCAGTCTCCGGTCTCCGGGATTGCTTTCATCGGCAGCGACGATGACGCTGCCTCCTCTCCGGCCCCCGACCATCTTTCGACCAGGTAGAAGATCGCCGGGATGAAGAAGATTCCGATGGCGCTCGCTGCCAGCATCCCTCCAATCACGGTCGTGCCCATGATCTGGCGCGCCACCGAGCCGGCGCCGGTCGCCGTCCACAGCGGGATGCATCCAAAGACGAATGCCAGCGAAGTCATCAGGATCGGCCTCAGCCGCAATCTCGCGCCCTCGAGTGCGGCATCGGCCAGCGACTTTCCTTTCTCGTATTCGGCCTTTGCAAATTCGACAATCAGGATGGCATTCTTCGCCGCAAGGCCAATCAGCATGACCAGCCCTATCTGTGAGTAGATGTCGCTCTCGATCTGCACCAGATAAGGCGGAAGGAAATACCCGAGTAGAGTCCTGCGCAGCCAAAGAACAAAGAACGCTCCGAACACGGCGACAGGTGTGCTGAGGAGTACGCTGAAGGGCAGCGACCAGCTTTCGTACAGCGCGGCAAGGATGAGAAAAACAAACAGGAGCGATAACGCAAAGACGACGGCCGGCGGAACGCCCTCGCGTGCCTTTTGCTCCTGGAACGAGATGCCGGAATAATCGAATCCCATCTCGCGCGGCATGGATTGCTTGAACACTTCTTCAAGAGCGGCGGTCGCCTGATCGGCGCTATAACCGGGAGCCGCGCTGCCGTTGATCTGCGCCGAGCGGTATTCGTTGAACCGCAGCATGAACTCGGGTCCCAGGCGCGGCTTGATCGTTGTCAGCGTGGCAAGAGGAACGTTCCCTCCCTTGTTATTGCGCACGTAGAACTGGCCGACATTTTCAGCGCTGGAGCGGTCCTCGCCTTCGGCCTCGATGTACACCTGCCACTGACGGCCAAAGCGATTGAAGTAATTCACGAAGTATCCGCCCATGAAGGTCTGGATGGTACGATACACGTCGGTCAGCGGGACGCCTTGCTTCAAAACCTTGTCGCGATCTACGTCGACGAATTCCTGGGGAACATTGGGCAGGAACGTAGTACTCAGGGTGCCGATTTCCGGCCGCTTGCGCGCAGCCTCGAGAAATGTGGCGAGGTTCTTGGCGAGGAACTGCACATCTCCGCCGGAGCGGTCTTCGAGCATGAACGTGAAACCGCCTGAAGTTCCCACACCCGGAATCGCAGGAGGAGAGAAGCCAAATACGACTGCCGCAGGCACCTTGGCGAATTCGCGATTCAGGTGGGCTTTGAGCGTCTGGAACTGCTGATCCCGCGTGTGCCGCTCATCCCACGGCTTGAATGTAACGAAAAATGTGGCGTTATAGCTGGTGCGAACAAAACTCAACAAGCTGAACCCGACAAAGCAGGTGGAATTCTGAACGCCAGGCGTATTCATGATGGTCTTTTCCACATCCTGCACAACCGCGGTGGTTCGTTCCAGCGACGCCGCGTTGGGAAGCTGAACATTAACGTAGGCGTAGCCCTGATCTTCGTCGGGAAGAAAGCTGGTCGGAATTCGGCTCGAGAAAAAACCCGCGGCAACGCCAAACACAACCAGCAGCACGGCCACAAAAACGCTCTTCCGCACCAGCACCGCGCTCCAGCTCACATATCCCTTCGTGAGCCGATCGAAGAGGTTGTTGAACCCGTCGAAGAATTTCCGCAAGAGACTGTGGCTCGGTTGCCGGGGCCGCAGCAATAGTGCGGCAAGCGCGGGGCTGAGCGTGAGCGCATTGAACGCGGACAGGAGGACCGAAATCGCGATCGTGACAGCGAACTGCTGATAGAGGCGGCCGGTGATTCCGGGGATGAACGCTGTCGGCACGAAAACTGCGGACAACACGAGGGCGATGCCGATGACTGGCCCAGAAAGCTCCTCCATGGCTCTCAGGGCCGCCTCCTTTGGGCTCAATCCCTCTTCGATGTGCCGCTCCACGCCCTCGACAACCACGATGGCGTCATCGACGACAAGCCCGATCGCCAGCACAAGCCCGAAGAGCGAAAGCGTATTAATCGAAAAGCCGAAAAGCGGAAAGAGCACGAAAGTCCCGACTAAAGAAACCGGGACAGCCAGGAGGGGAATGAGTGTGGCGCGCCAACCCTGCAGGAAAAGAAAAACAACAAGGATCACCAGAGCGAGGGCGATCACAAGCGTCACGACAATTTCCTTGATTCCCTCGGTGACCGAGCGGGTGGTATCGAGCGCCACGACAGAATTCAGATCGTCGGGGAATCGCTCGCTTAGCTTCGCGATCAGTTTCTGGACGCCCTTGGCGGCTTCCACGGCATTGGAACCTGGCAATTGATAAACCGCAATCACGGCACTGGGTTTGCCATTGAACCGTCCGGCGACGCTGTAATCCTGCGCTCCAAGTTCGATTCGAGCCACATCGCGCACCCGCACGATTCCGCCGTCCGGTGTTTCGCGCACCACGATCTGTCCGAACTGCTCGGGCGAGACGAGCCGGCCTTGGGCAAGCACCGCATGTGTGAACTCCTGCCCTTTGGGTGCAGGCTCGCCACCAACCGTGCCGGCCGGATTCACTGTATTCTGAGCCTGAATTGCGTTGATGATTTCCGGAACCGTGATGCCAAGCTTCGCCAACTGGTCAGGCTTGACCCAGAGGCGCATCGCGTATTGGCCGGCGCCGAATACCGTCACATTCCCGACGCCGTACGACCGCAGGACGGGATCGACAAGATTGATGTATGTGTAATTCGCGAGGAACGTGGCGTTGTAAGTCCCGTGAGGCGAGTAGACGGCAATGAGCATCAATGGCGCGGTGACGGATTTGCGGACCGTGACGCCATAGTTCGTCACATCCACCGGAAGTTGCGAAGCGGCCTGTGTTTCCCGGGCTTGCGCGAGAATAAAATCGTTGTTCGGATCGGTCTTTATATCGAAGTCGACAATCAGGCTGGTTGTGGAATTCGCAGTCGCATTCAGCGAGTACATGTAGTTCATGTTGTCCACGCCGTTCATTTGCTGCTCGATGGGCGTGGCGACCGCCTGTTCCAACGTCTGCGCATCCGCGCCGACGTAAGTTGCCAGTACCTGAACCTCGGGTGGCGCGATGTTGGGAAATTGCGCCACGGGCAGCGTGAGAATGGTCAATGACCCCACAAGCACCAGCACGATGGATATGACCATCGCCACGATTGGCCGATTGATGAAGAACCTTGACATCGCTCACCTACCGTTGCTTCCGTTGAACGGAATCGGATCCACCAGCATCCCTGGACGCACCTTCTGGATGCCTTCGGCAACCACACGCTCTCGTGGATTCAACCCTTCGGTCACGATTCGGTCCGAGCCGAAGGCATCGCCGATCTTCACGGTGCGAATCGCTACTTTGTTGTCGCCGCCAACTACGGCTATCTGATACCCCCCCTGTAACTCCGACACTGCGCGTTGAGGCACCAGCAAAGCGCCAGGTTGTACGCGGATGACCGCTCGGACCCTCCCATAGCCGCCGGGGCGCAGTATGTTATCGGGATTCGAAAAGAGTCCGGCGAGGCGAATCGCGCCGGTGCCTTCATCCACCTGGCGATCCGCAAAGTAGAATTGACCTTCGTGCTCGTAAGTGGATCCATCCGCCAGGATTAGCTGAAGTCGAAGTGCTTTGTCGGCGGCTTCGCGGCTGGTTTCCGAGGGAAATCGCTTGCGCCATGCGAGATACTGGGGCTCACTCACCGTGAAGTAAACCTTGATGGGATCGACGGTCGAAATGGAAGTAACCGTACCGCTGGCGGGTGTTACGAGTGCGCCCACCTGAAGCAGGGCCTGGCCGGCTATCCCGTCGATGGGCGCAACAAGGCTCGTAAATTCGAGATTGATCTTCGCCGTTTCAACCGCGGCTTCATCGGTCTTGATCTGTGCCTTTTCGGTTTGCACCGTGGCCAGAGCGGCCAGATTGTTCTGAACGGCATTGTCGAGGTCCTGCTGGCTCGCTGCCTGCTCACGTGCCAGCGGTGTGTAGCGTTTCACGTCGAGTTCCGTCCGGCCCTGCACTGCCTCCGCATTCGCCAACATGGCCTTCGCTTGTTGCAGTTGTCCCTCAGCTTGATCGAGAGCCGCCTGAAATGGCCTCGGGTCGATTTGAAACAGGAGCTGGCCTTTTTTGACGAACGAGCCTTCCTGATAACCCTGTTTCAACAGATACCCGGTTACTTGGGCTCTCACATCGGCGTTTACTAACCCATCGAGTGTGCCGATCCATTCGCCGTAGATCGGCACGTCCTTCTGCTCGGTCTGAATGACCTCAACGATTGGGGGAGTTGCCGTGGCCGTTGCGGATGCATGACGGAATGGGTGAACAGCACCTGCGATCAACGCGATCACGCCTAGACCAAGCACTCCACCGATCAATAGACCGCGTTTTGATAGGCTGGTCATGTTCACCTGCCTCAAGACATTCTGCTGACTGACCAATTGTATTCAACTGAACGAAGTTTCAGATTGATACTTTGGTATTGGTCACGAAGTTTTAGTGCGATCGCGCACTCCATGACACAAAAGAACCTATTCATTGGGAATGACCCACGTTTGAACCGAATATTCGACAGCGTCGTAGCGATGAAGAACTTTGAAGGCATACGAGAGATGGTCATCAAGTCGGGCACGAGTCAGGAACGAGCCACGATGCTTCCCTCGCTCATCAGTGTCCGTGCCAACAACAGTCCAGAATGAACCGCGGTTGGCGTCTCCTTACTTCAGTTGCACGTTGAATACCGCGCGGCAACGCATATCGGGCCTGAATTCGACGCTCTCCCGCTTATTGTCCTTTTGAATATAGATATACATAGGCTTCTTCAGATCCTCGGGCAGGTTGGTAATCTTCAGTTGACCGTCCGCACCCGTGAAGGCTTCAAGGTCGAGCTTTTTCACGCCCAGCGGGCCGTACCGGATGCGCGTGTTGACCTTTGCGGAGTAGATCGGTTTGGAATCGGCGCCAGTCACGGCGATTAGCGCGGAGCAGGTGCCCAGGTCCGCTGAGATCTCCGAGGGCGCAACTGCCGCCGATGCGCTTTGGGCGCTTCCCGACCGGGGACAAACCATCACGAAACTCGACAAGATAACGATAGTCAATGACAAAATCCGCATATCTTCGAGTATATCTTTGCGCCGCAATTGCAATAACTTTAATCGATGCACGAAGCAGGGCCGACGCATATAAATGTCCATAGGTTGCTATATGCAGGGAGCAGGAAATAGGTAAGAAGGGGAGATGGACAATCCCCTGAAGTATTTTTCTGAATTACGCGATCCTCGCATAGAACGGAACCGGGAACATCTGCTGGAAGAGATTCTTCTGATCGCCATCGCGGCGGTACTGAGCGGTGCCGAGAGCTGGAACGACATTGCGGATTTCGGGGAGGACAAGCGCGAGTGGTTGCAGGCGTTTTTGACGCTTCCGTCGGGCATTCCGTCGCACGATACGTTCAACCGGGTGTTTGCGGCGCTGGACCCTGAGGAGATGGAACGAGGCTTCGTGGCGTGGGTTTCATCGATTGCTAAACTGACTGCGGGCGAAGTGGTAGCCATCGATGGCAAAACGCTTTGCGGTACACGCGAGGCGGGCAAGAAGACTCTTGTGCACATGGTTTCGGCCTGGGCCAGCGCCAACAACCTGGTGCTGGCCCAGCGCAAGGTGGATGAGAAGTCCAACGAGATCACCGCGATTCCTAAACTATTGAACGCGCTTGAACTGGCGGGTACCGTGGTGACGGTCGATGCCATGGGCTGCCAACGCGAGATCGCCAGCCTGATTATCGAAAAGAAGGCTGACTATGTGCTGGCGGTCAAGGGCAATCAGGGACTGCTGGCCGAACAGGTTAGAGAGTCACTTCTGCTGTTGAACGCAGACGCGGTCAGCGAAGAAATCGACTGCGGACACGGGCGCGTTGAGCAACGGCGCTGCTCAGTGATCGCCGACTTGAGCATGGTCGACAAAGCTTTGGAATGGGCATCGCTCAAGGGGCTGGTGCGCATTGAAAGCGAGCGTTACCACAAGGCCACAGGCAAGACCGAGCGCGAAATCCGTTACTACATCACCAGCCTCAGGCCCGATGCGGCACTGCTGAACCGGGTGATCCGCCAGCACTGGGGCATCGAAAACAAGCTGCACTGGGTGCTCGACGTAGGCTTTGGCGAAGATCTGGATCGAAAACGAGCAGGAAACGCCGCGCAAAACTTCTCCCTGCTCAATCGCCTAGCGATGAACCTGCTCAAACAGGAAACTACTTTCAAACGCGGCATCAAGGGAAAAAGACTCAAAGCCGCATGGAATCAACCCTACTTACTCAAATTACTGGGGATTTGATATGCGTCGGCCCTGATGCACGAAGAGCGGTTCGCTACACCAGAATCAGATTGCAGCCCAGGGCAGACAACTTAGCCTGAATCTCTTCAGACAGCCCGGTATCGCTGATTACGGTATCGATCTCGGAAAAAGGAGCAATGCGGGTCATACTGCGCTTGGAGAACTTGCTGGCGTCAGCCACGAGAATGATCTCTCGTGAGATCCGAAGCATGGCACGGTTCACCATCGTCTCCTCAAGATTTGCTCCGCTGACACCAAATTCCAGATCGCATCCGGCTCCGCTCAGGAACAGCTTGTCCGCCGAGAACTGATCGAACATCTCTTCGCTGAAACGTCCGCTAATGGAGGCTGATTCTCCGCGCACAGTTCCCCCGATAATGAAAGTCTGAACGTCTCGAGCATCCAGCAATTCGACCGCAATGTTGACCCCGTTGGTGATGACATGCAATCCCTGTTTCTTTTTCAAGTGGCGCGCAATCTCCAGGGTGGTGGTGCCGGAATCGAGAATGACAGTCTCGCCGTCGTTGATGAGGGCCGCGGCGCGAATGCCGATGCGCTGCTTTTCATCCGAATGCTCCTTCAGACGTTCCAGCACGGGCGGTTCGCGCAGGATGCTGTCGGAAAGCATTGCACCCCCATGCGAACGCACCACCAGGCCGCGCTGATGCAATTCGTTCAGGTCGTTGCGAATGGTGACTGCGGAAGTGTTAAAAAGGTGGGTGAGTTCATTGACCTTCGCACGCCCCGTAGTGCGCACGATCTGCAAGATCTGCGTCCGCCGCTCCTCCGCCATCAGCCCCTCGATAGGAGCTTCCGGTGAGGACGAGCTGCTGGCCGCTTCGCGCGCCATCGCGCCGTTGAAGGGTTCAGGGATAGCAGTCTCTTTCGCCATTTGGTCCCTCGTTTTTGTTGCTCAACTTACAATTAACAGTCTAGCCGGAGAAACGCTCCGATGCGAAGAAAAACGGAATCGTCTGACCTCTTGATTGCGATCTACATCAAAAGAGTATGGGGTCGAGCTTTTAGCTCACATTGAACGATCCTCTGGCCTTTATTGATTCGTTGCCTCTACTCCGCCTTTGTTTTTTTGACTTTCTTTGTTTCGATTGTTTTCACTTATTATAGAATTGTCTTGAATGGCGCGTTTCGATTGAAAGTGAAGACCCAAGCTCTCTGCGTGACTGGCTTCATTCCGATCAATGATTATTGCTGCCGGATGGAGGAACAACAGTGTCTAAAATCTTGCGGCAATTAGCCGTTGGGCGTCGCCAGCTTCAACCGCGCGGAATCTATTCCGTCTGCTCCGCCCATCCCTGGGTGCTTGAAGCAGCGTTCGATCAGGCAGTCGAGGATGGGTCCGATCTGCTGATTGAAGCCACGTCCAACCAGGTCAACCATCTGGGCGGCTACACTGGCATGCTGCCTGAAGATTTTCGGCGGCGTGTTGTGGGAATCGCTGCCAGCAAGGGCTTCGATGAGGCGCGGTTGATCCTCGGCGGAGATCATCTTGGGCCTAATCCCTGGCAGCGGGAAAACGCGACGGTGGCCATGGAGCAAGCCGAGCAGACGGTCGAGGCCTACGTCCGAGCGGGCTTCCAGAAGATTCATCTCGATGCCAGTATGGCTTGCGGCGACGATCCTGAACCCCTCTCCGGAGAGACAATCGCTGCCCGCGCTGCCACTCTCTGCGCAGTCGCCGAGCGAGCCTGCGGCGAGCAAAAGCCAGTGTATGTCATCGGTACCGAAGTGCCCACACCTGGCGGAGCAACTGAAAGTCTGAATGAACTCGCCGTGACGAGCCGGGAAGCCGCCGCCGAAACGCTGGCCATTCACCGCAGAGTCTTCACCCAAGCCGGGCTGGCGGATGTCTGGCCGCGGGTGATCGCACTGGTTGTGCAACCGGGAGTCGAATTCAATCACGACAGCGTGGTCGATTACGATCCATCGCGAGCCGGGCATCTGACCGCACTTCTCGACAAAGAAGAAGGTCTGGTTTACGAGGCACATTCGACTGACTATCAGTGCCCCGAGGCATATCGCCAGTTAGTGCGGGACGGTTTTGCCATTCTCAAGGTCGGACCCGCGCTGACCTTTGCGATGCGAGAAGCTTTGACCGCTCTCGCGCAGATCGAGGCTGAATTTGTACCACACTGGCAGTGTTCGCACCTGGTGGATGTGTTGGAGCGCGTAATGCTTGACAAGCCGGCGAACTGGCAACACCACTACACGGGCAATGAGCAGGCCGCGCATCTGCTACGCCGCTACAGTTACAGCGACCGCGTGCGCTACTACTGGCAAGAGCCGCGCGTAATAGAAGCGGTGGATGTGCTGATGGCAAATCTTGAAGCCAAGTCAATTCCGGAAACGTTGCTGAGTTGCTATCTTCCAGATGAATATCGGGCCGTGCGCGCCGGCACATTGAAACCCGATGCGCATTCACTCATCATCCACCGCATCCGCGGAGTGCTGCGGCCTTACGCGGCGGCATGCGGAAACTAGCACGACCAAAAAACTCTGGCAGGTTCCGGGGCACTCGGCATGAATAGCGGTTCAGCTGTTACTCGGGTCGCTTCTTGTTAGCTGGAACAAATCGCGTCGCGATATTGCCGGAGATTTTCACAGTAACGGTTTTGGAACTCGTGATTGCCTCAAGGCCCGTTGCTGTTACCCGCACCGTATACTCACCGGATTGTGTGTAGGCGTGTTGAACCTTTATCCCGTCCTCAGATGATCCGTCGCCGAAGTCCCAATGGCACGTGAGCACGGGCTCCTGGCCCGCCACGCCATCGGCACTGAAGGTCATCGTCTCCCCTGCTTTCGCGTTGGTTGCAGAACGGACCTCGAACGAAGGCGGCGCAGCTTGAATGCCGTCTTCCACCAGTTTGAACATGCGTACGGAGTGGGCCGGCTGAACAAGATCGATCGCATCGCCTGAAGGGCTGCAACAGCTTTTGTCTCCGAAGACTTCAGTGATTTGGTACTTCCCCGGTTCTTTTAAGCCCAGGTCGGCAAAGCGCAGGTTTCGCTTCAGTTCACCTTCGCTCCAATTGAAGACGGTGAGGATCGACTGCCGATTGTCTTCTTTGAGCAGGAATACACTTGGTTGAACATCGCTTTCCGCATAGGTCAACAAGTCGACAGGTGTGGATGAATGGCCGAGGCGCGCCATGTCGATCAGCTCAGTGTTCTTTACCAGTGCCAACCGCTCCGCTGAAGATCCCAGGGTCGGGAGATCGTCTCCAAGCTCGAACATTCCGCCGGAGACCGCGGACAGTGCAATCGAGACCTTTGCTTCTTCCAGTGTCAGCGGTTTTCGTCCGCCGTGCCAGGTTTGGTCGTCGACCGTCTGCGTGGAAACACTGAAAGCGTCGGGATCGGCAATGAAGAAATTGCGATTCATGTAATAGCGCGCGGCAATTCCTGAAGCTGCATCGCGGGAAGCTCCGAATGTGTGTCCCGTGTCCTGCGAGATGCGTCCAGTGTCCACATAACCGACGGGATTGAGCATGACGCTCCCGTCTTTATCGAGCACTACGTCTTCGCCCATGGTCTTGCGAATGATGTCGAGGCCAATGCGCTGAGCCTCAAGCGCTGTCGTGTTGGGACGGTAGTATGCACCTTCAACCGCCGTGTCGTCCATGAAGTCCATCTTGATGAAGCGGACACCCCAGTTATAGAGCGCGCTGTAGGTCTGTTTGAGATATTCCTGCGCGCCGGGGTTGGTTGTGTCCAGCACATACAGCAAATCTTTGTGCTCGGTCACATCGCCGATATGAATAAGCTGGCCAGCTGCGTTATGCAGCAACCAGTCTTTGTGATTCTGATAGACCCACGCACGTTCCGATACTTCAAATGGCGCTGTCCACACTCCAAACGTCAGGCCGTTGCCGCGCACCGCATCTGCAACGTAGACCAGCCCGCGGGGGAAAAGATTCGCATCCGGCGTCGAGTATTCTCCGCGCGCGTATTGATATCCCTCGTCGATTTGAAAATACTTGTAGCCGCTGTTCTTGAGATTCTCAGCCAGCCACTCTGCAGTGGTAATCGCAGCCCCCTGGTTGAGCCCAAAATAATAAGCCGTCCAGCTCCACCATCCAATTGGAGTCGGCGCATCGACGCGAGCCTTGTGCAGCAGCTTGATCGCGTGCCCGTACTGCTCCAGTTGCGCGTGATAGTCCGTCCCAACGGCGAACATGAGACGCTCCGAAGACAATCTTGCCCCCGGTTCGACCGGAAGACTCAGGCTCACCCGCTCAGCGGGAGGAGAATGCCTGAGCGATTCCTCTTTCATGATTTCCGTTGTTCCCGTTGACGCCGCTTCGTAGGAAACGATCTTCGCGTCCGAGCCTGTGCCTTGTTCCTTGAGATGAAAGATAGTTAACAGGCGGTCGCTGGTGAGTACGCCAAGGAACAGACTCTCGCCGCTCTTGCCGTTATAGATCAGCTGGCTTCCCACCGCACGAAGCACTCCTTTGGGCGCTGCTCCCAGGTCATGAATCGCCAGTTGCGGTCTGTCCTCGCTATAACTATCCGATAAAACCCGGTCGGCAGATTCCGGGCCGTTCAGATTAATGCCTTGAGGGTCTGATGTCTCAACGCTACGAATGGCCTGCACGGTCACGGCTTTGTCCGTCGTGTTGACCACCTCGACTGCAATGTCGCCCCAGGTTTGCTCCTGGTAAAGGCGGATAGAGCAAACCAGGTCAGGCTTGCCCGGCAATCCGGTGTGCGTTACTGTGAGCTTCGACCCCGAGCCGAATTCGTCGTGAAACTCCGACTGCGCAATCTCGTGCTGAGGGTATGCGGACGATTGCAGTTCCCCATCGTTTACGTCCGCTTCTACTTTGGAGCGCAGCACCGCGCCAGGAAGACTAGTGAGCGCGATCGCGTACGAGCCATCGGAATCAATACTGGCCGACAGCGACTTCCCGCGAATCGAGCCGAGTGTTGGTGCTCCATTGGGCGCATTCGGTCGTGCCTGCCCATTCGCGTCTGTCCGGCTCGCTAGCACAACCACTCCCACCAAAAGAGAAACACAAAGACGTCTGATTGATCGATTCACTTCGACTCCTTTTCGCCCGCGCCGGTATTTTTGATCGTCCGTCTCATGGAACCAATGGCGCGTCGCCGCCCGGCGGGAACAGCTCCGATAAACGTCAAACTCAAAGGATGGCTCTGATCACAATGCTTCGTTATCTTACGACTGCGATCAAGTTTCGTCAATCATCGCTGTTAAACAAAAATACTGAAAGCTTGAGTGACATACCTTTTCAGCAGCCGCGCCAGCGAGCCATCTGCCGGAAACGTCTCGATATCATATTGATGGCTTGTTGTTTTCGAAATATAGATATATCCTTACGTATAGCTTCACATTTATCTTTTCTAGTGCGGCTCGTTCTTCGAAATTGCCGTTTACTGCCCCCTCTAGAATTGGAGTTCTAATGTCTCCCGATCAAAGCGCACTCTTAATCGACGCCCTGCTCACCGCGCCGCGGTACACTCTTCCTGAAATCCTTCAGCAGCCCCTTCTGTGGCCGGTGACGCTTGAAATAGTCCGCGCAGCATCGCAGCAGATGCGACTGAACAAAAAACTCCAGGGAGCTCGCGTGCTGCTGACGGGTGCGGGGACTTCGGCATACGCGGCAAATGCTGTGGCGGCCGCTTGGCCACAGGCCATCGCAGTTCCCACTACGGACCTGCTCGTCGATGCAGAGCGATATCTGACGAGTATAGATGCAGTGATCTCTCTGGCTCGCTCTGGCAGCAGTCCGGAGAGTTCTGCAGTGGTCGATCAGGTTCGTGCCTTGCGGCCGGACATTCAGCAATTTGCCATTGTCTGCGATGAGGATGGTGCACTGTCTCGGTCCAGTCTGGACGGCCTTATCGTGCTTGACCCACGCACCAATGACCAGAGCCTTGTAATGACCAGCGCGTTCTCCAACCTGGTGCTAGCCGGTCTGGCACTGGCTCAACCGGAGGCCACCGTAGCCGCCGAAAAGCAGTTGAGCACGCGTGCCGGCTCGTTGCTGAGGGTCATCGATCAAGCCTGCGAGCGCGCCGCCGCACGCATTCGCGATCGCATCGTAGTTCTCTCTTCCTCTCCCCTTCTCGGCTGGCAAAGAGAGGCCGGGCTGAAGACGCTGGAGATGACAGCGGGACGGTTTCCGCTGCTTTGCGAAACGTATCTCGGTCTTCGCCACGGCCCCATGTCGTTCGTCACGCCGGACACTCTCGTCCTCTGCCTGCTCTCCAGTGACCCGGTGCGCAGCAAGTATGAGGCGGATCTGATTCGTGAACTTCGCGCCAAGAGAATCGGTTACCTGGTGGGGATCGCGGACCCCGCGGAATCCCTCGGGCTGTTCGACCAACTCATCCCTGCCGTGGCGCCGCACTTAGACGATGCGCTGCGTACTCCTTTTGAAATTCTGGGGCCGCAATTGCTCGGCTATCATTTGAGCTTGATGATCGGTTTGAACCCCGACAACCCAAGCCCGGACGGCGTAATTAATCGCGTGGTCAGCGGTGTCAGAATTTATCCGCACCACGCCTTCGAAACGCAGGGAGCAATATGAAGAAGCGCTTCGATGTCACCATCGCGGGCGAAATCAATATGGATCTCATTCTCTACGGCCTTCCTGAGGCCATGCCGCTGGAACGCGAATTGTTAGCGACCGGCTTTGGAATGACCTTGGGGAGTTCCTCCGCGATTGTGGCTCATAACCTGGCCGCGCTTGGCGTCTCTGTCGGTTTCGTAACACGCCTTGGAGACGACCCCCTCGGCAGCATCGCCCTCGAACGGCTTGCAGCCAAAGGTGTCGACATCTCCTCCGTCAAGCGCATATCCGGCGGCACATCCACAGGCGTCACCATTCTCCTCACCCATGAAGGAAAACGTCATATTCTCACCTATCCTGGGACCATGTTTGAGATGGCCGCAGCTGACCTCGATCTGGCATACCTCGCCTCTGCCCGCCACTTCCACCTTTCCTCGCTATTCCTCCACAAGGCGTTGCAGCCAGACTTGCCCGGGATCTTGCGCCAACTGAAGTCAAAAGGGCTCACCCTTTCGCTCGACACCAATGACGATCCCGATGATACCTGGGGCGCACCGCTCGACGAACTCCTGGGCGTAGTCGATATCTTCCTGCCCAACGAGGACGAAGCCTGCCGCATCACCGGAAAATCCGATTCAGAGAGCGCTATTGAAGCTCTTGCAAAGCGCGTCTCATTGGTCGCAATCAAATGCGGAAAACGCGGTTCCCTGGTCGAGAAGGCCGGACGCCGCTGGTTCGTTCCCGCTCTACCAGTAACCCCTGTCGATACCATCGGCGCGGGTGATAGTTTCGATGCCGGATTCCTTGCCGCATACCTTCGCGGAGAAGCTCCGGACGCCTGCGCTGATTTTGGAAATCGCACGGCTGCTTTGTCCACCCTTCGGCAGGGCGGTACGGAGTCCTTCCGCGATCCAGCATTTATGCACGCGTTCCTTAATCCGGCCGACTGAAAAGAACAGATCTACTTGCGCCCCTCGGTTTGAAGTGATCACGCTGGGAAGCACAACCTACGCAGTGACACACCGGCCCACGCGATCAGGAACCGGGGATGAAGCGGAGAATGCCGAACGAATCTGGCTGGTGAAACGAGTTCTCGGGAAGGTTCAGAGGCAACGCGCCCCAGCTGAGCATGCGCCTCGATGTACCCGATTCAGCTCCATCGCAGCGGTAGAAGTTCACTTTCCATTCTGTGATCGGGTGGGCCGCTGCCGCCGCCATAGAAACGATTGGGATTCGCATCTCAACCGTCCACACATGCCGTTGAGCATCGATTCGCGTCTCGTGAAGAAAGCCCGAATTCCATTTTGGGTTGCCGAACGGATGTTGCGTCAAATCTATTTCCAGGTCCAGCCACTGATTGTTAGGAGCGACTTCAAATTCGTAATAGTGTGAGGGTCGGTTAGGCGTTGGATTGATAAATGCCTCCACCACATCCTTCTCCCATAACTGCCATCGCTCTGGACCTGCATCTTCTCCCTCATAAGTGTTCAGGTTCTGGTAGTGGCACCAAAAGGCAAGATATAGATATTGACGAGTCCATCGGCTTGCAAGCAGAGTCCTTGCCTCCGGATGCCTCGTCCGGGAGAATCCCGCTTCGTCGAATCGAATTCGATTTGTTCCGGTCCAGAACTCCTTTTCCAGATTTCCATCAGGAACGATATCGACGGCTGAGAACTTCGAAACAATCACCGAGTGCTCTCGATTCACCGAAGACTGTCTGACATCGTGCGCTCCTCTGCCCTCGGCACCGGTTTTTCCGTCCGTCATTGCAGCACGTCCATAGCTCTGGCCGGTTAGGTTCAGAAACGCAGTTTCAGCACTGGGCCGGAACAGAAATTCACCAGCCAGTAGGCCAGCAAAAATCGAGCTTAGTGCCACAATACGCTGGAAAGACACAGCCCGGCGATCAACCTTACTTCTCAATCTCGATGGACCCCATGTCATACCATCCGTCAGCCTGTCGCCCCTGGATAGGTAGCCGTATGGCTGGCGCTCCAGTTTCCGGGTCGAGAAGGCCGATACGCAAACGATATTTCCCTGCTGTCAGGTTAGTGGAGATATAGATCGATTCATCCACGACCGAATCGCCAGGGAGCCACTTTGTCACATCTGCAGGCACTTGGATGACAGCTTGATCTACCTGCGACCGCAGTTGCACGGCCAGCTTGTATTCCTTGTAAACTGGCGCAACTCCGGCATTAAACCACCACATGTGTACTGGCATCATGGAGCCCGCAGTAACATGCGCCGGATACTCCAGGCGACGCAGTACGAAACGATAGCCCATGCGCTTCTCAAAATCCGCAAACTGCGCCCGCCATTGTATGGGAATCGGTGATGACTTCACGTTAACGGAAGTAACGTGCCAGCGCAAAGCCTGTTCGAGGATATAATTTACGTCGTAACCATCGCGCAGCCAGGTTGAAGGCGTGCCACAGGTTTCCAGCGATACAGGGCGCTGCTTCCAGACATCCTGAATGCCAGTACGCGCGACTTCTTCCGGGTACTGGTCCAGCATCTCCGAATCGTTCGCTTTCATATCGCCCAGGCAGTCCAGCCGCCATCCTGCCCCGTGCTGGGTGCCATAGGCCAGCGCCTCCGGCTCGTCGAAGTTCATCAGCCGCGTTGTATGCGGAAACGCCTGCAGCCAAATGTCAATGAGCGGCTTTTGAAACTGAAACACCGGCATATAACTGCTCCATCCTTCACCCCAATAACCAACGGAGGAGATATCGACGCTGTCAAGGATGGGATCGCCGTCGTACCGCTCGCCTGCTGCCGCAACCAGCTCACCCCAGTACTTCAGATACAGCGGATCGCTGAAATCAGGTTGCCAGATTGCTCCGTCCTTGTCCGCAGATGCGTTCGCTCGCCGCGCTCCCGAACTGCGGTACCAGCCAGGCAGTGGATCCCGGTCCGAGTACGGCATCAGGCGAATCGCCAGTCTCTGCCCATGCTTCTGAGCCTCGGCTAATGCTAGGTCGATAATGTCCCACCGGAACTTTCCGCGCTCCGGTTCAAGGGCGCTCCAATACCACCGCATATAGGCGATCGAAGTATCTGGGAAATCCGGCTTGGGGTTTGCATCGTGAAGTCTTTCGACCGGCCCCCGTTCCGACCAAGTATACGGAGGGTTCAGTTCCTGTCCATTGAATCGTTGAAAAGTGGTAATCCCCATGCCGGGGTTGATGAGGACATCCGGTGTTTCAACCGGCCGGATGACGACTGTCTCTTTCTGGGCATGGCCGTTTAGAACAGCCGTGCTTACAATTAGACCGCATGCGAGAGCTTTCAATTTCATTGAAGTCCATCCGCTTGTCGCAGCTGTGAATATGGTCACGATCCACTTCCATTCGCGCTCTGCTGCACTCGCAATTGTCTACACAACAATGTTTAATAAACGCGCCGCGTTCTGGCTATAAACCTTGTGGAGAATGCTGTCGGGCAATTCGATACCTGAGATACGCCACCGGCCCTGCGGAGGTGTTGCGGACGGTGCATAGTCGAAATATTCATCCGCGGTCTCCAGAAACCGGAAATAGATCTGGTAGAGCGCGTCGCCAAACGCTTGCTGTGGGAACTGATCTCCATGTGGTGTTGCGTCGGTTCCGAAGACGATCCGGTCCTGATATCGATCGAAGAAACGGCGCGTCGCGCGGGGCTGCCGGCCAAGCTCATTGAGCCTTGCAGCAATGTCCACATGCATGTTCGGGAATCGATCGAGGTTAGCCGAAACATTCTCCAGGTCCTCCGCAAAATTGCCGACGTGCAAAGCGACAAACTGCGTCTTCGGATGTCGCGCAAAGACACGGTTCCGCGCTTCGAGAATTTCTGCATTGGAAGGATACTCCGGCGAGGCAAACGACCAATCCGGATGATTGCTCAGCTCCTCATATCGCTCATTGAGGTGGTCGGTGGGACGAAAGAATGCTATCGGATCCGACACATGGATGGCTACCGGCAGATTGAGGCTGCCACAGGTCTCCCACATCGGATCGAATCGCGGATCGTCAACCTTGACGAGCGGACCGCTTGTCGTATTCTCACGAAGAAAGAGCCCCAGGGTTTTCAGAATCTTCAGTCCACGCGCGCCGTCCCGATGCGCCTGGGCGATTGCGTCCGCTTGCACTTGCGGGTAATTCGCTCGCCCAAACATATCGTAGGATGGCTCGGTCATGGAGTAGAACCGCCCTGCATAGCTCCGGTCAAGATGACTTATCGAGTCGGTCAGGCCATCTCCGAAGCCACCGGTCAAATTCACCATCGCAAGAACGTTCGTACGATCCATAACCGGCAACAAATCTTGCGGCATACCGTTGTAGACACGTGCGGCTCCGATGGCAACGCCGTCCTCGACGCGCGCCGAGTTAGTCACATGTGTATGGAAATCGATGACTGGGAATCTTGAGCGGATTACATCGGTCGTCTGCACGTGAAGCATCGACTCCGGCTGGTAGTCCGTCAGGGAAAGAGAGCATTTCTGAGAATGCTCCGTCTTCTCTTGTGCCGCTGAACTCTCGCCCGGACTCACGGCCCAAGCCGTTGAGAGCCCTGCGGAAAGAGCCCCAACACCCGTGGTGGCCAACATCGTTCGACGACTGATTGGGCGCATTTTGACCTTCTGTTTAGAATCCCTCAGTCGTTCCCCTAGCGCCGAGTTATTGGGTTATTTGCACTCATCGCCTGAAACGATCGAATGTACTCCCTTAAAACTCGAAAGTGAGAAAAACAAGGTGCCTGGACGTTTATAAGTGGCGTTGATTGCCAACTTACATTTTGTCCACGCACCTGGTTGGCTAAGAGTTTCTTAAAAGCTGAGTTTCAGAGCCATCTGAAGAATTCGAGGGTCGTTGGCAGAGCTGATTTGTCCGAAGTTGCTATCCTGGAGTCCAGCGTCCGGATTGCCAAAGTTAACATTGTTGAAGGCATTGTAGAATTCTGCCCGGAATTCATACCGAACGCGCTCGCCTGCCTTTCCGGTCTTCAACAGCGCCAGGTCCGTTGTGAAAAGTCTCGGACCACGAAGAGAGTTCTTGCCAATGTTTCCGTATGTTCCAACTGCGTTGGCAACAAAATCGGAAGTATTAAACCATTCGTTGATCAGCTCAGTATGGGAGCGCCCGGAACTCAGCTTCGTCTGCGCAATATTCGCCACCGTAATGTCTGGACGGTCATTCCCCATCGCACTGAAGGAATTGTCGTCCTCAGCGAATGACGTGAACGGAAAGCCTGTTTGCCAATTCGAGATAAAGCTAAGGTTCCATCCATTGATCGCCTCATTCGCAACACCCTTGACCGGAACGCGAGGAAGAGCATAATTTCCCGATAACCTGAAGACCTTGTTATCGTCGCCGGCGTCAGGGCCGTAGTCAAGAGAGCGGCCACAAGCGCAGGTGTTGATGCCGTAGATTCCAAATATCCCCGGCTGTCCATTAGGGCCGAAGTCATTCAAGGCGCGCGACCACGTAAAATTCGTTTGAAAGGTCAAGCCATAAGTGAAGCGCTTTTCAAGCTCAAGCTGGCCGGCATTATAGTTGCTGTTCACTCCGGAGTTGATGGAACCGATGAACCCGTAGTTTGGGTAGGTTAGGCGCGATTGAATATTGTTCTCCGTCGAGTTGGGAGTGCCATCAGGCGCCAGCCCTGGAATATAAACCGAAGGATTCAACTGGAGCAGCCCTGATTCCTGGTCTCCCGTACCACCGAGGTGAGCTCCATGGTTTGCCGCGTATTCCGCCCGTAAAAACCAACTGGAGCCGAACTCGCGCTCCAAGGTTAGGTTATACGTCAGAATTTGAGGAAGCCGGAAATGCCTGTCGAAAATCTGTGTAAAAGCGATGTTCTGCGGAAACGTCACCGAAGCACCCGGATTGATTGGGCCAAACGAAGCAGGAAACGGATTCGCCACGCCAGCGGCGGAATAAGGGTTGGTGAAATTGGTATTCGTAATGTTAACGATAGGCGCGAACGGGGGAACACCAACAACATCTTCGAACGCTACGCCATTGGGCGCCTGGTAATAATAGCCTGCCCCACCACGAATGCTGGTCTTGGAATCAGATGTTAGCTGATATGCAAAACCAAAGCGCGGGCCGATATTGCTCAAGTTGTTGTAGATGGAGGATGCGGGACATCCAGCATCGTGGTTGCTTCCGCCGAAGATCAAGTCCTGCGGCGCATTGGGGTATCGCACCGATTGCGCTCCGGGTACAAAACACGCAACGCGCCCCTCGCTATCTGTGTAAGGGAAGAAAGGATCCCAGCGCACGCCGGCGTTCAGTGTGAGCCGCGAAGTCGCATGCCAGTTATCCTGGACAAAGAAGCTCCAATCGTTTCCAGTGAAGTCCAGGTACAAACCGCCAGCCTGCGTAAAGCTGGATGCAGCTCCCAGCAAAAAGTCGGAAAGACTATTCCCGCTGAGGTTGCCGCCAAAATTGTAGTTGCCATCGGACTGGTACGAATTGCCCATAGGAAGATGAATGTGTTCCCATTCTCCGCCGAACTGGAGTTCATTCGGCCCTTTAACAAACGTGGCAATTTCACGATCGGATATGTCGCTGTGATTCCATGTTCCCGGAGACGGTTGATCGCCAACGGTGAACGCTCCCGGCACAACAACATTGAGTGTCGCCGGAAAATTCGTGGGCTGTGCAATGTTTGCGCCCGCCTGAGCAATATTGAAAGGCGCCGGAGATTCAGTCAGCCCGGTCTTGTGTGTCCATCCGAAATAACTATTAAGAAGAATGTTGGACGAAATCGTGTAGATGTCGACCACACTGACATTCTTCAGGTCCTGATTTTGTGGATCTTCTCCATTACCTTCAAGAATGTTGCTAGATGGCGGGATGATGATCGGGACTGTGTACCGGAGTTGAAAATAGTGCCCACTAATGTGATGTTTGCCGCGGTTGTAGTCAATCTTGACCAGGTATTCGTCGGTGTTCTGCACAGATGGGGCTCCGTTGTACTTCAGATAATTGGGCCCATCCGCCGGGTCATTTGGTAGAGGAACGTAATTCAGCAAATACAGAGCCGTTGGATCGAAGGCGGCCGGATTGATCATGTTGTTGCTGTTGAATTGGTAAGGTGAAGTCGTGTTGGGGTTCGTCAAAACCGTACCGGGGAGAAGAGCCGAGAAATCTCCATTGCGCTCTGCCTGCGTCGGAACCTGGGAAGTCAAGCCATTGTCAGACGTGTTTTGGCGCGTGCCTTGATAGGATCCAAAGAAAAACAGCTTGCCTTTCAGGATCGGTCCGCCGATGGTACCTCCAAATTGATTTTGCTTCAGCGGATTTGGAGAGGTAGCAAAGTAGTTCTTTGCATCCATCGCATAGTTGCGGAGAAACTCAAAGACATCGCCATGAAACTGATCTGTGCCGGACTTGGTTACAACATTCGCCACTCCGCCGGTCGCGTTTCCGTATGCAGCGCTCATGTTATCGGTTTGCACATTGAATTCCTGCAGAGCGTCGGGACTTGGGAAGGGCAGATTCGTGTTGATATACATGTCGTTATAATCCACGCCATCCAACAAGTAATAGACGCCGTTGGAACCGCCACCATTGACCTTCGCATATTGCTCGCCGGGAAGAACTCCGCCTTCACAGTTGGAGCCGCAGTTCTGCCCGGTGACATCGACTGCGCCCGGAACAAGAAAAACCAACTGTTGAGCCTCGCGGCCATTCAACGGCATGCTTTCCATGCTCTTCTCGTCGATCACCTGGATCACCGCCGCGTCGTCGGTTGTTACCTGGTTGCTGCTGCCCTCCACCGTGACCTGCTGGGTTACCGTTCCCACCGCCAAGGTGACCTTCTGGCTGGCGGCCTGACCAACCTCCAATCCAATCCCTTTTTGCAAATAGGTACTGAAGCCTGTCATTTCAACTGTCAACTGGTACTCGCCGACCGGCAGGCTGGGAAACAGGAATTCCCCCGCTTGCCCCGATTTGACCTGCTGCTTATATCCGGTCCCGACCTGCTCCACGGTCACGGCCGCTCCGGGGATTGCCGCGCCGGACTTGTCCTGGACCGTCCCGCTTAGACGTGCTGTGGTGAACTGGCCAAATGCCGAAGGAGCACATAGAACGAGAACTAAGAAAGATAAGAAAAGCATTGCAGACATGCATTGCACACGGTTGAAGTATCGACATCCTGCATTCGTTCTTTTGTCTGTTCGATTCATGTATGCTGCCCTCCCTAAATTGAAATGCCCGGCCCAGTTGAAATGCTGCGGCTGCTTCTATGTGTCGGACAACTCGTATTTCACTTCATTGTGCAACCTTTCGAGTCGTGTCTGTTTTTTACGATTTATCGTTGCCATTGTCAAGCAAAATGAGGAAATGAACTCTATAATTCTGGATTTCTCGTAGAGAGCGACGTTCATTTTGCATGGAACGCCCTGCAGGGCTCAACCAAAGTGAGCGTTCCAGGACATAGATCGATGCAAGGCGTTCATCTTCCCAGAGCGTCTTGCATCGCTCGCCTCGCTTCAATATCGGTTTCGAAAATTACAAAGTGAAAGACTTGACGGTTGCGTAATGCGAATATATCCTTACATACGTCTTCGATTTCGACGATTCTCGAAATACACCTCGTCGATGTTTTGAAGCCGTCCGACTCACGAACGGAGCTTCTGCATGCCCGAACTTCCGAGCCTGTCCATAGAGACCAGCCGCCACGACGCACCCCTACATACTCTCCAGGAGATTCTTCGGCAGCCTCTACTCTGGCCTGACACCGTAGAAAGAGTTCGTTCTGCATCAGACCGGCTGCAACTCAGGAAGAAGCTTCAAAACACACGGGTGGTGCTGGCCGGAGCTGGTACCTCAGCCTATGCAGCAAGCTCCGTCGCAGCGGCGTGGCCCAATGCCCAGGCGATTCCCACCACAGACCTCTTAATAGATACAGAACGCTACTTAAGAGATGTTGGCGCCGTCATCTCCCTGGCGCGATCAGGCGATAGCCCAGAGAGTCCAGCGGTGGTCGAGCGAATTCGTATTCTTCGGCCGCACATCCCGCAATTCGCTATCGTCTGCGATGAAAAGGGCGCATTGTCCGACGCGAGTCTTGACGGGCTCATCGTTCTCGATCCGCGCACCAATGACAAGAGCCTTGTCATGACGAGTGCGTTTTCCAATTTGGTATTGGCCGGCCTCGTCTTGGCCCAGCCCGATGCAGTCGCGGCCTCGGTCAACGACTTCAGCAAACGCGCGGATGAGTTACTCCCTGAAATCAATCGTGCGTGTCAGCAAGTATCGGTTCGCGTGCGGGATCGAATCGTGGTTCTGTCCTCGTCTCCGTCGCATGGCTGGGCGCGTGAAGCGGGGCTCAAGACGCTGGAAATGACGGCCGGCCGTTTCCCAGTTGTGACCGAGACCTACCTGGGACTTAGGCATGGTCCTATGTCTTTTGTCAAAGCCGATACGCTTGTGCTCTGCCTGCTATCCAGCGATCGGGTGCGCCGCCGATACGAGTTAGATCTGATCCATGAGCTTCGCGCGAAAAAGATCGGATACATAGTTGGCATCGTTGACCCGGCCGAGTCATCCGGTTTCTTCGACAGCGTCATTCCCGCTGTGGCTCCTCAGGAAGACGATGCCCTTCGCACGCCCTACGAGATCATCGGGCCTCAGTTGCTCGGTTATCACTTGAGCTTGCGCATTGGATTGAATCCCGATAACCCCAGCCCGGACGGTGTCATCAATCGAGTGGTTCAGGGCGTCACGATCCATCGCGACGGCTCTCATGATCGGGTGTAATAATTATCGAGCCGAACACCAAGGAGTCAGAATTGACTGATACGAGCGCGGCAGCGAAGTTATACCGGATTGGGACCATGGCGGTAGAAGTTCACCCAAGTAGTCAAGCAGCCGGTACGGCCGCTGCCCACGCCGCAGCCAAAGCACTGATCGAGTTAGCTCAGGCTCAAGATGATGTAGGAGTGATTTTCGCTACGGGTGCTTCGCAGTTTGAAACTCTCAACGAGCTTACCCGCATTCCACATTTGCCCTGGGCCCAGATTCTCGGCTTTCATATGGATGAATACGTCGATATAGCTTCGGGCCATCCAGCTTCTTTCCGTCGCTATCTGCGCGAGAGACTATCGGGCAAAGTGAGCATGAAAGAGTTTTTTGAGATTGATGGAAGTGCGCCTGATCCAGAAAAGACGAGCAGCGATTATGCAGACAAGCTTCGCTCCGCCAGCCCACAACTTTGTTTCCTGGGTATAGGAGAAAACGGCCACCTGGCTTTCAATGATCCGCCTGTGGCAGACTTCGCGGATCCCCTGGATGCGAAGGTTGTGCAACTGGACCCCGTGTGCCGCCAGCAGCAAATGGCTGAGGGCTGGTTCAACAGCGTTGATCTGGTTCCTGAACGTGCTATCACGCTTACTATCCCCACGCTTTTTCGCGTTCCAAGGCTGATCGTATCGGTACCAGGAAGCCGTAAAGCGAGGATTGTTCGCCGCGCTTTTGAAGAGCCAATTTCGACAAGTTGTCCAGCCACCATCCTCCGCACCCATCCAAATGCAACTGTCTATTTGGACGCAGAGTCGGCAAGTGAACTGGATGATGCGCTGCTTTACAGGTGAGAAGATATTCGGCGAACTCTGCAATGGAGACTCGGCAATCGATTTGAATGGTCTTTGTTGCTCATTGCACTTCCGACACAAACAATAAGCCGCATCCCAGGAGCCGATTACAATGCCTGAAAACGCAAACAATGAAATCGACCGCCGGACATTTGTAAAACAAGCAGGAGGCGCAATGCTGGCTGCCGGCATGAGTGCCAAATCGTATGCACGCATCCTCGGAGCGAATGACCGCATTCGTTTGGGTCAACTCGGCTGTGGCGACCGTAGTCAGGGACATGTGCACATGGTGGCGATCGCCTCCAAACAGACGCCGGTAGAAGTGATTGCCGTCTGCGATCTTTGGAGCCTGGCGCGGGAACATCGGGCTGCTCAGGTAAAGCGGGCCTTCAATCTTGACCCGCAGAGCTTCAAGTACTCCGAAGAAATGCTGGCCATGAAAGATCTCGACGGCGTAATGATTGCTACGGGTGACTTCCAGCACGCCGAGCTTTGTGCGGAAGTAGTGAGGGCTGGAAAGGATTGCTATGTGGAGAAGCCTTTTGCCAACGTGCTCTCTGAGGCTATTGAAACGCGCGATCTCGTCAAACAGTCCAAACAGATTGTCCAGATGGGAACACAGCACCGCAGCCAGCCATATTCGCTTGCGGTGAGAGACATCATTCGTTCCGGAAGAATCGGCGACATCGTCCACATCGAACAGGAATGGAATGTCAATGAAGAGCGATGGAGATTCACGCCGAATGACACCGGCTACAACAAAGAAATGCTGATGGACGCTAAAATGGAGTGGAAGCAGTGGCTCTACGGGCGCGCATCGAAACTTAGAGAAGAAGACACGGATTGGAAGCGGTGGTTGCTGGGCAGACCCGATCGCCCGTTTGACCCTCACGTATATCTCGAGTTCAGACTATATAAGGACTTTTCGTCTGGACTTTTCGATCAATGGTTAAGCCATGGCTGTGACCTCGTGCATCTGTGGACCGGGGAAACTTATCCTGAAAGCGTCGTGGCCAACGGTGGAATCTTTGCCTGGAAAGATGGGCGGGAGAATCCCGATACATGCGTCGCTGCGGTCGTTTATCCGAAGGGCTTTCTCTATACCTATAAAACAACATTTGGAAACAGCTATCGAGGGTTTTCGAGGATACAAGGTCGAGACGGAACCATCGAGAATCGCGGCGGGGAAGGTGCTTCCCTCTTTTCGGTCACGCGCGAAGGTGGCAGAGAGGAAATCGATCCGTTCGATAGTGGGCCGGTCTACACAAAACTCCCGCTCGTTGCGCCCGCGAAAGATGGCGAGGAAGTTATCCAAGTTGCTGGAGCCCCGGCGCCCAACTCTCTCGGCCCCGACGATGACGATGTCGATCACCTTGTGAATTGGCTTCAATCAATGCAATCCCGCAACCAGCCAAATGCGACGGTTGACCATGGATTCTCGCATTCACTGGTCTGCATCATGGCAACACAGTCGTATTGGACCGGCAGGAAGCAGTATTGGGATCCGCGGAAAGAGGAGATCGTCGATCATCCAGTCGCGGATCGCGGCGTCTGATCAAAGTGTGGAACCTTCCCAGTACCTTTGTTGAGTTATATGACTTAGCGAGATGCGATGAATTCAGTGAATCTAGCCCCGCAGACGGATTCGTCGCATAAGTCTGGTGGTAAAGGACGCGTGCGCTGGTGGATCGTTTGGACGCTGTTCTTTTCCACGGTTACCAATTACATCAGCCGCCAGACATTTTCCGTGTTAGCGCCGGTAATTACCGCACAGTATCATCTGTCGCACACTGACCTTGCCAGAATTCTCGGCGCCTTTCAAATCTCGTATGCAGCAACATGGCTTCTTGGCGGTATCTTTCTTGACGCTGTAGGAACCCGCTTTGGGCTCGCTTTGGCCGTAGTATTCTGGTCAATCGTCAACATACTTACCGGTTTCGCAACATCCGTTTTCGGCTTCGCGTCCTTTCGATTCCTCCTTGGAATCGGAGAAGGATTCAACTGGCCTGGGGCCAGCAAAACAGTTGCCGAGTGGTTTCCCAGTCAGGAACGAAGCATGGCTGTGGCGATTTTCGACAGCGGCTCGAGTGTGGGAGGAGCCGTTGCGGCGCTGGTCATCCCCCTGATCGCACTGGCCTTCGGTTGGCGCTCCGCATTTTTCTTTTCAGGCCTGCTTGGGTTTGTCTGGCTGCTGGTATGGCTACGCGTCTACCATCCGTTGGATCGTCATCCGCGAGTTACTCCAACAGAACTCGCACTTATCCGCGCCGGTCAGGATGTACCTCCAACCTCTCTAGAGCGCGGCGCGCAGCGGTGGCTTAAGTTAGCCCGCAATCGAAATGTATGGGGCATCGTTCTGGGGCGCGCACTCACTGATCCTATCTGGTGGTTCTATGTCTTCTGGCTCCCCCAATATCTAAGTGACGCGCGCGGGTTCAGCCTGAGGCGCATTGCTCTCTTTGCCTGGATGCCGTTTATCGCAGCGGATATCGGGAACTTTACTGGCGGATGGATCTCAGGCTTGTGCATTCGCCGTGGTCTTTCTGTACTGCGTTCCCGCACATGGGTATGTGTCTTCAGCTGCTTGCCGATACTGGCGGGGATTCCCGCCGCGACCGTGCACAGTGTCTATGTTGCATTGGGGCTGATCTGCTTCGCCTTATGGGGATATGCGTGCTGGTCCACCATGGGCCTCACTCTCCCCTCTGACCTGTTTCCACAGGACGTAGTGGCCACAGTAACAGGACTCAGCGGATTGGCGGCAGGCGCGGTCGGCACACTCTTTACCTTCGCCGTGGGGATTCTTGTCGATCGCTTCTCATACAAGCCGGCTTTTCTGATTGCAGGATTGATGCCCCTATTCGCAACCGCATTTCTTTTATTGTTGGTACGCGCTCCGGCCAATTCTTCGGGAGCCGCTGCGACGGAAGAATCAACCAAATCGTCCATGGGAGATAGTGGTCATGAAGCACCGCAACCCAGCTAACATCGGTCATGTTATACAAACCGCGCTTTGCGTCGCTTGGATTCTCTCTCCGCTTACAATTTTCGCCCAGGTCGACGTTCTCACCCACCACAACAACCGGGAGCGGACGGGAGCGAACCTGGAGGAGACGACCCTAACACCCGCCAATGTCAATTCAAGACAGTTTGGCATGCTCTTCAAGCGGGTGGTAGATGACCAGTTATATTCACAACCGTTGCTTGTGACCGGCGTTAAAATATCGGGCGGTTGGCACGATGTCGTATACGTGACGACGGTCAACAATAGCGTGTATGCGTTCGATGCGAACGATGCCGGCGCGAGCGCGCCATTCTGGCATGTGAACTTCGGAACCCCCGCCAACCTGAATGATGCGGACTTCGGCTGCACTGACATCAACGGGAATATGGGCATTATTGGGACACCTGTGGTCGATGCTGCGAAGACCACCCTGTATGTGGTCGCCGTGACCAAAGCCGGCGCGCAGTCCTCACAACGCCTCCACGCGTTGGACCTTGCCACTGGAGCGGATCTCCCCAATAGCCCCGCCACCATTGAAGCTCCCGGTTTCGATCCATTGATGCAAAATCAACGCCCTGGATTATTCCTTTCAGGTGGGAGTGTCTTTATTGGCTATGCATCGCATTGCGATAAGGACCCTTATCATGGATTTCTGCTGGGTTATAGCGCTACGTCACTGAAACAAGTTGGCGTCTTCAATACTTCGCCGGGTGGACAAGAGGCAAGTATCTGGCAGTCTGGTCAGGCGCCCGCAGTCGATGACAAAGGGAATGTCTATTTCATTACCGGAAACGGTAGTTGGAACGGCACAACTCAGTTCAGCGAGAGCTTTATCAAACTCGACTTCCACATGCACCTTGTAGATTGGTTTACGCCGACCAATCATTTCAAGTTAGATAAGGATGACAATGACCTTAACTCTTCAGGGGCCGTCCTGATCCCAGGAACGCACCTGGTGATTGGTGGAGGCAAAGAGGGCGTGCTGTATGTCATCGATACGGATCATTTTGGCCATTTAGGCGACGAGCACGCCGTGCAGCATTTTCAAGCAACCAGTTCTCATCTTCATAGCATGGTCTATTGGAAGAGCGCCAGGAACGGCAATCTGCTTTATCTATGGGGCCAGCGGGACAGGGTTCGCGCTTACCGGTTCAACGGTAACAAATTCGACGAGACTCCCTTCATGATGCGGCCGGATAGTAACGATGGGCATCCAGGGGCAATGCTTTCGTTATCCGCAAACGGGGACAAGGATGGGATACTCTGGGCTGCAATCCATGCAACGGGGGATTCATGGAACGAATCGCGACCTGGCATTCTGCACGCCTACGATGCGGACGATATCAACCACGAGCTTTGGAATTCGTTGCAAAATCCCAGACGGGATGACTGCAACAACTACTCAAAAATGGCCCCTCCCACCGTGGCAAATGGAAAGGTATATCTCGCCAGTTTCGGAACCGAGAATGTTGGGACTGGCCAGATGTGCGTCTACGGCTTGCTACCAGGCGGCCCTCCACCGGATGCGCCGGCAAATGTCCATGCTTCGACTCATGGCCGGTTCGTAAACTTGACATGGAGTTCTGTGCCCAAGGCCGCGACCTATACGGTGCAAAGGATGCAAGGAGACCTCACGCAAGTTATAGGGTCTGGATTGACGCGGCCGGAGTTCACTTACCCCGCTTCGGATCAGGGAGTCGCGAAATATGTAGTTATGTCAGTCAATGCGAACGGTCAGAGCGTTTCGTCTCCCGTTGCCAGCGCCGGTGTCCAGGGAGTTCCCTTTCCTCGGCATAAGCACTGACGACTATGTCGAGCTATCTTCTGGGTTTTGATTTAGTATTCCGCGACTTATGCCTGGGTTGCGATGGCTGAGATGTTTCGCTGCATCCACTTAGCTTGTGTGAAATCCGGGAACTCGATCGGAGCACTGCCACGACTCACCGAAGTCACGCTGAGCGGCCCGATGGCGGACCAGGAAGCCGCATCGTACACATCCATATCCGGCGGCAGGCCCTCTCGCACGCATTGCAGCAAGCGATAGAGCATTATGTAATCCATGCCGCCATGTCCACCTATCTTTTCCGCGAGCTGGCCTTCTTTCTGCCACAGTGGATGTGCGTACTGCTTCCATGTATCGATCGGCATATACGACTCATCCTTGTTCTGGCCGTCAAGATAAATACGAGGCGGATAGTCTTGAAAAATGCCTTTGGTGCCGGCAATCAAGTTAATGCGATCGTAGGGGTGGGGAGTAGAGACGGCATGCTTTACGGTGATGGTGAGCCCCTTCGCAGTCTTGATGAGCGACGTGTTCATGTCGCCTGTTACGTACCGCTCTTCGAGACGCGGATCTCCCGCCTGGAGATGATCCTTGCGGTATTGGTCGAGACCGCGTTGGGGCGAACTCATCGAGACGATGTAATCGAAACGATCTCCGCGCTGCATGTCCATATAGTTAGCTACAGGCCCCAACCCATGACTGGGATAGAGGTTTCCGTCGCGCTTGGTGTGTTCCGCGCGCCGCCAGAGGCCTTCTCCATTATCCGAAAAAAGTTCTTCGCGAAGATCGTGCAGATAGGCTCCTTCACCGTAAAGAAGCTCGCCGAATTTGCCATCGTGCACCATCCGCAGAATCAAAGTTTCGTTGTAGCCGTAACAGCAGTTTTCCAGCATCATGCAATGCTTGCGTGTCTGTTCCGATGTTTTTACAATCTCCCAGCACTCATCGAGCGTAACCACGCCGGGCACCTCAATGCATACATCTTTGCCTTGCTTCATGGCGGCGACCGCCATCTCCGCATGCCAACTCCAGGGCGTCGCAACCAGGACCAGATCTATATCATTCATGCCAAGCATGGTTTCGAAAGCATACGGGCCATCCGTATATAGCTGCGGCTTATTCTGGCCGGCCGCGACCACCAATGAAGCGGCATGCTCGGCATGCTCCGGGACGACGTCACACAACGCGACTACCTGGCCTTCCGCGGCAAGCAGATTATCGAGCAACGAAGTTCCCCGCTTCCCTGTGCCGATGAATGCAATCCGTGGATTTCGCTTTTCAAAAGGAACATCGATCATCGTCCCGCGGGTAATGGCGTCTTCGCCGCTTGCATGCGCAAGATTCAAAACGCCGAGGCCAACTGCGCTCGCCGCGCCCATCTGCACGAACCTGCGCCGGCTCCATGCTCCCAATCCAAAGTTCTTTTCGTCAGAGCTCATTGGTTAATTATCCTATGTCATTGATTTTCTGCCGATCGCATCGCATTCTCTGCGTGAATGGGGATAATCAAAATTGCAATTCCTTCACGCAAGAGTGCAATTCCGTAAGAACTCGGAGAGATGGTTATTAATTTCTACCCATCTTACCTCACTAGAGAGCTCGATTACCGGATAGAAGAAACAAAAAGATATAAATAGGAATCATTCGACAAATGCCTGCCTCGGATTGTTTAGAGTGTAAGATTCGCGAGAAAAATGACTGCGGAGCCCTTCACAATGTCGCGGAGGGTTCGCTGCGAGGTTGCAGGAATGGGCGGGATTCACAATTCAATACGGCGTAGAGACTTTCTAAAAAGCGGGATGGCATTGGCTGTCGCGGCGGAACTTGGAACCGGTATCGCGCAAGGGCTTGTGCCCCAAGGCCACCGGAGAGGCGAGTCAGGCCCATTTCACCTCCGAGTCGCGCTTGGCGTGTACCAGCACCAATGATGAACTTTTTCAGGAAGGCCCGCTCCAAGTCGTGCCCAGAAAGTGCGCGATTTTCTTGCCGGCTTTGCCGATGTAGAAGACGGTAACCTTCGTCCCTTCTCCGATGCCCGCTCCCGTGTCCTTGGCAGCTTGGCCGGTGAGTCGAAACGTTTGCGCAGTCCCGTCACCAGCCACAACAACCAGGTTCTTTCCACCCCTATCGATTTCCTTGACGGTGCCCTCGGTCGTCTTCAATCCGCCTGCACCAACCTTGTCGATCTCAACCGCGGTGTCGTCGGTTCCACGCTTCGTGTAGTGGACTACGACTTCTCCCCCTTCTTTCAATCCATGCCAGGAATCCCTGGAGGCAACGTCGGCGGCATCTCCACCATGAACCGCCGTGCTGTCGACGAAGTGAATCGTGTGGCCGACCCCATCGTCTGTTTTGACCACGATGGTTTTTGAGGTCGAATCGACCTTTTGAATGGTCGCGTGTGCGGCCGTTACAACGTCCTCCTGACCGTGTGCAATCGCGATGAGCGATAGTGCGAGGATTGTCCGGGATATGATTTCGGTCCATCTGCGGGCAGTTGTGGATAATCTCATTTGAGCCTCTTTTTGTAGAAGTGTCGTGACGTCGCAGAACAATTGCTGGAATAACAAAGGGGTTTTCACAAGCGAAAAGTCCCATTGAGCGCATAGATGCAGAGATTCTCCACAGGTTTCGATGTTTTTTGAAAAAATGCATCTCCCTGCGTGAAACTGCGGCGACTCAGGGGTTAACAACTACGCGCCTCGTCGTCAACGCCTGCCAATGCGATACGACATCCGGCAAAACGAGGGCGGGGAGCATCAGGATGTAAACGTAAGCCACGAAGCTCGTTGTGTCGCGAAGAACGAAGTGCAAGGGGGGGCGATCGAAGAAAAATATAAAGGTTACTGCGTAAGAGCGAATCGCCCAAATGCGGTGCTGGGCGATTTGGCGATTGCGCGCGGTAAGAAATGCGGCAAATGTGCAGACAAGCCAAAGAACCGCGAGCGTATCCCCGAAATCGCGGAAGCTTGGAGATTGCGTCGGACCCATGAGAAGAGCCATGAGCGCCGCCACGCAGACGGCCCCGGCGTAAACGCGGCCGAGCATTCGGTGGACGCGCGGGCGGCGTTGACGGAGGCGAGTGGAGAACTGGAATGGACCAACGAGAACGGCCGTAAGGGCAGCCAGAATGTGCGGGATCAGCATGTAGCGAATGGAAAAGAAGAAGGGACGAGCACGATGCGCTGAATTCAAGAAAGGAACGTCGTAGGTGACGACGGCCGTGGCCGCGATGATTGCCAGCGTCAGCCAGAGAAGTGGTTTGGCATACTTTCGAGAGGACTGAGTGCGGAAAGGTCAAAGCATTCAGGTTCGGGCTCTTTGAGCTGGAGCCGGCTCAGCAGCAATTGCGTAGGCGCGGAATTCCGCTCAGGCTCCCTGCGTCGCGGATTCGACTATTGCAGCTCCTCGTTAACCGCCATGGAGAACTCGTTACTCGCGATGAGATCGCTGCCTGTTTATGGAGTGAGGCCCAGACGGTTGACGTCATTACAGGAATTAACACCGCCGTAAATCACTTGCGTAGCCAGCTCGGCGACGATGCGGCGGCGCCCAGGTATATCGAGACTGTCAACGGTTCAAACCTGCGGCGCATCAGCCTTACCGACTGGCAGTCTGATCGTTTTACGAATCCTGTTGTATCGCCTCGCGGCGACTTCATAGCGGTAACCCGGTGGTACGAGGACGATAGGGCAAACATCTGGCGCATCGTCGGGCGTGATTGAAGGCGGAAGGTCCTGCGTTCCGTTCGTCAAACGCTTCTCGTTGCCGCCGTTCATGTCGCCGGACCACCTTGGCTTGGAACCTTCATGAGAACAGATTTGTCGTCTTCCAAGCTGGCGTAGACCACCCACTGGCCCGATCAGGTTGACTGACCACGATGCGGATTATCCATCCGTGTCGCCCGACGGCAAATGGATTGCCTGTTCCTATACTTCGCATCCGAACCAGCATCCCGGCCTCGCAATTGTTCCTTTCGGTGGTGGGCTGCCTACTAAGGTCTTCCCATTGCCCGAGACTGCTACCCCACCGCCGCTGGCATGGACACCCGATGGCCGGGCGGTGGCTTTCATCAACGACGTAAATGGAGTGGGCAACATATGGCAGCAGCCTATCGCGGGAGGACCGGCAACGCGGGTTACGCATTTTGCGTCCGTAAACTGTTCAACTTCCAATGGTCCCGCGACGGACGACTTGTCTTATCGCGCGGCACCGAAACAACAGATGCCGTTCTCATCAGGAATTTCCGCGCCGGCAAAAACTAGCACCGTATTCGCCTCGTGCACAGAATACTGTTCACGTGGCATCGAAAAGGGGGACACCCGTGGCCATCGTCCGAAATTGCCCATCTTGCGGAAAGCCGAATCGAATTCCAGCAAAGCACCTTGCGGACGTAGGAAGATGCGGAGCATGCAAAGCGACGCTGCCTGCGATGGCAGAGCCCATTGAAGTGAGCCCCGCAGAATTCGACGACGTTGTGCGCGACAGCAAAGTTCCAGTGCTCGTTGATTTCTGGGCTGCCTGGTGCGGCCCTTGCCGGATGGCGGCGCCGCATGTTGCACAAGTCGCGCGAGACCTCGCGGGCCGAGCTATCGTGCTAAAGGTCGACACGGAACGGTTCCCGGAACTTGCTTCGCGGTACAACGTCCAGGGAATCCCGAACTTCGCCGTATTCGCTCGCGGCAGCCTTCATTTCCAGCAAGCAGGGCTGGTGGATGCGAATACGATGAAGAGTTGGCTTGAACGCGCAACCAACTGAGGACCGTAAATGAGATAGCGTCAGGGCTTCTCTTTTGGAGGATTTTTCAGTTTTTCCAGCTCAGCTTTTGCACTTGGGTTATCGGGCTTCATGGCCAGCGATTTCTCATAACTGGCTATGGCCAAATCCTTCTGCCCGTTCTTGGCATATGCATCTGCGAGGTCGTCGTAGATGTATGCCGCATCCGGAAAGAGGACGGTGTCGAATTTGAAGATTGCGATGGCTTCGGGGAAATGCTGGAACCACGCCAAGGCGAATCCCCACGAAACCATCTGTTGTTCGTCGAATTTGAAGTCCGGATTAGCGGCTTTGAACGCAGTGTACACGTCGTTGATATGGTCGAAGCCGCGCTTGCCGGCCTCGGCGCGGAAGGCGGTCAGTGTAGGCGCGAAGCCGAATGCGGGACGGTAATCGACGTTGAATAAGTGGGCAGGCGCACCGTTTTCGACAGGCGTATGCTTCAGGAATGCCTGGGCGCCGGCATCCTGTTTGAAATAGGCATTGAGAAAGTTGAGAACGTAGCGCGCGACCCAGTTGTAGCTTTCGTTGGCGGCAGCCCGCGAGTAATCGACGTCGCGTTTGTTCTTCCAGTAATCGGGATTGCGTTGAAACGTGGACGAGAAGTCGCCGTGATACATCCAGTACATGTGGATGTTGTAGAGGTCCGCGTGCGTCAAATCATTCAGCACGTTCGGAGCTTCTGTAAACTGATGGCCCCGGCCGGCATCTTCGAGCGACATCCCACCCTGACGGAAAAAGAGGATGGGAATGGTTATGTCTTTCGGGTGGACATAGCCTGAATCGGCGACCAGCTTGGGAAAGTAGCGCGCTGAGCCGTCGAGCGAGATAAGGGCGCCGATGCGGCTGTCGCGCGCGGCGGCGAAGAGGTTGGAGATGCCGCCCCAGCTGAATCCAGCGACGGCAATATGCGCCATGTCGGCCTGCGGCAGGGTGCGCGCATAGCCGATGAGGAAGCCGATATCACCCCGCTGCGCTTCCACGCCCTCCAGATCGCCGGTCATGGCGCGATCGTGAGCGCCCACATCCGCGCTCGAAATTACGATGTATCCATTGCTGGCCAGGTACTCCAGCATGTCGGAGTTTTCGTGAGCTGGAGCGCTGAAGCTGGGCGCATAGATCACCACGGGAAACGGACCTGGAGCCGGCGAAGCATCCTTCACAGCCCAGGTCTTTTCCGTGGCCACGTCTCCATACCCCTTTTTCAACTGAGCCAGAGCTTCGATACTTCCCTTGGCGGCTGTGGGCTCCAGTTCTTTTACTCCCAGAGTGAGATAGTCGCCGAAGACGATGTGCGGGTTGTTACTTTTTTGAGCCGGGTACCAGATGAGCGTCTGCACCGGGCGGGCAAGTTCCGCGGTGTTTGCCTTGCCCAGTAAGTCGACTGAATCCTGGAAGGTCCGGGAGTAGTCGTATTGGAATACGGTGCGAAAGCCGACCGGGTACGGTCCAGGTTTTGGCGCGAAGGTAAAGTGATCGGGAGCGTCCGCCGGAGCGTTCTGGGCGAAGGCAAATGCTGAGGCGGCGAAGACAAGGAGCATAACGAGCGCGCCGCGGGTGCGATTGACCAGGGCGTTCCCAGTGGAGGTAAGCATGATCCGCATCGTAATTGCACGCGGGGGCTATTACCAGTGAAAAGAAAAGCCTGTCGACGCGAAATTGAGCGCGCAATAAATTCCTAACTGCATCCGTCAAAGGCAGTCCATAGAATGGCCAGATATCGGTAGGGCCGTGCCGTCACTCATCTTCTGTCGGTTCTGGCACGGGCAATTGCATTGTTCAGCAGGTCTTTTAGGAGTAACATTCTCAGCAAATCGAGGATCGCGTAATGCGGAAGTGGGCACTTTGCATCATCCTGGCTGGCGTCGCGCTGCCGGCTTTCGGCGCCAATCGCGTAACCGTGGCGCAGTTGGAGCAGGTGCTTGCCACAACTACGGCCAAATCCGATGCCGATGTGGCCCGACAGCTCTCCACCTTGGAACTCGCAGAGCGGTTAACCACGGCCAGGCTGGAGCAACTGAAAGCAGGATTGCCTGGGGATAAGTCGCGGCAAGCCCTGCTTGCCCTCGCCGACACCTCAGCCTTTCGCGACCCTCCGGCCACCGACATGCCCGCCACAGCCACGCCTGAACGCGCCACCCAGCGACGCATCCTGTCCCTGACTGTCAACTACCTTGGAAAGACGCTCCCCATGCTTCCCAACCTGTTCGCCTCGCGCGAAACGATGCGCTTCGAATCCCGGCCGTCGCAATTTCAAGAGGCCTTGTCTGACGGCAATTCACTGCATCAAGTCGCCAGGAGCAGGGTTAGCGTTCTCTATCGCGATGGCAAGGAGTTCGTTGAATCGGGAGCGGACAAGGACAAGAAAGCCCAGGCCCCCGACCAGGGATTGACCACCTGGGGAGAGTTTGGCCCCATCCTTGGAACCGTCCTGATCGATGCCGCGCGCAGCAAACTGTCCTGGGCCCACTGGGAGCTCGGAGCCGGCGGTCCGCAGGCTGTCTTTCAATATTCGGTCCCCAAAGAGGCCTCTCACTACGACGTGCGCTTCTGCTGTGTTTCCGAATCCTATGGACTCGATTTCAGTGTCATCAGGCAGCGCGTGGGCTACCATGGCGAAATCACCGTCGACCCCGACAGCGGAGTTATCCTGCGCCTTACCGTTCTAGCCGATATCGATCCCGGCAACCCCATCGCACAGGCTGACGTTGCTGTGGAGTACGGCCCGGTTGAGTTCGGCGGCAAGACCTATTACTGTCCGGTAAGAGGTATTGCTCTTGCCCAGGCCCCGGATCTCAAATCCCTGCATGGCCCGGGTGCATCCGGGGGATCGGCCGGTACCGTTGCCACCCTCGGGAAAGCCAGTTTCACCTCCAGCGCGCAAGTCCCTCGGCAGACCTTGCTTAACGATGTGGTCTTCCGCAATTATCATCTCTTCCGCGCGGAGGCGAGAATCGTCACCGGCAGTGAAGCCGAATCTGCCACCCTCCGGCCTGCGCCATCGCTCGCCAAGTCAACCTCCGCGAGCAACGCCGCGTCGGCCGGAACCGCCCAGCCCGCCGAAGAAACGGCAGTCGAAAGCAGCACCCTCTTCGCGCCACCAACCGCGGCAACAAACGCAGCCGCGTCTGCGCCGCCCCCCGAGCTTGCCGCTATAGCTCCGCCAGAGCCGCTGATGCCGGAGATTAGCGTCGCTGCCGCCACCGGTGTTCCCGACGCTCCTGCGCTTGCCCAGACCGGAACCGACTCCGCGGTCACCCTTCGTCTTTCCGCCCACCTCGTCGATCTCCCACTGGTCGCTTTCGATAAGAAGGGGCGGACAATCAACAATCTCAAGCCGGAAGACCTTGAAATCTACGACAACGGCGCCAAAGTCGATCTCCGCTCCTTCGTGAAGGCCAGCGGGGCCGCAACCGAGCACGCGAGCCCTGCGCCGTCCACGCCTTCCGAGTCAGCTGCTCAGCACGCCTACTCCAACCGCGCGCTCGGCGCGGTCAAAGCCACCGGCAACGATCATCAGGGAAACACGATCGTCCTCTTCATCGACAACACGCTCTCCTTTCAGGACCTCACCATGGCTCGCGAGCAGATGCGTACCTTCCTCAATGGCTTGCTTGGGGATGAGCACATTGCTCTCTACGCCTCAATCCGAGGCACCTTTCAAGTCCTGCAGGAAAGCACAGCCGATCATGCCCTCGTCGCCGCAACCCTTGCCAAATGGACGCCTTCCGCACAAAGCATCTCTCTTGGCCAGGAGCAGGAAGCACGCAACCGCCAGACTATGGACTGGGTCCGCAGCCCCGAAGATCTGCTCAACGTGAACGGCAATCAAGAGTTGGAAACCAGCGCCAATTCAACGCCCCTCTATCCCAATCTCAGGACGCTCGGCGACAATCCCGGACGCGATGCACTCTCTGGCATGGTCAATCTCGCCGCCCATCTTGGCGCCGTTCCCGGCCACAAGAGCCTCATCTGGATCGCCAGCGACAACGTCCTCGCCGACTGGACTAACAACAACTCTCTCAACCTCGACAAGGGTGACCGTGTTATCCAGTCCTCGGTTCTTCGCGCTCAGGAAGCCATGAACGATGCCCATGTCAGCGTTTATCCCCTCGACGTCTCCCACATTGAACCAGGAGGCATCGATGCCGGCATCGGCAACCGCAACGTCGCCATTAACCCCGCTTACGCCCCTCTGGTCGGCGGCTGCTTTCTTGCCTCCACGGGCGGACCAGGCGGCATGTCCTCGCCGCAACTCAACGCTGGCGCGGAAATCAATACCTGCCAGGGAGATGCGCGTCCGGGCCGCGTAATCGCCCAGGCGCAACAAGATGTGCGCTCCATCCAGGGCGCCTATCGCGAACTGGCCGACGCGACGGGTGGACGCGCATTTCGCCGCGCCAGCGACCTCGTCTCCGAGTTCAACAGTGTGGCAGAGGATGGCCGCGCCACATACCTGCTCAGCTTCACCCCGGCTCGGCCGGCCGATGGCCAATATCACCTGATCACCGTCAAGCTTCCCGGCCGAAAAGATGTCAAGCTTCGCTACCGCACAGGCTTCTTCTATCGCGAGGAGCCAAGTTCCATCAAAGACCGCTTCCGAGACGCGGTGCTGGAACCGCAAGACGCAACCGAGATCGCTGTCACCGCCGATCCAGTGCCTGGATCCAACGGCCGCACAATCAAGCTCGCCATCGCCGCCACCGATCTCGAGATCGCCCAGAAAGATGCATTCTGGACCGACAAGCTCGATGTTTACGTGGCACAAAGGGGAGTTTCCGGCGCCAAGGCTCAGGTAACCGGTCAGGCTTTGGGGCTTCGGCTGAGCCCCGCGACCTACCAGAAGTACCTTCGAGAAGGAATCCCCTTTAACCAGTCCCTGGAAGTTGGCCCAGGGGTCGGGTCAGTGCGCATTGTAGTTTTGGACGAGAACTCTGGCCGGATGGGGTCGGTCACCATCCCGGCGGCGGCGGTCACGCCAAAGTTATGAATGCCTGATCCCAAAAGAGGAATCTGCAAGCCTCATAAACAGATCGCGATGAGCCACGCCGACTCCTCGGAACTGAACGAGTCCGGATTTGCTTGAAACCGAAGACTTGGACTTTGAATTAGGCCGACACGAACAAGCGTATTCATGGGAAGTCCACCTCAGCCAAGGTAATTGGCCGGAGGTACTCAGATTAAGTTACAGAGGATTTATATTACCGCATGACGCAACCCGAGAGCCCGTGTTACTCTTCATTCGAGCTTTAATTTAAGCAACATAGGTACACATTTCCATATTTCCCCAGAAAGAACTGCGGGATGTCTTGGTCTGCCTCCGCGAGCCTGGAAACTGCGGGCTCTTAGACCTTACTTGGCAGAGACGCAGATCACATTCGCAAAGGAGCAGATCCGTCATGCAATTCATCCCTTCACACTCGACGACCCGCCCGGCTTCCGTTCTCATTGCTCTGAGTTCTTTGCGGATGCGTAGATCCTTGCTCGCGTCGTGCGCGGTTCCGGCTTTAATGCTGGCCGCAAGCTCGATCGGCGTCCACGCACAAACCGCGCACTTCGCTGGAGCGCAGAGCGTAATCGCAAGCGCTCCCAACAACGGCCTGAACTACCCTACTTCGGTCGCGGTGGACGCCAGCGGCAACATTTATATTGCCGATTCGGAGACGAATCGAGTGTTGAAGGAGACATTTTCGGCGGGCGGCTACACCCAGAGTGTTGTCGCAGACGCTACAGCCAACGGCGTGGATTCTCCCCTTGGGGTCGCGGTGGACGGGAGCGGCAACGTCTATGTCGTCGATTGGGGCAATAGCCAGGTATTGAAGGAGACGCCATCGGCGGGCGCCTACACCCAGAGCGTTGTCGCAGACAATGCCAACAACGGCCTGGCATCTCCCACAGAGGTCGCGGTGGACAGCGCCGGCAACGTGTATATCGCTGATACCTACAATGACCAGGTGTTGAAGGAGACGCTATCCGCGGGCAGCTATATCCAGAGCGTTGTTGCAGACGAAACCAACGGCCTGGATGGACCCTATGGAGTCGCGGTGGACGCAGCCGGCAACGTCTATATCGCCGATTCCGGCAATAGCCGGGTATTGAAGGAGACGCTGTCGGCAGGCGCCTACACCCAGAGCGTTGTCGCAAGTGCTGCAACCAACGGCCTGCTTTACCCCTATGGGGTAACAGTGGACAGCGCCGGCAACCTCTATATCGCCGATACCAATAATGACCGGGTATTGAAGGAGACATTGTCGGCGGGCAGCTATACGCAGAGCACTGTGGCAAACGCTGCAACCAACGGGCTGGATTATCCCTGGGCCGTCGCGGTTGACGGAAGCGGCAATATCTATATTGCCGACAGCGAAAATGACCGGGTCTTGGAGGAGACAACGTCGGGCGGGAACTTCGGGACAGTGAACGTGAGGAGCACCAGCACGACTTTCATCTCCATGATCTTCACTTTCGACACAGGGGGCACGCTGGGCTCAACAGCGGCGGTGACACAGGGCGTCACGGGCCTGGACTTCGCTACTGCCGGCACGTTAGGCTGCACGGCGGGAACCGCCTATACCGTCGGTGAGAGCTGCACGGTTGACGTGAATTTCACTCCCGAGTTTGCCGTGTCGCGGTACGGTGCCGTGGAACTGCTCAATGGCTCAGGGAACGTGTTGGCAACCGGCTACGTTCAAGGCGCCGGCGTGGGACCGCAGGTGAACTTTCTGCCCGGAACCCAAAGCGTAATTGCAAACGCAGCATCCAACGGCCTGGCCAGTTCAGATGGGATAGCGGTGGACGGGAACGGCAACGTCTATATTGCGGATTTCCACAATAACCGGGTGTTGAAGGAGACGCTTTCGGCGGGCAGCTACACGCAATCCGTCATCGCAAACGCTGCAACCAATGGCCTGTCTCATCCCTCTCGGGTCGCGGTGGACGGCGCCGGCAACGTCTATATTGCGGATTCCTACAATGACCGCGTGTTGAAGGAGACACTATCGGCGGGCAGCTACACCCAGAGCATTGTCGCAAGTTCTGCAACCAGCGACCTGGCTGCTCCCGAAGGGGTCGCGGTGGACGGCAGTGGAAATGTCTTTATTGCCGATTACGGCAATAACTGGGTGTTGAAGGAGACACTGTTGGCGGGCAGCTACACCCCGAGCATTGTTGCAAACTCCGCAACCAACGGCCTGTCTGGCCCCGAAGGGGTCGCAGTAGACGGAAGTGGGAACGTCTATATTGCCGATTACGGAAATCAAAGAGTGCTGAGGGAAACGCTCTCGGAGGGCAGTTACATCCAAAGCGTTGTTGCAAACTCCGCAACCAACGGTCTGGATGGTCCCTATGGGGTCGCGGCGGACGGCAACGGCAACGTCTATATTGCTGATTACGGCAATAACCGTGTGTTAAAGGAGACGCTTTCGGCAGGCAGCTACACCCAGAGCGTTATCGCAAACGCTGCAGCCGACGGCCTATTTCATCCCGGAGGGGTCGCGGCGGACGAGAACGGCAACGTCTATATTGCCGACTGGGGAGATAGCCGGGTATTAAAAGAAGACTTCTCCGACCCACCGAGCCTGACCTTCGTCACAACCGACGTTGGCGCGACCAGCACGGACAGCCCCCAAACGGTGACGCTGCAGAACATCGGCAGCGCGCCCCTGAGCTTCCCGATTCCAACAACCGGGAGCAATCCGAGCATCGCGGCGAACTTCACGTTGACTAGCAGCGGCGCATCGGCGTGCCCAGTGGAGAATTCCGGCACAACAATTGAAGCAACGCTGGCGCCAGGTGCCTCCTGCGGACTGGCAATCAGCTTTGAACCAGAGGCAATAGGAACTCTCACCGGTTCGTTGTTGTTGACGGATAACAATTTGAACGCACCTGCACCGGGCTACGCTTCGCAAAGCATCGCGCTAGGCGGCGCCGCGACGCAGGGCGCACAGACCATCGGCTTTACGCAGCCCACAGTGCCGGTCTACTACGGTGGCTCTCCCGTCACACTGACCGCGACCGGCGGAGCATCCGGCAACCCGGTCATCTTCTCCATCGTCTCCGGCCCGGGCTCACTCAGCGGAACCAACAACAGCATCCTGACCGTAACTGGAACAACAGGCACGATTGTGATCGCCGCGAACCAGGCAGGCAACGCCAACTACGCTGCCGCGCCGCAGGTCAAGCTCAGCATCGTGGTCGATCAACTCGCCGTGCTCACCGCGCCCACGCCAAGCAGCCCGTTGGCAGGCTCACCCGTGATATTCACCTGGTCGACTGGGGTCGGGGTTACCAAGTACGCTCTCAACCTGAGCGCCATAGCGCCCGGGGACTATGACCTCTATGCATCGGGTCAAGTCACATACACTGCAACGGGCGTGTTTGGGCTGCCGATAAATGGAACAAAGATCTACGCACGCTTGTATTCCATAATCAACGGGGTCTCAGTCTATAACGACTACACCTTTATCACTGGATCGTCAGCTCAGCTCACCTCTCCAGTTCCAAGCTCATTGCTCGCGAACAGCCAGGTAGAGTTTACGTGGTCGGCCGGGACCGGTGTTTCGCAGTACGATCTGCACCTGAGCGCAGTTGCGCCTGGGGGCTCTGAGCTCTATTCATCTGGTCATATAACTGGCACTTCAACACCCGTGTATGGGCTTCCGACGAATGGAGCAACGATTTACGCACGCTTGTATTCCATAATCGATGGGGTCACGTTCTACAACGATTACACCTTTGCCACTGGGGCGTTAGCTCAGCTCACCTCTCCGGCTCCAAGCTCATTGCTGGCCGGCAGCACCGTAGAGTTTACGTGGTCGGCCGGGACCGGTGTTTCGCAGTACGATCTGCACCTGAGCGCCATTGCGCCCGGGGGCGCTGAACTCTATTCATCGGGCCATACCACACGCACCTCTACGCGCGTGTCTGGGCTTCCGACAAATGGAGCAACGATTTACGCACGCTTGTACTCCATAATCGATGGGATCACGTTTTACAAAGACTACACCTACGCCACGGGAGCGTTAGCTCAACTCACCTCTCCGGTTCCAGACTCATTGCTGGCGAACAGCCAGGTAGAGTTTACGTGGTCGGCCGGGACCGGTGTTTCGCAGTACGATCTGCACCTGAGCGCAGTTGCGCCTGGGGGCTCTGAGCTCTATTCATCGGGGCATATCACAGGCACTTCAACGCCTGTGTATGGGCTTCCAACGAACGGAGCAACGATTTACGCACGCTTGTATTCCGTAATCGATGGGATCACGTTCTACAACGACTACATCTTCGCCACGGGATCGTTGGCTAAACTCATCTCTCCGGCTCCAGGTTCAACGTTCGCGGCTACCACCGTAGTGTTTACCTGGTCCGCCGGGACCGGTGTTTCGCAATACGATCTGCACCTGAGCGCGGTTGCGCCTGGGGGCTCTGAACTCTATACATCGGGGCATATCACAGGCACTTCAACGCCCGTGTATAGGCTTCCGGCGAATGGAGAAACGATTTATGCGCGCTTGTATTCCATAATCGATGGGATCACGTTCTACAACGACTACACCTACACGGCAAAATAACAAATGACTTGGGGGCGCGCGTCAATCGCTTCATCCTCTGGATTTGGGCGAAAGAGGGCGGCTTTTTCCGGGATTCTGTTTGCCGCGAAGGTGACGGCCGAGCTACGGTCCTTGCAAAAAATGCGATACTTGGTGAAAGTCGACGCAGATCGAGACGAAAGCCATGTCTACCCCCAGCGAACTTAACGAGGTTGTCCTTCCGCAGAATGTGGTCGGCCCGCTTACGCGGTCGGCGATCTTTTTGGTGCTGTGCATCCGCCAGGACGACGATGCAACCGTGCGTCTCCGCGAATTCTGCGCAGGCCTCTCAGGGTTGATTCGTGCGGTCGAGTTTCGTGACGTTGAGGCCGGCCTTACCTGCGTCGCCGGGTTCGGATCGGTTGCCTGGGACAAGCTCTTCGGAGCGCCTCGTCCCGCCGAACTTCATCCGTTCCGCGAAATTCGATCCGCCGGACGCAATGCCGTTTCCACGCCGGGCGACATCCTCTTCCACATTCGCGCTAAGCGCATGGACCTGTGCTTCGAGCTGGCCACGCAGATCATGGATAGCATCGGGGACGTGGTCTCCGTGGCCGACGAGGTACATGGCTTCCGCTATTTCGACGACCGCGACGTGCTCGGTTTCGTTGACGGCACGGAGAATCCGCGCGGAGATGCGGCGCGTGAGGCGGCGATCGTCGGCGGAGAAGATCCGGCTTTTACCGGCGGCAGTTATGTCATCGTGCAGAAATATCTTCACGACTTGAAGACGTGGAACACGCTTCCCGTGGAGATGCAGGAAAAGATCATAGGTCGTCGCAAGCTCTCGGACGTGGAACTGAGCGACGCGGACAAGCCCGCCTACGCGCACAATGCGCTCACCAATATCGAGGAGAACGGTCGTCAATTCCAGATCCTCAGGGATAACATGCCGTTCGGGCGTCCGGGCCATGGCGAATTTGGAACGTACTTTATCGGCTACTGCCGCACGCCACGGACAACCGAGACCATGCTCGATAATATGTTCGTCGGCAGCCCGCCTGGAAACTACGACCGGCTCCTCGACTTCAGCCATCCCGCGACAGGCGGCTTGTTCTTCGTGCCCACGGGGACGTTTCTCGACAACGTCACCACCGACCCGCCGAACGCAGCGCAGAGTGCGGAAGCTCCAATCGACGAGTCGCCTTCATCTGCGCCGGCATCCAAAACAATTGACCTACGCGACACATCGCTCAGGATAGGATCACTCAAGGGAGAGAAAGATGATTAACCTCCATCGGGAACTTGCACCCATCTCTGACTCCGCATGGGCTGAGATTGAGGAAGAGACCACCAGAACGCTGAAGCGGTATCTGGCCGGCCGGCGCGTTGTGGACGTTCCGTCGCCGGGAGGCATCGCTTTGCCTGCTGTGGGGACTGGCCATCTTAACTCGATCTCCGCCCCTGCCGAGGGCATCCTGGCAAGACAACGCGAAGTGAAGCCGCTGGTCGAGTTGCGCGTTCCATTCGAACTATCGCGCCAAACTATCGACGACGTGGAACGCGGCTCCGAAGACTCCGACTGGCAGGCTGCAAAAGACGCCGCACAGAAACTTGCCTTTGCCGAAGACCGGGCCATCTTCAACGGATACCATGACGCAAATATCCAGGGCATCCGAGAAAGCACCAGCAACCCCATCGAGACTCTGCCAGCGAACGTGCAGGATTATCCAGACGCGGTGGCCCACGCGCTTAGCCAGTTGCGGTTGGTGGGCGTCAATGGACCCTACTCGGTTGTGCTGGGCGCCGAGGAATATACGGCACTCGCCGAAACTCGCGATCACGGATATCCCGTGCTGGAGCATGTGAAGCGCATCGTGGACGGCAACCTGATCTGGGCGCCGGCAATTGAAGGCGCATTTGTTTTGACGACCCGCGGCGGCGACTTCGAGCTCAGCATCGGACAGGATGTCTCGATCGGCTATCTCAGCCACACCGATTCCGCGGTGCAACTGTATCTTCAGGAGACGTTCGTTTTCCGGGTGCTCACCACCGAAGCAGGCGTTGCGTTATCGCCGTCCCCGAAATCCGCCTGACCAACTCGCGCCCAAAGCATCCTCAAAGCCACGTCAGGAATCGGGACGCTCCTGCTCCCATGGATCTACTGGGACGCGGTCGAGACGGTCCTCGCGATTCTCCTGCTCTTCCAACTCGCGACGCTTCTCTCGCTCTTCGCGCTCCTCGCGGCCATCGCTCATAGAGCCCTCCGCTAAATAGTCTAAGACGATTGGATGACGCTTGCGCTACTTCGCGTTTTCACTAACCAGACTTTCCTGAGTTACAGTTTTGTGCCGCACGTAGTTATACGGAGAAACAACATGCCCACGCAGCAACGCAATACCGAGTTGGATAAGCCGCGGGCCGTACGTTTCTACTTCGTGAGAGATTGAGCCGATAAGCGCGCCGGTACCCTGGCGCATCTCGGCGAGCGCCTCCGGAATGCAATCCTGACCCACGATCGCAAAGTCCGATTCGAGTCCTGCCTCCCGCGTCGCGTCGAGGACGCCGAGAGCGCTTGAATCTGTCGAGGCTGCGACAAGAATGCGCTCCCCCTTGCGCCGTTTACTTATAAATTCCGCTACAGCCAATTTGCTCGGCTCGCGCATACCCCTGCCTTCAATCTGGGTGTAACGGTCAGCGGGAATATCGGCAAGGCGTTCGCGAATCCCTTCGAATGCACCGGTGATGCGGCTCTGGACAAAGCTGCCGGCTTCGGCAAATCCGACACCCAGAACCCAATCGGCTTTGCTCTTCCATTTGCGCTGTGCGAATTGCGCCAGAACCGTGCCCGCCTCATAGCCTACCTCAAAGTTATCCACGCCAAAGTAGGTAGCATTGGGATGGGGCACATCGATCGCGATGAGCGGGATTTCGGCTTTCTTGAAGATGTGCGCTACACGAGGCGCCACGTGCTCTTCCACCTGAAACTCAAGCACCAGATCCACGCGCTTGGCCACAAATTCTTCCGCATTCTGAATCGCCATGTCCGGATCGTAGCGATTGTCGAGCATCAGCAATTCCACGCCGGTTGCGGCTGCCGCGGCTGTCACGCTGTGGGCCACCGCAACCGAAAACGGCATCTCCGCGCTTTGGGCCGCAAAACCGAAACGCAGCCGCCGGGGACGCGAAACCAGGCGATAGAGCCCATTCTGGGCCTGGGCCACGTAGCCGCGGTGCACCAGCGTCTTAAGAATCCGATAGACGCTGGTCTTCGAGATCTGCGTCTTCTGGTATACGTCTTCAAGCGCAACCGGAGCGTGACTCTCTTCGAGTAATTCGATTACGTCGAGAGCTTTTGAAAGAATCGGAATCAGATAAAGGCGCTTGATCTTGGTCTTAGGCATACAAGAATCTCCGTACGCAATTTCAATAGCGAAACTGATTTTGAACAAGCATAGCGCATTTCAGGGATTGATGTGGGGCACAGCGGGACGGCTTCTTCGGTTACTCTCGCGTGCAAACGCAAAGAGGGGCAATCTCAAGGAGACTGCCCCTCGGTTTACTTCCACCAACGAAAGACTTGAACCTACTTCAGGTTGACGGTGGTCTTGAGCGGAAGCTTGTCCGAAGAGCCGCCGACAAGGATGGTGTAGTCGCCGGGTACAAGCGTCCAGGCGTCTTTGGCTTCGTCGAATACGGAAAGATACTTTGGATCGATCTCGACTTCGACGGATTTCTTCTCGCCGGCCTTCAGTTGGACCTTGCTGAAACCGACAAGGCGCTTGGGAGGCTCCTCTGCATTGGCTGGAAGAGCGGCATAAACTTCGGCGATCTCCGCCCCAGCGCGCATGCCTGCATTAGTCAGCGTGAAGCTTACTTTCACCTTGTCGCCGGGAGTTACTGTTAGTCCCGAATAATGGTAAGTGGTGTAGGAAAGGCCGTAACCAAACGGGAAAAGGACAGCCTTGTTTTCCGCGTCGTAATACTTATAGCCGACCTTCGCGCCTTCGTCATAGGTAACTTGAAAAGGCGGCAATCCCTTGGCCCATTGTTCAGGAGTGGCGGCGCCGTCAAAATGGCGTGACTCAGGCGGCGGCATGATGATGGTGGGATGCGGGAGATCGGCGTCGCTCTTCGGGAATGTGTTGGGCAGCTTGCCGGATGGGTTCACAGTGCCGAAGAGAACATTGCCGAGTGCGTTGGCGCCGTCGGAGCCGGCATACCAGGCTTCAAGGATTGCCGCGGGTGCGTCAACCCACGGCATCGTAACGGGGCTTCCTGACTCGATGACCACGATGGTATGCGGGTTCGCAGCGGCGACCTTGGCGATGAGCGCATCCTGGTTATGCGCCAGCGTGAGCGTAGGCAGATCCATGCCCTCGCTCTCCCACTGATACGCGAATACGATGGCTACGTCAGCGGTCCTGGCTAGGGCTGCGGCGGCCTCGGGGTCCCCGCCGGAGTCGTACTTCACGGTAGCCTTGGGCGCGCGAGCCTGAATGGCTTTCAACGGTGAGGTTGGAAACCAGATTTCCTGCTGCCAGTGCGTGGCTCCCTCACCGGGTTTGGCGATTGCATTCCCTCCGGGAGGGTCGACCTGCGCCGAGCCGCCACCGGAGATCATGCCCACGTCAGAGTGAGAGCCAATCACGGCAATGGTGCGCAGGCGAGCCGGAACCAGCGGGAGAGTCGCAGCCTTGTTCTTGAGCAGCACAATGCCGCCCTCTTCGATTTTGCGCGCAACATCGAGACCCACAAAGGGATCGATCACGCCGCGCTGGCGCGGGTAGTCGATGACGCCGGCTGCGAACATGGAACGCAGAATGCGGTGCACATGCTCGTCGAGTTCGGCTTGAGAGATGGTGCCGGCTTCGACCGCGGCCTTGTACTTCGCTTCATAGAAGTAGCGGCCCGGTTCCTCATTGTCGAGTCCCGCGGCAGAGGCCTTTTCCGTGGAGTGCGTTCCGCCCCAGTCAGAGAGAACAAAACCGGGAAACTGAAAGTCCTTCTTGAGCACGTCGGTGAGCAGGTATTTGTTCTCGCATGCGAAGTCGCCAAGCACCCGGTTGTAGGAGCACATGACCGCCGCAGGATGGCCCTGCGTGACGCCGATCTCAAAGGCCAGTAGGTCGCTCTCGCGTGCGGCGCGCTTGGAGATGGTGATGTTGACCGAGTTGCGTCCGCTTTCCTGATCGTTCAGGGCGTAGTGCTTGATATCGCCGATGACGTGCTGCGACTGGGTTCCTTCGATGAGGTGGGCAATGAGAGTTCCAGCCAGGATTGGATCTTCGCCGAGGTACTCAAAGGTCCGGCCATTGCGGGGTTCGCGCGTCAGGTTAGTGCCACCGCCGAGTGACATGTTGTAGCCCTGCGCGCGGAGTTCGCTGCCGATCAGCTTGCCGTATTCGTATGCCGCATCCGGATCCCAACTGGCCGCGGCAGCCACGTTCGCGGGCAAGGCGGTGGAGTAGCGGCCATTGACGCCGCTGGAGCGGACTCCATAAGCGGCATCACTCATATCGATGCCTGGAATGCCGAGACGAGGAACGCCAACTTCATAGCCGACGCCGCGGTTCGAGGGCATGTTCTCTTGAGTCAGCGGGTCGTCCGTAGGCATGCCGACGCCGTGTAGAGTGGCGATCTTCTCGTCAAGGGTCATTTCCTTGATGACCAGGTCGGCGCGCTGGTCGGGCGATAGGTTTTTGTCCATCCACGGACCAGTGGGTTTGGAAGGCTGCCCGCGCTGCGAAAAGCCGGGAACTGCCAACAAAACAGCAATCACAAACATCAGCGCCGGAATGGGGAATCCGGCGCGAAATTGAGAATCCTTCATTGATACCCTCGGTAAAACGTTTATTTACTGGCGGAATAATCCTATCAGCCAAGCGGGAGAGTTGTAAGGAACGGGCGGACCCGCCAAGGGCAATCGCACGGAGAAACGTGCCTACAAAATAAATACCCGATTTCTTCGCGAGGTTTACAGTCTAATTCCGCGAAACGCGCACAATCAATTCATGGACTTGTGCAGTGTCAGGTATGTCCCCGGTTCGTACCAGACGCAAATTCACCTCACGCCCCCAATCTCCTCCTATACTCATGAAAATAAGTAGGTTACGTCAACAAATCCCGAAAACGCCTGCCAAAACAAACAACTTACGCCATCGACTGGCGCAGGCCCAGTGACCTGTGATTGAATCGAATATGTGAGCGGCGGGGCTCGGAGGCCAACGAAATTGGCGCGACCCGTCGCCCGAACGGAGAGATGACGATGTCGAATTCCCTGCTTCCCCCCGAAGAGCGCAACCTGACTCCCGACCAGGTGGAGGCGCTGGACAAACGGCGCGACCTGGGCCACACATTCCTGGTGATTGCCGGGCAGTTTGCGGTAATTGCCACCATTCTGCTGCTGTGGGTTGGGCAGGATCTGACCTACTCGCCGGGATGGGCGCACCCGATGGCCTACTATTTCGCCATCGCGGTAGGAATTATCCTGGTATTCGGGATTACCGGGCTGGTGCTCCGCAAGGGTACGCCCCGCATTGATTGATCGCTCGATTGAGCTGGGCTGCCCCCGCCTCCCTCCAATTCGCAAATCCTTTCGAGATGCGCGGACATCTAAACCGGTATAGGCTTAAAGGTGCCGATGCCCTCTGCTTCGCTACATCCTTTCCCAACACCCACCGCCGACCGGCTGACGGACAGCCACGGCCGCGTAATTCACGATCTGCGCGTCTCCATCACAGATAGCTGTAATTACAAGTGTGTCTACTGCCGGACCGGAGAGCTGGGTGCGCAGTATCCCGAACTCGCCATTGACGAGTACCTGCGGCTGATCAGGCTGTTTGTGGACCTGGGTGTCACCAAGGTCCGGCTCACAGGCGGAGAGCCGCTGCTGCGACGCGGACTTGTAGAGCTGGTCAAGGAGTTGGCGGCGATGCGCACCTTTGCAGGCGAGCCGCTGGACCTGGCGCTCACTACCAACGGTCACCTGCTGGACAAGCTGGCTGCACCATTGAGGGCTGCTGGGCTAAACCGCGTGACGGTAAGCATGGATGCCGTGGACGCGCCGACATTCGAGCGGATTACGCGGGTTCCTGGAAGCTTCGAGAAAGTTCTGGGCGGGATTCGCGCGGCTCGGGCGGCAGGGCTGACGCCGCTGAAGATCAACTGCGTATTGATGCGTGGCTTCAATGACGACCAGGTTGAGGGCTTTGCCCGCTTTGCACGCGAAGAAGACGTGGTGGTGCGGTTTATCGAGTTCATGCCGCTGGAAGAGGGACGGCTGTGGACTCCGGAAATCGTTGTTACGCTCAAGGAGATTGTCGACCGAATTGGCCGCGCAATGCCGCTCGTTCCGATGGCAGCGCGCGAAGCCAGCGAGACGGCGCGGCGCTACACGTTTGAGGACGGGACGGGAGAAATCGGGATTATTGCGCCGGTCAGCCAGGCTTTCTGCGGAGCCTGTAGCCGCGTGCGCCTGACTTCCGACGGCAAGATCCGGACCTGCCTGTTCTCGCAAGTGGAGCACGACCTTTACGGACGGCTGAGGGCAGGCGAGTCAGACGAGGAACTGCGAGCCTACATTTACCGTACGGTACAGGGAAAGGAAGCGCGCCATCACATCGGCGAGCCGGGATTCCTGAAGCCTTCGCGCTCGATGGTGCATATCGGCGGTTAAGAGGAAGAGCTCGCTCTTCGCCAAGACTCGGCTGCACGCTGGATCCGCAATTGGTCACATTGACCTATCGCTTTTCCAGCCGGATGTGTCAGAATGCTCTCAAGCCTCCCCCCCAAATTGGGTCAATCAATGACAAACGAGACGGCAACACGGATCCCGCTCGCAGATCTGCTCGTCTTTCACCAGTTGACGCGCTCGCTTACATCGAGCTTCGACCTCGACACGATTCTACGCACCATTCTTGAACATATGGAGCGGACCATTGAGGCGGAGTTGTGGACGCTGCTGGTGCTTGACGAGCCGAAGCAGGAGCTCTACTACGCGCTGGCAGCAGGCGGAGAGCAGGAGTCGCTGCGAGGGCTTCGCGTAAAGGTGGGCGAGGGCGTGGCAGGCTGGGTGGCCGAGCATGGCGAAACGCTGATTGTTCCTGAAACCGTAGACGATCCACGCCTGAGCAGCAAACAACCAGGCAATCCAGACCGTGTTCGCTCGGTTATCGCGATGCCGTTGCGTGGACGCAAGGGCACACATGGCGTGATTCAGATTTTCAACCCGCGCGCCGACCGCATGACCGATTACACGATCGCCTTCCTGCATATTCTGGCCGATCACGCGGCAATCGCGATTGAGAACGCGCGCGACGTGGCGCGCATTCACCATTTAAGTATTACCGACGATTGCACCGGGCTCTACAATTCGCGTCATCTTTACGACGTGCTCGGCCGTGAACTGGAACGATGCGCGCGGTTTGGAGTGCCGGTGAGCCTGGCGTTTCTTGACCTGGATCGCTTCAAGCTGGTCAACGATGCACACGGGCATCTGGTGGGCAGCGAGTTGCTGGCGTGCACGGCACGGCGGCTCAAGGAACTGAGCGGCAAACGGGATATGTGCTTCCGCTACGGCGGCGACGAGTTTGTGGTGTTGATGGCGGAAACGGGCTTTGAGGAAGCGCAGAGGGCCTGCACCGGGATGCTGCATGCGCTGATGGAAACGCGCTTCCCGATCCGGCCGGGACTCAAGCTGCGTGTGAGCGCAAGCGTTGGCCTGGCGGGATCTCCGAACGATGGAATGACCGTGCATGCGATTATCGGCTCGGCGGATGCGCGGATGTATGCGGTAAAAACGAATGGGCGGGGGCATGTGCGCGGAGCGTAGGCAGCGTCTAACGAATGCCAAATTGTCCGGCTTTGTAAATGGGCATGACTTCAGTCGTGCCGAAAATGGCCGAAAAAAGCGCGGGCTTTAGCCCCTGCAATGCATTCGTCTGCAAATTCCGTGGCCTTCTCGATTCGTCAGACACTGCCTCGTCCCTGTCCCTATCCACTGAACCGCCGTCACACGCGCACGGGTTCCTTGCGTGCTACGGGCTGGGGGGTACGGGCAGCGAAGTACATGGAGACCACAGTGATGTCGTCGGTCTGGCCAAAGTGCCTGGCGGTCTGGGCAATGTAGCGGGCGGACTCGTTGCTGACCTGCTGGGTGCGCTCGAAGCCAAAGAGTTCGCCCTGCGCGTTTGCGGCCTCGACTACGCCATCGGAGAGGAAGATGAGCCGATCACCGACATTGAGCTGGAAGGTTGCCTGCTCATAGTGCATGTCAGGGATAACCCCGAGCGGCAGGTCGGCGGCCAGTTCCAATTCGCGGCCGTCGCGATAGGGATTCAGGTGGCCTGCGTTGGCAATGTCCATGGTTCCGTCGGGATAGACTCGAGCGCAGACACAGGTGGCAAAACTGAATACAGATTTTTCCTGGGCGCCCGGCAAAGTTCCGGAGCCGACCAGAACATGATTCAGATTGTTGAGCACGGTAGCGGGATCGTGCGAGAGCTCGTTGCGCAGTGCGCCAACTAACGTGCTGGCATTCATGGCAGCCTGGAGGCCCTTGCCGCTCACATCGCCGACCACGATCAGCATGGAGTCGTCTTTGAGCGGGAGGACCTGGAAGAAATCGCCACCGACGCCGTTGGCGGGCAGATAGGCGCTCTCAAGCATGAAGTTGTGGTTCGACGGCAGCTTGGTGGGGATCAGCATGGCCTGCACGCTGCGCGCCGCCTCAATTTCAGCGGCGGACCGCTGTTCATCCTGGCTGACGTGGATGAAGCGATAGAAGATCACGGCCAGCAGGCTGGCGAGGAAGACCGCATAGGCGGCGGTGCTGATGGGAAACGCTATGGGCCCTATGTGAATTTGATGGAAGGCGAATTGTTCAGGGATCCAATGCTTGCTTGCGGCATAATCGAGAACTGTTCCGGTTGAATCGGCCGTGGCTGCGAGGAAGAAGGGCAGGAGCATGACGCCGGCATCGGGACGGCCTTTGCGCCAGGCGCGGAAGAGCAGGATGCTTACGACAGCACTGAAAACAACTTCCGCGGAGACGGCAAAATATTCGTAAATTTGCTGCAGGTGAACCAGGTAGAGAATGGGCACCAGCATTACGGAAATTTGAACAACGCGGACGAGTTTCTTATATTCACTCGCGGTAAAGCGAAGTACAAACTCCAGCGTGACGGCCATGAAGATGCGACTCGCCCAAAGGCTGAGGACAAGAAAGATTGAATACGGCAGCAACGCGAGGCCGTAGAAAGTTTCGCTGGCGCCCATGAAGACTACGGAAAGACAAAGCAAGGCGAGCCAGAGATACTCCGAGTGCTTGCGCTGGGACAAGTAGAGCGTAAAGCCCAGAATGGCCACACAAAGAAAAAGGAAGCTCACCCCGATTCCGGCCAGCAGTTGTTCGTCCCAGTGGCGATCGGTGGCTGCGGTCAGCCTTTCCGCAATGTCGTCTTGTGCGCCGAGTTCAACTTTATCCAGGAGACCGCGGCCAATGGTCGTGTTGGGGCCGGCCCAGGTGCGAATGGCGACCACAACCGTGCCGTCAGCGGCAGGGCTGGTGAGTTGTGCAATCAGCGGCGGTGATTCATACATCTCGGGCCGGTCCGACATGCCCTTGGTGCGCCCGGACAAGATGCCGCCGACATAGATGTCAAATTGCGCGATGCCGTCGCCAGTAATGAGGAGACTGACCTGCCGATTGCCAGGAAGGTTTTTGAATTGCGCAAGCTGTTGCGGCTGCAAACGCAGGCGGTACCAGCCATAGCCGGAGTAGGTTTCGAATCCCTGCTCGGTAAGTGACTTGCTGAGAACTGCAGTGGGCCAGGTCGAATCGTCAAATGCGGGATCGGACCAGCGGGGATCGTCTCCAACTTGGAAGCGCCAGGGGCCATCGAGAAGCATGGCGCCGTGAATTCTTTCCTGGGTAGTAGGAGCAGTTGACGGTTGCGGCGCGGCGCTTGAATTCGTTTGTGCGGTGAGGGAGAGAGTCGACAGGCATAGGGCCAGAAGCGCACTTAGGATTAACCGCTCGGTCGACATTGGCGCTCGCTTGACAATCTTCATGCGTGTCCCAAGTTTAAGGCAGAAACCGAAAACGTGTTGACGGAAAGGACTTTGGGTAGTGCACTTGTTCCTATATGGAACTGGTGAGCAGATCCGAGGTTGAAAAACTAGAAGCAGGTCCTTCGATTCACTCGCTTCGCTATAGTCGCTCGGGATGAAAGGTCTTCAGTGAGTTCAGGATGACAGACTGCTTGCCTCTATTTCTCCTCTTCCGGGTTCTGCTCCGTGATCTGTTCTACGCCCAGACGCTCCAATTGGTTCCGCCAATCGAGCGACTCGACAAAGCTCTTCGACTCGCGCCAGTTGGGTTCGACAATGACATGAAGCTCCAAATAAACGCGAGTACCTAGCAGCGACTCGATCTTGCGGCGCGCGCCCGTGCCGATTTCCTTGAGTTTGGCGCCACCCTTGCCGATGAGGATTGCTTTCTGCCCGTCGCGTTCGCAGTAGATGGCCGCGGCGATGCGAGTGAGCGGCGGCCGGGCCGGCACTGCTCCTTTTTTGCGTGGGACAAACGGCTTGGGCTCCTCGAAGCGCTCGATCACGACGGCCGCGGCGTAGGGGACCTCCTCACCTGTCTCAACCAGGATGCTCTCGCGAATGAGTTCGGCCACCATGAAGCGCTGGGGCTGGTCTGTGTATTGGTCGGCGGGATAGTAGCGCTCGCCTTTGGGAAGCGCCTCTACGATCTTGTCGACGAGCAGGTCGAGGTTGTCCCGCTTGCGGGCGCTGATGGGGATGATCTGCGCGAAATTGAACTGCTTGGTGAGCGTATCGATGAGCGGAAGGAGATGATCTTTCGGAACGAGGTCGATCTTGGTGAGGACAAGGAAGACCGGGCAGTCCACCTTCCGAATCAACCCAAAAAGAAACTCGTCCTCACTCGCCCAATTGGTCCGCTCGTGCTTTGAATCCAAAACAACTCTGTCATCCTGAGCGGAGCGCAGCGCAGTCGAAGGACCTGCTTCTTCCCTTGTCGGTGTCGCAGCGGCTTCCAACTGCACGCGCCGTGTGGCATCCATCAGCACCAACACTATATCCCGCGTCTCCAGCGCTTCGTAGACCTCCTGCAACATGCGGCGGTCAAGGTGGGAGCCGGGCTTGTGGACGCCGGGAGTATCGACAAAAACAATTTGCGCAGCGGGATGCACGCCCTTCTTCGCCGAAACTTCAACGACCCCCGCAATGCGGTGGCGGGTTGTCTGGGGCTTGGCGGAGACGATGGCTACCTTTTCACCCGTAAGGGCGTTGAGCAGCGTGCTCTTGCCGGCATTGGGACGGCCTAGAATTGCGACAAATCCTGATTTCAAAGGGACAAGACTCCTGATCCTCTATTATCGCGGATTGATGTGTCGGAGGTTAATATCGTCCGCGCATGATCTCAAAAGACACGATAAAATTGCTCGTGCTGCCCTCGCCCGAGTTGGCGGATGGCCTTATCCGCCGGATCAGCACGTTCGCGGACCTGTGGGCTATTCGGGAGAGTCCCGCCGTATGCAAATCCGGTTGTGACATGGCTTATTGATAGGAAAAGCCTTCCGCCACTTCCGGTTCCGGCAAGGACATATCTCCATCTGAGCGTTTTCCGGGATGCTCATCCTCGATGTCTCCGAGAAGATCGCCTGGTGGAAGCAACAGCATCGCCGAAGCCGCCTGCTCGGCCAGTAGCCGATGGAACTGCTCGGCCAACATGGGCCGGCCAAAACGCCAGCCCTGCGCCAGGATGGCTCGCGGGGACGCCGCGAAATAGCGGGCTTGCTCAGCGGTTTCGACTCCCTCCACAATCACGTCAAGATTCAGCGCTTCCGCCATGGCGAGAATCTGAGGCAAAATGGCCAGAATCACGGAATCTGTGCCAACGGCCTGAGTGAAGGATTGGTCGATCTTGATCGCGTCAACCGATAGATCGTGCAGGTAGGAGAGGCTGGAATAGCCGGTTCCAAAGTCGTCGATATGAACACTGTGGCCCATCTTGCGCAACCTGAGAATGGTCTCCCGAGCTATCTTGTTCCGCGCGGTGCTGGTTTCGGTGATCTCGATCGCCAGGCTTTGCGCTGCAACCCCGGCCCGTTGGAGAGACTGTTCGAGCATGGGCGGGAAACCGGGATCAGCCAGGTCTGAGGCGGATGCATTGATGCTGACCCGAAAGTTTGGATTGCTGCGCATGGTCTGTGAGAAATCCTGAAGGATTCGCCGCAGAACAAGCCTTGTGATGGAACCAACAAAGCCGCGCTCTTCGGCGACCTTCACAAACACATCGGGCCCGATCGAGATGCCGGCTTCGTTGGTCCAGCGAACCAGGGCTTCCGCGCCGACGATTTGTTCCGTCGCCAGACTCACAATGGGTTGATACACCACGCGCAATTTGTCCTTGCCAATGGCCCGGCGAAGCTGATGCACCATGCTGCGGTTGCGCCGGTAGATCCAGGTGCAGAGAAAGCCAAGAATGGCGCCTGCCAGGCCGCCGGAGGCAATGCATAGGAGGATCTCGCTGCGGTTCACGCCCAGTGCATCGGGAACGCTCATGTATGCCGTCATGCAGTGTTCATAGCGGGTTGAACAGCGGGTGCTGTAAAGCGTGTTGCCAATATGCTGTTGGCCCTCCTGGGTGAGAATCGCCCCGTCTGTTTCAGGCGTTCCTCCAAATATCCGCATGCCATGTCGATGGGAGCTATCGAGGTTCGTCACCGTGTAGTGCATGGGAGGGGAAGTCAGCCCTCTCACGTTGTAAGGGCTATAGACGACAAACGAGTCGCCCAACTGCACACTGATGACTGTTTGCCCGGCGATCAGGAATGGCGGAAGGTTCTTGTAAAGCCGGGTCCCGTCGCTCCTGGCGAAATCGGGAGGAATCGGCACTTGCGCATCGTTCAGTCTGCCGAGGGTGGCGGAGCAGCCAATCGTTCCACCACGCATGCGACCGCCTTCTTTCAGGAATACGGACTGGAAGATGAGCTTGCGCATATAAGCGATTTCAGCGTCTGAACAAAAAGAGAATGGCGAAGCATTCATGGCTGCAAGCACACTGTGCGACTCGTCAGCGGAAGCTTCAACCTCACTCAGGACGTGGGCCGCATACAAATTGAGCCTGCCTCCAGCCCGGTTCAGGGAAATGGCGCGGCCCAGCGTGAGGCCGGCCAGCATACCCAGGCTAGCCGCGGTCAGGGTGATTGCCAATGGAACCAATAGTCGCTGTCTCAGGCTCGGTAGTGTCGAATCAGGCATCAATATCCCTTTGCATGCAACCACCGGATGCGCTCAACCCTATATCATCGGCTGTTTCAGGAGCCTTGTTCACTAAATTCCGCAGGCAATTGTCTTCTTACCGCACCTATAAGGTACAAGACGTTGGCGGCTACCGGACGCGCTCATCGGCAGCCAGGGCAACCAGTTCATTCCCTTGCACTGCTCAATTACCGTTGCCATTGGAACAGATGACGGGGAGTGCCGATAGAAAGAAACCGGCATGCAGAACGTTGTATGCCGATCCGCTGCAATTGGTCCTCTGGATCTTGGGGATCATGCGGAAAATGCCGTTTACACAGGGTGAAACGAGAATGTTCTCAATAGTTGGAATTCTCCTGGTCTTCGCCTGCGTCGTCGCAGGGTACCTGATGGAGCACGGCAAGATCGCCGTGCTGCTGCAGCCGGCCGAGTTGCTCATCATCGGCGGCGCGGCGATCGGTACTTTGCTCACGGCTAACCCGATCCACATCCTGAAAAGGATTGTCGGCGGGTTGATCGGCGTGCTCAAGGGATCTCCATTTCCTAAAAAACGCTACGTGGAAACGCTGAAAATGATGTTCGACCTCCTCGCCAGGTCGCGCAAGGAAGGTGCAATTTCCATTGAGAGCGATATTGAAGAGCCGGAGAAGAGCCCCATCTTCTCCAGGTACCCAGGCTTCCTCAAAGATCATCACGTTCGCGACTTCGTCTGCGACACAATGCGCATGGCTATCACCGGGGGCGTTGGCGCCTTTGACGTAGACCAGATGATGGAACTCGATATGGAGGTCCATCACCAGTCTGCGACCAAGCCCGCCGAAGCATTGACCACCGTGGCGGATGCACTCCCTGGGTTGGGAATTGTCGCAGCGGTGCTTGGTGTGGTCGTCACCATGGGTTCGCTCGGCGGACCTCCGGAAGAGATCGGGCGCAAAGTGGCCTCTGCCCTGGTTGGGACCTTCCTCGGAATTCTTCTGTGTTACGGGATGGTCGGCCCGCTGGCGTCGAATATGTCCAAAATGGTGGGCGAAGAACACAGCTACTACCATGTCCTGCGCGTCATCATCCTGGCCTTCATCAAGGGCACGTCTCCCATTCTTGCGGTTGAAATGGGTCGGCGCGCAATCCCGGAGCACTGCCGTCCCAGCTTCCTCGAAGTGGAAAAGGCATGCAGAGAAAAAATTGGCGAACCTGCTGCGGAATCCGAAGCCGCATAGGGGAAAGAGAACATGGCATTCGACGAGCAAGTCATCATCATCAAGAAGAAGAGCGGCCACGCTGGCCACCACGGCGGGGCCTGGAAAGTGGCCTACGCCGATTTTGTCACTGCCATGATGGCGTTGTTTATCGTGCTCTGGCTTATGAACAGCAGCAAGCCCATTCAGGAAGCTGTCGGCGGATACTTTCGCGATCCAAACGGCTCGGGGCAGAAGTTGGGAACCCAGTTTGGCGGGGCCGGCGATGGTGGCGCTCTGCGAAAAGAGGACATGTTCAAACTGAAAGAGGATCTGATGAAGGCCCTCGGGAAAATGGCCGGCTTCGATAAGATGCAGAAGCTGATTGAGCTGAAGGTCACCCCGGAGGGATTGCAGATAGAGCTCATGGAAGACCCTAACGGAACCTTCTTTGAGAATGGAAGCGCCCAGGCAACGCCGCTGCTCACCAAGATCCTGACGATACTTTCCCCCCTGGCGGGCAAATTGCCCAATCCGATCTCGATCGAGGGTCACACCGACTCCAAGCAATATCTCAATTCGAAGGCCTATGGGAACTGGGAACTGTCTTCCGATCGCGCCAATACAGCCCGTCGCATCATGGAAAATAGCGGCGTAAATCCGAAGCAGATTGTGGAAGTGCGCGGTTACGCCGATCGCAAGCTGCGCAAGCCCTTGCAACCGGAAGATGCCTCGAACCGCAGAATAACGGTGATTATTCGATACATGGAAGAACCCGAAGAGGCGCATGGAGTCATCAAGGATGGGGCATTGACTCCGCTGAAGGCACCGGATTCGGCTCCGGCGCAAACGAACCAGAAGCCATCGCCAACGCGATAGCCCTACGCGCGCGCAACATGCCCTACGATAGGTACATGCTCCGCGTAAAATTCCTTGACCCATCCGCGCGCGCCCCGGTCGTCGCCCATCCCGGCGAAGACCTGGGCTACGATCTCTTTTCTCTCGAAGCCACCGTTCTCACTCCCCGCTCGACCGTCCGGGTGCGCACCGGGATCGCCGTTCAGGCCAGCCATCCAGCCACAGGTCTTCCGCTCGGACTCCTGGTTCGCGACCGTTCGTCGATGGCCGCCAAGGGAATTGCCACTACCGCCGGCGTGATCGATGCCGGCTACCGCGGCGAGATCCTCATCCTCATGACCAATCTCGGCGACGACCCCCTCGATATCAAAGCTGGGGAAAAAATCGCCCAGATGATTCCGATTCCCGTGTTGACCGGGACGGTTGAAGAGGTGGAAACGCTGGAAATTTCTGCCCGCGCCGAAAAGGGATTTGGCAGCTCCGGAAGCTGAATCCTACCGAAAAAATGCGCGTTCGGAACTGATTTCGGTATCTTTGCGTATCGAATGCAGGGGAAAAACAGCCCTGGCTGGCCGGACTTCGCAATCATTCACGCGGCCTGAACAGCTTTTGTTCCGTCAATAGAAATACCGGAGCACGTCCAAATCTCATGTGACCTTCCGCACCGGCGGGGTGGCCAGTGGCCTTTCCCCTGGCGACAACTTGTCATCGCCAGGGGCCCCGGCTTTTCAGGCGGAAAGACACATCGAGCAGGCACCGGCACATGCATCACCTAATTCCGAGAATCGTTTTGCCGTAACCTTAGCCACCAAGCCAAAGGTTGCGTACACTGAAATGGCGGGGGCGCACGGGGCAGCGCGCACCGCCAAAGGAAGATTGAACCCGGCGCAGGGGCCCGAAGCGTCCTCGAGCCGGCTCAACTAACGAAAGCAGGACCAGTAGCGAAAGCGGGAACATGCACTACACTGAGGCCTTTAAACTCGCGCTGCAATCATTGTGGGGCAACAAGCTCCGATCTATCCTCACGCTCATCGGTGTGGTCATGGGCGTGGCCTCCGTCATTATGGTCATCACCCTGGTCAACGGCGCCAACACCTACGTTTCGACCAAGCTGTCAGGCTATGGCGCGGACGTCTTCACTGTCAGCCGCATGTCCGCTGTCATCTTCTCCGCCGAAGATTACTTCCGGTATCAGAAGCGCAAGATCATCCGCATCGAGGACTACCAGGCAGTGCGCGACGAATGCCAATCGTGCGGTGAGGTAGGCACTCTTCTCTCGAAGTCCACCAACGTTGTCTATAACGGTCACTCCAGCAACAATACCGAGGTGCGCGGCTATACCTGGAATATGCTCGCCCTTAACAACATCGATATTGCGCTCGGCCGCGGCTTCACTCCGGCCGACGAGGACAAGGGCACCCACGACGCCATCATCGGCTACGACATCATTGACAACCTGATGCCCGACGGCGACCCCATAGGCAAGGAACTCCGCGTCGACGGCATCCCCTATGCCATTGTCGGTGTCGGCGAGCGCCAGGGGAAAACCCTTGGCCAGTCGCAGGACAACTGGGTCGCCGTACCCATATCCACCTACCAGCAGACTTACGGCTCTAACGACTCGCTCACGATTTACGCCCGTGCTAACGGCAATGCCGAAGTGATGGAGCGGGCTGAGGACGAGGTCCGCGTCCTCATGCGCTCCCGCCGCCACGACGCCGTCGGTACGCCGGACGACTTCGAGATTTCGACCAATGATACCTTCCTCGACATCTGGAAGCAGATCAGTTCGCTCTTCACCTGGGTTGTACTCGGCATCGCGTCCATCTCCCTTGTCGTTGGCGGCATCGTCATCATGAACATCATGCTCGTTTCGGTTACCGAGCGCACGCGCGAAATCGGCGTGCGCAAGGCCCTCGGCGCACGGCAGCGCGATGTGCTGCTTCAATTCCTGATTGAAAGCGCGACCATGGCTCTCGCGGGAGGCGCCATCGGCGTTCTCTGCGGCGTCATTGTCGCCAAGCTCATAACCCTCATCATCGGTTTCCCCACCAGCGTTCAACTATGGAGCGTTTTCCTCGGCCTTTTTGTCGCCACCGCGACCGGGATCTTTTTTGGCGTCTACCCGGCGAGTAAAGCCGCCAAGCTGGACCCGGTAGTGGCGCTGAGAGCGGAAATGTAAGAAAAGCAGATGACAGGTTGCAGATGACAGATGACAGTTTTTGCGGAAATGACAGGTTACAGATTTCAGTTGACATTTGTGAGTAGGCGGTCGAGCAGTAAGTGTTATCCCATTCAAGTCGCAGTAGTGAAAGCGGGTTCAGGCAACAGGCAAGATGAACAGTCAATCTCTCTCCGACAGTCGGAAATTGTCATTTGAAATCTGTGACCTGTCATCTGCCCTCCAGAAAGTTGCT
>JBELAI010000199.1:0-11138 GCA_049508975.1 Occallatibacter sp. | reverse complement strand
TTTCCTTTCGTGATGAATGAAGTGAAGAGAGGTCACTTCAAGATTATTGCAAACGGTGTGTCGGACGTCATTCCGTGATGGCTGGAAATGCATTAGGCTTGACGCCCATAGCATTTCATCTTTCGAGCGCGATGCAGACCGAGTCCTCCAACTTCGGGCAAGTGCCTCTGTTTCATGCCGCATGGATTTTCGCGGCTGGAATTACGCTGACTCATTGGGTATGGCTCCGGCCCAGCGTGGTGCTTGTTGAAGTTTTCCTGATGGCATTTATTTGTGCGTTTGCCGCATTTCGCGCTCAGCGGGTTGCGTGGTTTTCGCTGGCTGTGCTGTGGTGCCTGCTGGGGGCGTGGTGTGGGGAGATGGAACCGCAGCCTGCCGCCGCGCCGGTGGTGGCCGCGCTGTCTGATGGGTTGCTGCGCACCGTTGAGGGAACGGTGGTGGATGCCGGGCCTGTGCGGTCTGAAACTGAAGAGAGTCTTGACGAGTCTTCCGCCGCAACGGAGGAGCGGCGCCCGTCGCAACGGATCGATGTCCGCGTCTCCACACTCGAAGTGGTGAATGACGATGTTGACGCGCCGAGTGCGGCCCCAGGCGGCGTACGGCTGACAGTGCGCTGGCCGCATTTGGGCGATTCACAAATGCAGGCGTTCCGTTGCGGGGATCGCGTGCGCGCTGTCGCTCGACTGCTGCGGCCGGCGACGTATCACGATCCGGGCGTCTGGAGCCGGCAAGATTTTCTGCTCGATCAGGGCATCACTTCTACAGCGACGGTTAGCTTCGATCAAGTGGAACGGCTGGGCGGGTCATCGAAATCATTACTTGCCTGCCGGCTCGGCGGATGGCAGCACGCGTCGACGGAACGGCTGCTATCCTTGCCTTCGGCTATGGAGCGGTTTCCGGCGGTGTTGCGGCTCACGCCGGAAGACGCCGCGATGCTCTCCGCCATGGTGGCCGGCGATCGCACCTACCTCACCCATTCTCTGCGCGTGGGATTTGAACGGACCGGTTCTTTTCATATGCTGGTGGTTTCAGGATTTCATTTGGCGATTGTTGCGGGGTGCATTTTCTGGGTGACGCGACGGCTGCGCATACCCCAGGTTCCGGCTACGCTGCTGACCATCGTTGGCTCTTTTGCCTATGCGCTCTTCACAGGCTTTGCAACGCCGGTGCAGCGCTCACTTTGGATGGTTGCGCTTTACCTGGTTGCGCGGCTCGTGTATCGGGAACGCAGCCCGCTGAACACAATTGGCTTTGCGGCTTTGTGCCTGCTCGTGGTGAGCCCGCGCAGCCTGTTCGACGCGAGTCTGCAGATGACGCTGCTGGCTGTTGTGGCGATTGCGGGCATCGCCGCTCCGCTCTTGCAAAATACGGTTCACCCTTACGTTACAGCCACGCGTGATCTGCGCCTAACTGCGATCGATGGCAAGCTGCCTCCGAAGCAGGCACAGTTTCGCGAGACGCTGCGGATGTTTTCGGCTGCATTCAAGGACACACCGTTCGACCGACTCGCAGCAAGGATGGTTCCCTCCTCCGTGCGCTTTCTTCTGCGCTTGGTGGAATTGCTGACGGTTTCATGCGTGGTTGAGTTGGCTATGACGCTGCCGATGGCCATCTATTTTCATCGGATCACCATCTTTGCCCTGCCTGTGAACCTGTTCATTCTGCCGCTGCTGCTTATTCTTATGCCGGCCGCGTTGATCACGCTGCTTGTGGCATGGGTGTGGCCGGCGGCAGCCGTGGTTCCCGCGGTGTTTGTGGGACTGCCGTTGCACTTTGGAATGTGGCTGGTGCATCTTTTCGGCTCGCTCGCGTTGGGGGATTTTCGTATCCCCGCGCCTCTGCTGCTGCAGTCGATTGCGTTCTGTGGGCTGCTTGCGGCGGCCATGGTTTTGGCGCGCGGCGCGGGTTGGCGAAGACGCGTGGCCTGGGGTGCTCTGCTGCTGGCGGCATGGGTGGCCGTGGCTCCGCGGCCCATTCAGCATCCGCATGATGCGTTGCTGATGGAAGCGATCGATGTGGGACAGGGCGATTCGCTTTTGCTGATTACGCCGGAGGGAAAGACGCTGCTGGTGGATGGGGGAGGCTTTGGCGGAGGACCGCACCAAGCTCCGCAGGATTTCGATATCGGCGAGGAGGTTGTTTCCGAAGTCCTTTGGTCGCGTGGCATTCGACGCCTGGACGCGGTTGCGCTGACTCATGCCCACTCCGACCACATGGGGGGCCTGCCTGCGGTTTTGCGCAACTTCCATCCAACGGAGCTGTGGGTGGGCAACAATCCGCGCTTCGGCGCTTACAACGCGCTGTTGAAAGAAGCTGCGGATCTGCACGTGCGCGTGCGGTCTTTGCGTTCGGGAGATGCGTTCGAATTTGGCGGCACAAAGGTCGCGGTGCTCGCGCCGTTTCGCGATTATCAGCCGGGACCGGAACCGACCAACAACGACTCCATGGTGCTGCATATGGCTTATGGCGCAACGTCGGTGATGCTGGAGGGCGATGCGGAAGCGCCTGTGGAGCGGGCTATGCTGACGGAACCGGGACTGGAGAGCACGCTGCTCAAGGTTGGGCATCATGGCAGCATCACGTCGACGCGCCCTGAGTTTCTTGCGCGCGTTGCGCCGAAGTGGGCGGTGATTTCCTGCGGACTCCATAACCGGTACGGCCACCCACGTCGGGAGGTTCTTGAGGCGCTGCAGGCTGCTGGAGTGCGCACCTTCTCGACGGACATTGGTGGTGCTGCTTGCTTTTTTCTTAATGGGAAGACCGTCGTGGCCGATCCGTTTTGTGGATGGCAACGATCGCGATAAATCTTCTCGCTCCAAGACTGCCTATGCTCAGAGTTTTCCTATGAGCAAGGCTGGTTGAGGGCAGAGGTTTCCCGCCCTTGCGATAAAAAGAAATCGCAAGAACGGGGCACGGGGCAGAGTTGGCACCATATTCATGAACGGCCGCTGAACCAGTCAGTTTTCTTCGAGGCCTGGCTGAGTTCAATTGATTCCGCGATCGCTTGCGAAAGGTCTTCGCGCTTGCGCTTGCTCATTGCAGTGAATCGAATCTCTACCATGCGGTCGCCATGCATTTCCGTGGTTATTCCTGGGAGAATGAAACAAAGGCCGCGGAGATGAAAGGTCACTTCCGCTTGCGCATTGATACGCACAGGGTTGGGCCGCACGAGCTGAATGAGGCAGCCGTCCTGGCTTACATCGAGCACATTCCCCGAAAGGGTCGAGTCTTCGGCAACAAGGTGCAATGCAGCCAGCGAGTCACCTTCATTGAGGCTCAACACCTTGAACTCGCTGCGGAGTTCGGGCCGCTTTGGAAGGGGTGGAGCCGGTGGGGCTGCTTGGAATTCCTCTTCCACGACTTCGTGAACGGGGGCCACCGGTTGAACCAGGAGCGGATGTTCGAGCGCAATGATAGGGCTTCCCCTTTGCGCCGACTCTTCCGCAACTGCAGCTTTCACAACGTCGGTCGCAGTCTGGTCCAGGAGGCAAGTGAGCAGGCCGGCAAGCTGATTGCGGGTGCGGCCGGTGGGGTGAATGAAGCGGATCCCTACCAACTGATCCCACGTCGTCCATTGCGTGACGCCCCAGATGGTGAGCACCATCTCCCGGATGGGCAGGATGACCTTAACCGACTCCAATGCACCGGCGGTAAAGGGCTGCAGCGTTCGCAGGCGGCAGCCGCTGAGGCTCACGTCGAGCATCTCGCAGGGAATACTCACTCCTTTGTGGATGAGTGTTCCCGGTGCGCGGTCGAGGTTGAAGCGCTCATCGGCACGCTTGTCGCGCCCGCCCACAGTTTTGGAGGTGACTGACCCACGAATGGTGTTGGCTAGCCCTGCCGTGTCCACTTTACCCCTACCTGGGGGAAAGGATCTTTCCCCTATCCGCTATTTCGGCTTTAAACGGATGGAGATGAGGCCCGGCAGTTACCTCCGTTCAAATGAACCGCTCGGGACGGCGTAATTTCTGCCTGGGAGAATTGAATGGAAAAATCTTGCGAGTGCTGGTAGGAATCGGATATGGATGCAAGAGAACATCGTGCGACGTGGAAGACATTGCTGGCGTTCGCAATTATCTATTTTGTGTGGGGGTCGACGTTCCTTGCGATTCGCGTGGGGGTGCACGAGGTTCCACCGCTGCTGTTAGCGGCGATGCGGTTCTCGGTTGCGGGAGCGATTCTTTTTTTCTGGATGATTGCGAAGGGCGAGCGCTTGCCGAGCGGACGACAATGGGTGTCGGCGATTCTGCTCGCATTTCTGATTTTCGTGCTCGATTATGGACTATTATTCTGGGCGGAACAGCGCGTGCCATCGGGCCTTGCCGCGGTGATGATGGCGACGATTCCGGTATTCATCGCGCTGGCTGAGATCGTTATCCTGCGCACCCAGAGGCTCAGTGCTCGCCTTGCGTTCGCACTATTGATTGGCATTGGCGGCGTGGTTGTGCTGGTGAGCCGGTCGTTGAATCTGGGGGGGACGGCCATCGACACGGTCGGGGCATTGGCACTAATTGGTGGATCGATCAGTTGGTCGGTCGCTTCTGTGCTCACGCGCAAACTTCCACTGCCGGAATCGAAGGTGATGAGTTCTGGATCGCAGATGCTGGCGGGCGGTGTAATGTTGACGCTGGCCGCGGCGGTTTTGGGAGAGTTCCGTGATTTCCATCCGGCTGCTGTTTCGCGCGAAGCTTGGTTCTCATTGATTTACTTGATTGTCTTTGGGTCGATTGTGGGGTTCACTGCTTATGTGTGGCTGATTCATCATGAATCGCCAACGAAGGTTGGGACGTATGCGTATGTGAATCCTGTGGTGGCCGTGGTGGTTGGATATTTTCTGGGCGGCGAGAGTATTGGATTGCGAACGATTCTGGGGACAATGTTCGTGCTGATCAGCGTGGTGGTGATTACGACAACGAAGGCGAAGAAGCCGGCAGCGGCGGTGAAGTAGCGTTCGAGTAGCTGGTTTGCTCAATGGTCGCAGTTGCCCCGGCATTCGTTCCGCAGGGGTTAAAACCCCACTCTCCCTGGCCATCTTCGGCACGACTAAAGTCGTGCCCTGACACAAAACTTTCGAGAACCCCGGCTGTGGCGTGTGTTTTCGCGGCCGGCACACAAAGCAGGTTTATGAAAAGGCTCTATTCCCAGCGAAAGACTTTTGCGGAGAGAGCCGTGCAGATGAGAAACACTACGGCCAGCGCGGCTACGTCTCTAATGTGAGCGGACCATGGATCGCCGTTCCATATTCCCTGAAGAAGGCTTACCGCCGGGGTTAGCGGCAAGGCTCTGGCTACGGCTTGAAGCACCGGAGGCAGAATCTCGATGGGAACGAAGAGGCCCGAGAAGGCGAGCATCGGATACAAAATGATTGCGCCGATGGGCTGAGAAAAGCGCGCCGTGGGTACGATGCTGGCGATGAGAAAACCGATGGAGAGGATGCTCCAGGTGCTGATGAGCAGAGCGATGGTGAACGAGAACCATGGGACATGGGCGCCGGCGGGGATATAGCGCCGACCTGCGAGGAGCATCAACGCCAGTGTTGCGGCGGTGAGCAAAAGCTTGACGATCACGTGGGCGGTAAGGATGGTCTGGGGACGCAACGGCGTGGCTCGAAGGCGCTTGAGGATGCCGCCTTCACGGTAGATGGCGATGATAGTGACAAGGGACAGCACCGCGTTAATGGAGATCAAAAGGGCAACGAGCACGGGGAGATGAACAGCGGAAAAGCCGCCCGTTGCAAAGGCGGACGATGCCGGTCTGGAGGCGACGATGCGGCCCAGAACAACGTACATCAGAACAGGAATGCCGATGGTGCCGAATGCGCCGAGGGGTTCGCGCAGGAATACCTTGATCTCGATCCACGTCAATTTCCAGAGGCCACGGAGCATCATTGTGTTTTCCTATTCTCGAATGGAGCGGCCGGTGAGTTTGAGGAAGACGTCTTCAAGGTTGGGAAGAATGGTGCGGAAATCCGTCACGCGAATGCGGCTCTCCGACAGGCAATGGATGACTTCTGTGACGAGGTCTTCTCCGCAGCCTCGGATGGTGAATTGCTTGCCGGTCGAGGTCACGGATTCAACTCCGCGGATGTTGTCGAAGGCGTTTGTAGCGTTTGGGTCATCGGTGGCGATGATGACGGTTCGCTCAGGGCAATGACGGGCGACAAGTTTTTCCGGCGTATCGATGTCGATGATGCGGCCGTGTTCCATGATGGCAACGCGGTCGCATAGCCGCTCTGCTTCTTCCATGAGATGCGTGGTCAAAAAGACTGTCTTGCCACGCTCGCGGATGCCGCGGACGAGTTCCCAGATTGCGCGCCGCGACTGCGGATCGAGGCCGGTGGTGAGTTCGTCGAGAAAGACGACCTCCGGATCGTTGATTAACGCGAGAGCAATGAACAGGCGCTGCTTCTGGCCTCCGGAGAGGTCCATGAACCAGGCGCCGCGTTTCTCGGTGAGGCCAAGTTGTGCGAGCAGATGTTCGGCATCGAGGGTTTTTTTCTTGTAAAGCGAGGCCCAGAGATCTACGGCTTCCCAGACCTTGATGCGCTTCTGGAGCTGAGCTTGCTGGAGTTGAACACCGATGCGGTCCTGCAGTTGGTAGACCTGGCGAAAGGGATCGAGACCGAGAACAGCGATTGATCCGGCGTCGGGCTTGCGAAGGCCTTCGATGCACTCCATGGTGGTTGTCTTGCCAGCACCGTTGGGCCCGATGAGTCCGAAGATCTCACCCTGGTTTACTGCAAAAGACGCTTCGGCGACGGCCACCGTCCGGCCATAGGTCTTGCGGACTCCGGAAACTTCAATGACAGAGGGCATGATGGATTTTGAGAATCGTAGAAACAGGGACCTGATGCGGAGTGTATATCAATGGCTTGGGTTCAATGTTGGAGGTGCTGCTTCGACACGGGGTCAAATTCTGCTGCAATTGTGGTGCAAAATCGGTGGGTTGCGAATTGGGAGGGGTACGTAACTCCTTTGTTTCAAAATGGGCGAAAACGTAAGTTGTTTGTTTCACGACTTTTGTTCGCTTTTTGTTCGCCACAAATCGATGTAACATTATTATTTTCATTCAGATGCAAGAATATCGGGAAAATGGGTGTTTTTTTCTGGCCGCCGAAGGGGTGAACTAAAGGGTTGGAAACTGACAATTTTCGGGAGTTATCGAGGCCATGAATCGATTGTGCGCGTTTTCGCGAATTAGTCTGCAAAACTTCTGGAAGAGATTCAGGGGCTGTCGCATTTGAACAGTCGAAGCGTGAGCGAATCGGCGTCGGACGGGAAAGACGGTTGGGGTGCGGGCGCGGAGGCCCGCGTGACAGCCGGTCTGGAGACCGGCGCTACCCCTTAGAAGCCAACCCTGCTATCTATGTCACAAAACTCGAAATGTCGATACAAGTTATGTGAAGTTATGGTACGTTCAAATCGAAAACTTGGGTTCCAAAAAGTTTTCTGTACGGTGTTGGCTCCTTCCCGGTATATTTCTTTTCGCACCGTTCTTCCCCGCTTCGGGCTCACCGTCCCGCTGACCTGGCATTGAAGCTTCAGGGTTGATCTCTAGAACTTTCCCCAAGGAGAATATCCATGAAACGTCTGACTTTGATTCTGTCTACGGCAGCATCGGCATGCGCGCTCAGCATCTCAGCTTTGGCTTTGGCTCAGAGCCATGTTCCTGCTTTGGTTCGACCGCACGTTTACACGCCACAGTCCAGTTTGCCGCAGCCTGCCAACAGCCAGGGACAGGCCATGGCGCGAACCCACTTGCGGCTTCTTGTGCCTTCGGCGACGCAGATGCACTTTGGGGCCGCAGCCATGCAGCCGAAGGAGCTGCCTCCATTCCCCGGTTACCTGTTTGAAACGCCGGCATCGCTGGGGTGCGTCTATGAACTGGTCGAAGGGCCCTTGAAGGGTTGCAATCCGAACGTAACCACGGCCAATCCGACGGGTGGAAGCAACGCAATCGCGTTGGTCGACGCATTCGACGACCCGACGGCGTCCTCTGACCTGGCTACGTTTTCAGCGCAATTCGGACTGCCGGCGGCAAAGCTCACAGTGGTTTTTGCCGACGGTACCCGCCCGGGCCTGGACCCGTCGGGTGGCTTCGAGATAGAGGAGGCTTTGGACACTGAGTGGGCGCATGCAATGGCTCCAGAGGCTGAGATTTTTCTGGTGGAAGCGAAAAACAATAGCCTGGTCAACCTGTTCAATGCTGTGACAGTGGCCAGCAACCTGGTGGCCGCGGCTGGAGGCGGCGAGGTTTCGATGAGCTTCGGAGGGGGGGAGTTCGTTGGAGAGAACACGTTCGATACTACGTTTACGACATCCGGCGTGGTGTATTTTGCTTCGGCGGGGGATTCTCCGGGCGTCGAATATCCGAGCGCTTCTCCCAATGTGGTTTCTGCCGGCGGCACCAGCATTTCACGGGATTTGAACACGGGCAACTTTATCCTGGAGAGCACGTGGCAGGATAGCGGCGGCGGCGTTAGCCAAGTTGAGCCACGGCCGGCCTTCCAAAACTCTGTTAAAGGAATTGTTGGGAGCGGGCGCGGAACCCCGGATTTGTCTTTCGATTCCAATCCTACTTCGGGTGTTTGGGTCTTCGACAGCAATCCGGTGGCTGGAACAGGATGGTTTGTGGTTGGCGGCACGAGTGTGGCAGCGCCGTCGCTTGCTGGGATTGTGAATGCCGCGCACAGCTTCCGCTCGAGCAGCATGGCGGAGAACCAGAAGCTCTACACCGACTGGGATCGCGGCATCCGCAATATCTTTTACGGGAACTGCGGTATCAACGTCAGCGACTTTGCCGGCTTCGGTTATAACCTGTGCGCGGGCCTGGGGACAGTGAAGGGACTCGACGGAAAATAGGCGCATCCTCGACCAGAGAGGGAAGCTAACCTGTCTTCACCGACGGGGTAGCTTCCCTGGGTCGCGGCGCTCTCAATGTTTTTCTGGGACTACTTTGATTTCGTAGAGCCTGGGCCAGAGCTTGCCGGTTACGAAGAGACGGTCGTGGGCCTGGTCATAGGCGATGCCGTTCAACACGGCTTCCGGGTTGGATCGCTCCGCGGCTGGAAGCAGGCCGCTCAGATCGATCCAGCCGAGCACTTTGCCTGTTGCAGGCGAAATGCGCGCTATGCGGTCGGAGTGCCAGATGTTGGCGTAAATCTGGCCGTGAATGCACTCCAGTTCGTTGAGTTGGGTGATGGGTTTGCCGTGGTCTTTCACGGTGACTTGGCGGAGTTCGTGAAGCGTGACCGGATCGAGGAAGTGCAGCGTAGCGGTGCCGTCGGCGGAGACGATGAGACTCTTGTCGTCGTGTGTCAGGCCCCATCCTTCGCCTGGGTAGGGCAGCGTGCGCAGCAGGTGGAAGCTGAACCGGTCGTAGACCATCACCTGGTGCTCTTTCCACGTGAGTTGGATGAGCGTGCTGCCCCAATCGGTGAGGCCTTCGGCGAAGTACTTGGCGGGCACGTCGTGGAGTTGCAGGATTCTTCCGGTTTCGAGGTCATCCATGCGCAGGGAGGATTGGCCATATTCGCCGGTGCTCTCGTAGAGGTGGCCGTCTAGATAGATGAGGCCCTGGGTGAAGGCGTTGGCGTCGTGGGGGTAGGTGTGGACTACTTGATAGGTGTCGGCGGGTTGGGCCGGCGCGACGAGATTGGTGCATAGAAAGAGAAGAACAAAAGAGAGCAGGGTGCGGAGGGCGTTTTTGAGACGATTTGGGCCAGCGGTGTTCTGATTGTGATTGGTAAGCGAGGATTGTTGCGTCATATGCATTCCAAAAGCAGGTCCTTCGACTCCGCTGAAGTACGCTTCGCTCAGGATGACAGATTTGTGCTGGTACCGTCGGGTTTGTCAACTAGCTCCAAGGTAAATGAAGCGGGCGAGGAAAAGGGCTGCCAGGACGTAGAGGAGCCAGTCTTGCTTGCGGAATTTGCCGGTGGCGAGATGGAGGACTGCCCAGGCTATGATGCCGAAGCCTAGTCCGTTGGCTATGGAGTAGGTGAGCGGGATGAGTATCAGCGTCAGGAACGAGGGGACGGCTACGAGGGGATCGGTCCAGCGAATCTCGGTGATGGTGGCCAGCATGAGCGAGCCGACGAGGATCAGGGCGGGGGCTGTTGCCGCGGGAGGCACGATTCCGACGAATGGGGCGGCGCCGATTGCGCCAAGAAAGAGCAAGCCGGTGACGATGGCGGTGATGCCGCTGCGGCCGCCGGCCATGACGCCGGCTGTGGACTCGACGTAGCTGGTTACGGTGGAGGTTCCGATGAGGGAGCCGAAGACGGTGGCTGTGGCGTCTGCCAACAGAATTTTGTTGAGGCGTGGAATGGAATGGTCGGCGGCAATGAGGCCGGCTCGCTTGGTGACGGCGACAAGGGTGCCGAGATTGTCAAAGAGATCGACGAAGAAAAAGACGAAGACAATTTCGAGCAAGCCCTTATTGAATGCGCCGCGTATGTCGAGTTGGAAGGCTGTCGCCGCGAGGGCGTGAAAACCGCCGGGAGCGGGCGTCCAGTGAACAAGGTTCTGCGCCCAAGTGACCGTAGTGGTCGACAGCATGGAGGTGATGGAGACACCGGCGTGCAGGATGGCGAAAGCCAATGCCCAGGAGACGGCGGTGGTGGTGAGGACTCCGATGAGGATTGCGCCGCGGATCTTTTTTACTTCGAAGGCGACCATGAGAATGAGGCCGAAGAGGGCCAGGAAGGTAGTGGGGTTGCGCAGGTTGCCGAGGCCGACAAAGGTCTCTGGATCGCCGATGACCACTCCGGAGTTGCGAAAGCCGATGAAGGCGATGAAGAGGCCAATTCCACTGGCTACGGCCGCGTAGAGTTCATGCGGGATGGAGCGGAGAATCATCTGGCGGATGCCGGCGGCGGTGAGCGCAAGAAAGATGACGCCGGAAAGAAAGACCGCGCCCAGGGCCGTTTGCCAGGGGATGTGCATCTTGAGGCAGACGGTGTAAGTGAAGTAGGCGTTGAGGCCCATGCCGGGGGCCAACGCGATGGGATAGCGGGCGACGATGCCCATCAGGATTGAGCCGAAAGCCGCGGACAGGCATGTTGCCGCTGTGACCGCGGCGAGGGGCATTCCGGATGCGGATAGAATGGCGGGATTGACCAGGACAATATAGGCCAT
>JBELAI010000198.1:0-21931 GCA_049508975.1 Occallatibacter sp. | reverse complement strand
CCACGACGCGACTACGCTGCCGCGCCGCCACACCTCGGCAATGTCACGCAGATCGAGATCGTATTGATAGTGCTCGGGGTCTCGAAGCGGGGTAGTCTCCGCGTCAACCACATCCCGCCGCTTTCCCACATTGGCTTCGCGCAGGATACCAAGGCCCTCCGCGTATGCGGCCATGAGGCCGTACTCGATTCCGTTGTGCACCATCTTGACAAAATGGCCTGCCCCGTTGGGACCGCAGTGCAAGTACCCCAGTTCCGCAGTGCCGCCAAGCTTCTCCCGGCCCGGCGTACGTGCTATGTCCCCCCTTCCCGGCGCCAGCGTCGAGAAAATTGGATCGAGGTGCCTGACCGCCGCGTCTTCGCCCCCAATCATCATGCAGTAGCCGCGTTCCAAACCCCATACGCCACCGCTGGTCCCCACGTCCAGGTAGTGGATGCGATCCGCCGCGAGCTTCTTGGCGCGCTCGATGTCATCTACATAATGGGAATTGCCACCGTCGATCAAAATGTCTTCCGGTTCAAGATAGGGTAGGAGTTCGGCGATGGTTTTCTCCACGACCGCGGCCGGAACCATCAACCAAATCGCTCGCGGCTTCGCAAGTTTTGTAGTCAACTCTTGCAGCGAAGAACTTCCTTGAGCCTTCTCTTGAATCAGCTCATTCACTGCCTTCGCGGACATATCGAAGACCACGCATTCATGGCCTCCCTTGAGGAGACGCCGCACCATGTTCGCGCCCATTCTCCCCAGACCCACCATTCCAAGTTGCATAGATCGCTCCTATACCTCGCGCCCGATGCCTGAGAAAGCATGTGCAATGCCAAAGGACGAGTGTCCTTGAGGTTTCGCTATCTGAATAGATTGATTGGCTTTCTTCTATCTACGCCGGGTTGACAGCCTGTCAAAATCTCGACAGAGACAAGGGCTTTCGACGGCAAGGCGTCCATCTCTGGACTCTCAAACCTGTCAGACCGGAACCCGCCGCGAGATGACCGACCGCACTTTATTCGTCTTCGGAGCACAATCAAGAAACGTCAAGCAAGAAGCCGCCGGCGAAAAAGCTCATCACGGACAACGAACAAGGTATCCCACCGCATAAGTTCATGTAAATCATCTATTCTTATTGCACGCGATTGAAAACAAGCATGTTATGCAGAAGCTACACCTCTGCCACTGATGCAGTTGTAGATGGCGATTTCAGGAGGGAGCAGGGCGCTTTAGCGTCCTGAAATGCCACAAAGACTCCTGCGCCTTCAGGCACGGGCCTAGGCAGTTTGCGACCATTCGGAGCAAATAATGTACTGGAAGAGAGAGAATTAGAACTTTCGGCCTACGGGCTTTGAAACCGCTGCTGGAATCCACATGAGCAATAGGAGCGCATTTAGAATCAGCACCATGTGGTTGGCCCATGGCTTCGTTAACAATGCGTGCTCGGGGCTATTTTGTGCGCCTTGCGTTCACAATGAGGACACCGGCATGGAAGAGCGTGCAGTTCCACGACTGATCGCACCTGTAGTGAACATCGGCCGGATATTCCAGCCAGGATATCGTTCTGCTTTCCTTCGTCATTCTGTCCACTGCAAAGCTCTCCCCTTCGTAGGTGTCGACAACCCCTGTGGAAGCATCATAGTTCGCCACAGAAACGCTTCCTTCCACGAAGAATGAGAATCGCAGAGGAGCAGGCGCGGGCACGTGCTTGGGGAGTTCCGCTGGTTTCGGCACCGAGGCAAGGTCAGGCAGCTTGGATGGGGTAGCCATAGCCGCCTTCAAGTACCCATGTAAGCGATGTCTAGGATGAAGCTTCCGCCACGCCAGCCACCTTACTCGGGCCGCAATTCTGCGTGTCGACCAATGCCTGTGAGCAGCGGCAACCTTCTGAAAGTCCGACGTTTGGGCTAAACCCGACGATTTGATTGGCGTGGATGAATTGGCTACCGTTGTCGCCTTCGCCGTGGCAGACGTCTTGGATGCGATGGTTGGTTGGGGGACGGCGGACTGTTTAGCAATTGGAGTTGTTGCCGGCGGGGGCAGTGTTTTGGCAACGGTTGAAGCCGGGATCGAAGTCGAAGACAGAGCCGCGGTTAGGGGCTTGGCGGTGCTGGATATAGTAGTTGCGGTTGATGTTACGGCTGCGGAAGGCTTCTGAGTAACCGATGGCTGGGAGTTTCCCGGAGACGTTGCCGGATGAACGAGCTGCGCGGTCTGAGCTTGCGTGCCCGGACGGCCGGAAACCGCAGGCGCACTCGACCCGGCCCGCACCGATTGGTGGGAAGCGAATGGGCTAATCGACCGCAAGGTACCGTCGGCGGCCAGGGTCCCAATCACGATCCCAAGGGCAACCGCGAACGTGCCGTAGACCATGGTCCTTAAGTCTGGTCCGCTCGCGGGGCCAGTTCCAGATAGTTGCCGGTAGCCGTACGCTGCCTGGTCGCCGGAATTTCGATGAAAAGTATCCGCCATGGGGTATCACTCTCACCCTCACCGGGATTCCTCTGTTCCGATTCCCGGAGTTAACCCTATTTGACTACGCTTCCGCGCTATGCACAATCCGCCGAATTGGGTATTGATTACTTTGGGTACCTTCAGGGTACCCTATTGACAAAGAGCATGGTTACCGCGCCGCAGATAATAACGGCAATTAAGCCGCATACGATCAGCGGAAAACTCAAAGACAAGCCTCTGATTTCCGATATGGACGCAAAATACTTTCCGCAACTAAAATTTGAAAGCGTGGCGTCAAGTATTACTTTCATAAATATTCTCTAAATACACACGATGTAAACACTTATTTTACACCTGACTCTGCGATGGCCCCGGTATAGATTCAATTTGGGAACTGGATTTCCTTGTTTCCGCTCTTGTACCTGAATATGCTTCCAGCAGTTCCCGTGCAGCTCGAAAAGAAGTGATCCGTCCTTCCAGCACGTCCTGATTCAGGGCCAGCAAGCGGCGTTGAATCTCCGGCTGAGACTCGAATCTCAGTTGCAGCCCCTGCCGAATGAGATCTTGCATCCATTTCTGTGCCTGCTGCGTGCGTGTTCGGCTGAACCAGCCGTTCCCTTTGGTTTGCTCGGAATGCACTTCGACGCATTGCCACAGCTCGCGGATCCCATTCCCGGTCAACGCCGAACATGTTAGCGCTCGGGGTGCCCATCCAGACAACGACCTTGGAAGGTAGTGCAAGGCATTCTCAGCTTCGGCTCGAGCCTTCTCCGCGGCATGCAGATTCGCACCGTCGGCCTTGTTGATCACAACGACATCCGCCAGCTCCATCACACCTCGCTTGATTCCCTGCAGTTCATCCCCTGCACCTGCCAACAGAATAAGAAGGAAGAAATCCACCATCTCGTGAACCGCGGTTTCGGATTGTCCGACTCCGATCGTCTCGACAAAGATGTTCCGGTAGCCTGCCGCCTCGCACAGAAGCATGGCTTCCCGGGTGTGCTGCGCGACGCCGCCGAACGAACCTCTGGCCGGGCTCGGGCGGATAAACGCGAGATCGCTCGAAGCGAGAGAGGCCATGCGTGTCTTGTCGCCCAGAATGCTCCCTCCGGAAATCTGGCTGCTGGGGTCGATCGCCAGCACGGCAATCTTCTCCCTACGTTCGCCAATCAGCCATGTGCCCAAAGATTCGATCAAGCTGCTCTTGCCTGCCCCAGGAACGCCGGTGATACCAATTCGAATCGAGTTGCCGCTATGGGGAAGGCAGCCTTCGACGATTTTTTCCGCCAAAGCACGATCCGCCGTGCGCGAACTCTCAATCAGGGTGATGGCCTGTGCCAGGATGGCTCGATCTCCATGCAGGATGCCATTGACAAATTGATCGATTGATAGTGCGGCGCGGCGGCGGACCACGGCAGGTTCAACAGAATCGGGGCGTGCCTTAGCCGGGTGGCCTCCAGGCTGATCGCGTATCGCACTCTCATTCGGCTCCATCAACCAGCGACGCCCCTGACCGCACGGCTCTCTAGAATTGTGACAATCCCCTGCGCCGCCACCGGAATCACTGTGCCTGGCCCATAGATCCCAGCCACCCCGGCGCGGTACAAAAATTCGTAATCCTGCGGAGGAATCACGCCGCCCACGACCACCAGAATGTCGTCCCTATAAAGCCTGCGCAGCTCATCTATCAGCTGCGGCACCAGGGTTTTGTGCCCGGCCGCGAGAGACGAAACCCCCACCACATGCACATCGCATTCGGCAGCATTGCGCGCAACCTCATAAGGAGTCTGGAATAGCGGGCCGATGTCGACATCGAATCCAATATCCGCGAAGGCGGTTGCGATGACCTTGGCACCGCGATCATGGCCGTCCTGTCCCATCTTTGCCACAAGGATGCGCGGACGCCGGCCTTCCTCGATCTCAAACTCCTCAACCATCCTTTGAGCTTTCTTGAACTCTGCGGAGTTTGCGCTCTCTGACGAATAAATCCCGGCAATCGTCCGCGCCGTGGCCTGATAGCGGCCCCACACCTTCTCCAAAGCCAAAGAGATTTCACCCAGCGTCGCCCGCTTGCGTGCGGCATCCAAGGCGCACTCCAGCAGGTTGCCGTTGCCCATGGCGGCGCATTGTTCCAGATTTTTCAGCGACTTACACACTGCATCGCTGTCGCGCTCACGCTTCAAGCGAGCAAGGCGCTCAAGCTGCGATGTCCTCACCGCATTATTGTCGATATCGAGGACGGGAATCAGCGGCTCTTCCAGAGAAGGAAATGCGTTGATACCAACGATCACATCCTTACCCGAATCGATGGAGGCTTGTCTCCGCGCTGCTGCTTCTTCAATTCGCATCCTGGGAATGCCGGCCTCGATCGCCCGGGTCATTCCGCCCAGCGCCTCAACCTCTTCGATCAGCGCCCATGCGGCGTGCATCAGTTCGTGCGTCAGCCGCTCCACATAGTACGAACCGGCCCACGGATCGACAACTCGTGTAACTCCAATCTCCTGTTGCAGATAGATTTGCGTATTCCGCGCAATGCGTGCGGAGAAGTCGGTCGGAAGCGCCAGCGCCTCGTCAAGAGCGTTGGTGTGCAGCGACTGGGTGTGCCCGAACGCGGCGGCCAACGCCTCAACGCAGGTGCGCACGATGTTGTTGAACGGATCCTGCGCCGTCAGGCTCCACCCGGACGTCTGGGAATGCGTCCGCAAGACAAGCGATTTTGGATTCTTCGGATGGAAGGTCTTGACCAGCTTGGCCCATAACATTCGGGCAGCGCGCAACTTGGCAATCTCCATGAAGTGGTTCATGCCAATGCCCCAGAAGAAAGAGATTCGGGGTGCAAAGCTGTCGATATCGAGCCCGGCCTTCACTCCTGTGCGTAGATACTCCATGCCGTCAGCCAGCGTGTAGGCAAGTTCGATATCCGCCGTCGCGCCAGCCTCCTGCATGTGGTACCCGCTCACACTGATGCAGTTGAATTTTGGCATTTTCTGGGCGCAATAACGGAAGATATCGCCGATAATCCGCATCGAGCCTTCCGGCGGGTAGATATACGTATTGCGGACCATGAATTCTTTGAGGATGTCATTCTGAATGGTACCGCTGAGCAGTTCCGGCTTGACTCCCTGCTCTTCAGCGGCCACGATGTAAAACGCCATAATGGGAAGCACAGCGCCGTTCATGGTCATCGAGACTGACATTCGATCGAGCGGAATCTGGTCGAACAGCACCTTCATGTCAAGAACAGAGTCGATGGCAACGCCGGCCTTGCCTACGTCCCCGGATACGCGGTCGTGGTCCGAGTCGTATCCGCGGTGTGTAGCAAGATCGAACGCAACGGAAAGTCCCTTCTGTCCAGCGGCCAGATTTCGGCGGTAGAAGGCATTCGACTCTTCGGCAGTGGAGAAGCCGGCGTATTGGCGAATGGTCCATGGTTGCATTACATACATCGTGCTGTAAGGTCCACGCAGATAAGGCGGAATCCCGGCTGCGTACTCAAGATGCTCGAGTCCTTCAAGGTCTGTGCGGGTATATGAGCTCTTCACAGCAAGGTGCTCGGGAGATTGCCATTGCTCGCATGTTGTTGGTCCGGCAGCGGTTATCACGGGCTTATAGTCGATCTTCGAAAAATCCGGTCGCATCGCTAATCCTCGATTCCCAACCGTTGCAGCCATTTTGTAAGAAACGCAATGGGATTGCTTCGGATATGAACGAAATCGTCGACACCGGCGGCTCGCAGCCGTTCCGCGGAATCTGGATTGCCGGCAACCACGATGGGAGACGTCTTTCCATTTGCTTGTAATTTGGAACATACCTCCGAAGCCATCGGGAGATACTCCGCATCGGAGCTGCACAGCACAATAAGTTCGGCATCCTTTTCCGCAATTCCATCAGCGTTTTCAAATGTTTGCGTGACTGTTTCGAACCCCGCGCAGGCAAAAAAGTTGGTGGCGAAGCCGGATCGCGCGGTCCGCATCCTCATATCTCCGAATTCCGCCAACAGGATGCGCGGGCATTTGCCGGCCTTTGCTACGTGCCGTTCGGTCCGCAGACGAAGCTGCTCATAGCTCTCGGTCGCGCGACGATGACTCGAGACGCGTGAATCGTCTATACGATCCAAAGCCTTTTCCGAGCAATCGGCGTAACTGTTGGTCCCGGTAAAGATGCGGCGGCCAGATTCTACCGCCTTCTGTTTCGCAGCTAGCGAGTGCTCCAGCATCCTGGCAATTAGCCCATTCGACCGAGCCTTCCGATACCCTCCGGCGGACTCGATGGCCTGCATGCATTTCCAACCCTCGCGGGCGATGAAGTCAGTGATGACCTCAAGGTAATACGACCCTGCGCCGGGATCGGCAACCCGGGAGAGCAGAGCCTCTTGTTTTAGGATTATCTGCGTATTACGAGCCAAGCGGCGGCTTGCCTCATCCGGCATTTTGTAACATGCGTCGAAAGGAGCCACGGTGATGGAGTCCACACCACCAAAGGCTGCGGAAATAGCTTCTGTCGTCCCTCGCAGGACATTCACGTGTGGATCGTAGATGGTCTTGTTCCAGCGTGAAGTGCGGGCGTGGATGAAGGCCTTTCTGCTTTCATGGCTTCCGCCAAAGCTTTCCACTGCCTGCGCCCACAAGATCCGGAATGCACGGAATTTTGCGATCTGGAAAAAGAAATTTGAACCTATTGCAAACGAAAAGCTAATTGAAGCCGCAGCGCGATCGATGTCCAATTCGCGGGCTTGCATCTCGGCCAGAAAATCGATCGCTGCGGCAAGCGTGAGCCCCACTTCCTCGACGGCGCTAGCACCCGATTCTTCAAATCCCTCGCCGTGAATGGTAAAAGGGACGATTGCATTAGGCACATCTCGGATTACTCCCGCCGCAAAATTCAAGTTCGCAAGCGGGTCGAAGCCCGTCGATATTCGCGACGCTCTTTTCTGTCCACTCAGGTGCTCGATCAGCAAGCGAAGCAACGGTTCGTTCAGATTTTCAAAATGGACTGGGATCTCCTGCAGATTGGCGAGCAACGTTTCGAGGTCCAGAGCACAGTGGATCGGAACATCGCGAAATGCGATCTCTTCCGCTCCCGCAGCCACGGCATTGCGCGCCGCAAGGTTGGCCAATTCAGGATTGCCTGCGTCAATCTCCTCGCGAATGCGCCAGTCGCCGTTCGATCGGGCCGCACTTAAACGAAGAGAATTGCCCTCGGCCTCGCTCAAATGTTCCAACCCACGAAGATCCTCAGCCCGATAATAGGGCTTGACGGCCAGTCCTTCCTCCGTTTGCCAGATCAGTTTTTTCGCGTAGTCGGCGCCTTTTAGATCCCTGGTAATCGCTTCTTCCCAAGCCTGCGTGCTTACCGGAGGAAATTCGTGGAGCAAACTGTCCGTAGCCATTGTTTCACTTGCTTTCAGGGGCTTCGACAATCTCAATCAGAAGCCCAAATGGGCCGTCGGCCCTCGATTTGGGATGAACAAAAAAGACCGTGGTTCCGCGCGAACCTTTGCGGGGAGCCTTATCGATGATCTGGAAACCGGTTGCCTGCATGGTTTCAAATGCCCGTTGTGCACTCTCCACGCGGAAGGCCACGTGAGCCAACCCGCCGCGGCCGCCGTTTTTGTCCATCATTTTTTGCACTGGTGAATCCGCGGTCAAGGGCTCGAGCAGTTGAATCAGGTTAGGTCCATCGCCAATCTCGAGCAGCGATTCACGCACTTGATCGGTCCCCAGCACTTCTTCGCGATGAATTTCCTTGAAGCCAAGCATCTCGTAAGCCTTGACCTGCCCGTCCAATTCACCGTTCTTCACTGCGATGGCCACGTGGTCTACGAACTTTATCCCTGGAACCTGCTTCAAATCCTCTTGCACACCGATCATTTGCTACCCTTTCAACCGCGCCTGAAGCCGCCGCGCAGTTCCAACGCAATCGGCTATTCGAATTCGACAATTACCTGGTTCACTTTCACTGAATCCCCTGCTCCCACGTTAATGTTTCTAACTATCCCTGCACCGGGCGCTGTGACGTTCGATTCCATCTTCATGGCTTCGAGCACCATGAGCAGATCGTTCTTCTCGACAGACTGACCGGGCGCGACATTCACCTTTATGACCAAGCCTGTGATCGGGCTGAGGCACACGCGTTCACCGTCGCCATTTTTCCAGAGGTTATCGGCAAGGGTTCGCTTATCGGGCACCGGGTGAGGCATCGCGCCAGCGGGCGGATAGGGCCCAGGACTCAGGGCCGGCATAACCCCGTCCTCTTCAAGCACTTCTACTTCGACTTCGTAGATCTTTCCTTCCACCGTAATCTGAAGCTTCAAATCGGGCGCTCCTTTCTCGGCCAGCCTCGTCTCAACCCATCCGCAGGTTGTGCGAAGCTTGCACGAAGACCCTCCCCTGCTGCGACCATGGGCTGAGGGCCTCTCGCGGCGATTGCAACTGCTTTGCCGATAGGATGCGCACCTTCTTGCCAAGGAATTCGGTCACTGCCGCGGCAATCACCAACATCATCTCCGGCGTAACTTCTTCATCCGGACGGCCGATCGCCTGTTCCGCGAAAGCAGTGGCCGGCTCGTGCACGACTTCCGCGGGAGCCGCCAATGTGAATTCCGAAGCAATGGCTGCTGGTGGTTCCGGCGTTCGGGACAGTTCAGCCATGCTGCTTTCTAGAGCCTTGACCGTGGCAGCGAGCGCGCTCAACTGAAGATCCGCTGCCTGTTCACGCTCTGATAAAGCTGTATACAGCACATTTCGCAACCGGAGATAAAGCACCGCGAAGCCGGCTGCAATCAACACCGTCAGAGCAGCCAAATTCGACCAATTCACAGCCATTCAGTTCTCCTCGTTAGAGCGGAATCAATCCATGTTTCTTCTGCGGCCGCAGTTCGCGTTTGCCGTGTAGAGATTCGAGAGCGCGAGCCAGGTACTTTCTTGTCTCCGCCGGCGCAATGATGTCATCGACGAGTCGCCGGCCGCCGGCAACGTAAGGATTTGCGAAGGTCTCCCGATATTCGTCAACGAGCTCTTTGCGGCGCGCCGCCTGGTCTTCTGCCGCGTCAATTTCGCGGCGGAAAACAATCTCCGCGGCGCCATCGGCCCCCATTACGGCGATCTCCGCCGTGGGCCACGCCACCACCCGATCCGCGCCCAGCCCTTTGGAGCACATTGCGATATATGCCCCGCCATAGGCCTTGCGCAACACCACTGTGATCTTGGGAACCGTGGCCGCGGAGTAGGCAAACAGCAGCTTGGCGCCATGCCGGATAATGCCGCCGCGCTCCTGTTCCACTCCAGGCAAAAAACCCGGCACATCCACAAACGTAAGCAGCGGAATGTTGAACGCATTGCAGAAGCGGACAAAGCGCGCCGATTTGTCCGAGGCATCAATGTCCAGCGCCCCGGCCTGCACACATGGCTGGTTGGCCACGATCCCCACCGGCCGCCCTTGCAGCCGTCCAAAGCCGATGACGATGTTGGCCGCGAATCCCGGCTGTATCTCCAGAAAATCTTCGTAGTCCACCACCCGCGTAATCACGCCCCTTACGTCATAAGCAATCTTGTTGTCTACCGGGACAATCGCGTTCATATCCGAATCCGATTTCAATTTCGAATTGAACGGCATGCGAGGCGGATCTTCCAGGTTGTTCGAGGGCATAAAGCTGAGCAGACGGCGGCAAAGCTGCAGCGCTTCATCGTCATCGCGCGCAATCAGATGGACCACACCCGAGTTGTTCATTTGCGACTGTGGGCCACCCAACTCCTCCGCCGTCACTACCTCGCCAGTCACTTGCTTGATCACCTGCGGTCCTGTGATGAACATGCGCCCTTGCTGGGTCTGAATCACAAAATCGGTCAACGCAGGACTGTAGGCGGCCCCACCCGCGCAGGGCCCGCAGATCAGGGATATCTGGGGCACCGTTCCCGACAGCATCACGTTGTTATAGAAAACGCGCGCATAGCCCGCCAGGCTATCGATCCCTTCCTGAACACGCGCACCGCCGGAGTCGTTGATGAAGATGAAAGGGCTGCCCGTCTTGAGAGACATGCTCAACATGTCAGCCACCTTGTTGCTGTGCGTTTCGCCCGCGGCCCCGCCCGCCACGGTGAAATCCTGACTGGCCAGATGAACAAGGCGCCCATCGATGGTTGCGCACCCAGTCACCACCCCGTCCGCAGGCAGTTCCTTGTCAGCCATCCCAAAATAGGTCGCGCGGTGACGTGCAAAAAGCCCAATCTCCTCAAAACTGCCTCGGTCCACTAGCTTAGCCACGCGCTCCCGTGCGGAGAGCTTCCTAGCTCGAGATCGGCTCGCTTGGCCTCAAGCTCAGAAATCTTGTCCTGCATTGCTTTCTTTTTCGGGATTTCTTCCAGCCTGGCCATTCCTACTCCTGAATCAATGGATATAAAGATGAATCCGCTTGCTTTTGTTCGAACCCTCAAAGCCTCGTCGTCCGATGCCCTACACCGCGTTGGCGGAGGAACTATGGTGGCAGCAGAGGAGACACGGCGTGAATCGGCACGTTCTCATCAAGGGGAGTATATGCCGAAAGTAATTAGCCGTATGTGATCAGATTCACTGATGCTTGCTGCCGGGTAAGCAATTGATAATATTCTCGATCGGCTGAGGCACGCCGCCCCGGAGGTAGGCTCCGCGATGGGACGAGGCTGTGGGTGCTTCACGCAATGGGCGTGTTTGCACGCATCTTCTGTCCAAACTCGGTCCAGACATCTTTCAGTCCAAATACAAAATACGATTCGACCATGAGAAGAAGTACCCCCACTACAGCAACGACTCCCATGATTGCGATAGAAAGGGGCGAAACGAATTTCAAGAGTGCCATGCAGATTGGTAAAGACACCAGCATGATAGCCACCAGCTTGAACACAGGTGTGAAAGTAATCGATGCATGGTTATCGAACAGCTTTCGATTCTCCCTATAGATCAGCCCCATTTGCGTAACCTCCGATACTAGCCATACGCATAGAAATCCATAAAGGCCAAACTTCCACACGAGAGGCACGCTCAAAGCAATCATCGCCAGGTTCGCGAAGAAGACAATCATCGAAAGGCGCTTATGCATGTTGGTTGAGAACTGAAAGAATTGTTTGTGATCGCGCATGCTGATTGCCGCGGAGATGAGCGCCATCAGCCCATAAGTATATAGGTCGAAAAGTGCCGGCCTGTGGAGCCAGACCCGCAGAATGATTGGAGCAAACAGCAGTGCACCGAGGTTTGCAATTGGTATCCCTGCAAACACAATCCTCTCCGAATGGTGGAAGATATATAGCATCTTCTTCATATCCCGATTGGCATAACTGAAAGTAATCTCCGGAGCGATAGCATTTGTGATTGGAGAGAGCAATTGACGTGCGCTGGAGAGCACTGTGCGACTGGTACTGAACAAGACAACGACCGATGGCCCCAAAATCCATTGCAGTATATTTACCGGAACCTGGTAGGTAAGGGCCTGTTGCGCAAGGATCATGGCAAACATTCCGCTCGGCTTCAATGTTTGCAGAGCCAGTTTCCAATTTGCTCCTTGAAGCCCTAGTGGCAAATCTCCCAATCTCCGCTTGAGGTCATAGATTGAAAGCAGCGTGATCACGACCGCAGCAATGAACTGCCCGAGCGCAAGAAAAGGGAAACTGGCTCGGAATATTGCCAAAACGAAGCAAACAAGTGTTGCTCCGAATGACCGAGCGATTCCCCAGGACAACCCACGGTGCGTTTGTTCCACCACCATAAATAAGTTGTTGTAATAGCCGGCGAGTATATTAACCAGCACTTGAAGACCGAGAAAGAACGCCGTTAGAGTCACATCCCTCGGTGCAATGGTAGAAAGATGAAGTAGCTTTGGCAGCGGCAGGAAGAAGACGGAGAAGGTGATCAGTAATCCGATAAAGACCATCCCGATGAGCAGCGCCAGAGTGGAACCCTGCAGGCTGCGGTACTCCTCGATCTCCGCCCGCTTCCGCAACATCGTTAGTTGGTTGCTTGCGTAAGTAGTAATTCCAAAATTGAGAGTCCCCAGATAACTCAGTGTTCCGGAGAGCACAATCCACTCGCCGTACATGCTTACGCCGTAGTAATGAAGGAAAGCCGGCGGCAACAAAAGCTGCGTCACCAGCGTAAGACCGGTGCTGGTGCCCAACGCGCCGAGCATCTTGAGAATTCGCTGAATCATCTTCCTTCAAGAAACGCGCGGACTATCCTAGACCGCGGTCCGTTGCATTTCTGTCCCACGCCGCGGATGTTCCTCATCCACGAATGTCGTTAGGGTCAGTCAAAGTGCGATGACCAAACCCTATCTGCGCCCCACCTGATGAGCAACGCTCTCGACGATTTCCAATGCCCTCTTCGCCGTCACCTCATAATTGAATTGTTCATCGAAACATTGCCTGCTGGATGCGCGGAAAGTGCTAACTTCTTTAGCGCTTAGCATCTGCCACTGCATTAGTCTTGCCGTAGTTCCTTCCACCGTGTCCTTGCATACCAAGCCAGCTCGATAATTAGCGACCTCTCTCCAGATGTTCACCTTGTCAGAAACAATCACGGGCAAGTTACAGACCATTGCCTCCGCAACAACTATGCCAAAATTCTCCTGATGCGAGGGGAGCACGAACACTTCGGAGGCGGTGAGCGCACCCCATTTCAGAGTGCCCTTCAGCATACCAGTCCAGGTGATCCTATCCGCGATACCCAATTTGGCCGCAAGCGCTTCCAGTTCCTTCTGCAAGCCATTCCTGTCCGGTCCTGCAATTACCAGATGCCACGACGAATCCTTCGCTAGCGTCCGGGCAAAGGCCTCGATAAGGACATCTATCCCCTTCTTGGAATGAATTCGGCCCATGGAGATCGCAAGTCGCTTCCCACGAAGATCTGGCCATCGAGTTAGAAACTCCACCGCCGCAGCCCCTGTGTCGCAATCCGGGGCGAAAGTCCCGTAAGGTACAACTGTCTCACGCACCTGATATCTTGAAAAGGACTCCCTCGCAAGTATCTTCTCCTCTTCGCAGGTGAAAAGAACCGCGGCCGCGTCTCGAAGAATTCTCTGCAAAAACAGGTGCCAGTAAATGATCTTCTTTATATGTTTTAAAGGGTACCGTTTCTTGAAATAGGGGTCGAGCATGCCGTGGGTGAATACCGCATAAGGCGTATGTGTTTTCGCCAAGGCACGATATGCAGCCAGCGTATTGTATTGCCAAATGCAGTTGATAAAGACAACATCGTACCGGGCGAGGTTTTCTTTGAACCACTTCGCCGCCCGGTGTGAGTATCCATAGACTCCCCAACCGGGTCCTAGAGCATAGACGCGCGTCGGAAATTCAAATCTCTCAATCGATTCAGGTGAATCGAGGCAAGCAACATCAACCTCGTGCCCACCAATTCGATAGATATGGCAAAGCTGCTTAAGCCCCTCTGCAGGCCCGCCACTCGCCGGATTCACGGACGGGATAACATGAAGGATTTTCATCGCCGACCTTTGTGCGGCACCGCTTCCGACCTTTGCAGGTTGAGCACCTATGTGGCCACTCCGACGAGTTAAGATTTCGAATCCGCTTCGAATCAGTATACCTAGACAATCAGTCAATTCCGGAGTTCATCACTTCGTCTCGGCCACCCTGGCCCGCAACACTTTGAGAGGATTTCCCGCGCACACGATGTTCGCCGGAACGTCCTTGAGTACAACGCTGCATGCCCCCACGACTGCACCCTGGCCAATCGTCACTCCGGGTCCGACATACGCACTGGTAGCAATCCATGCTTCCGACTCTACGTGAATCGGTTTCGCAAATTGATCGAATGTGGGGCGCGTGTAGTCGTGAGAAGCCGTACACAGATACGCGTGATGCGAGATTACAGTATTCTCATCGATCGTAATCTCTCCGAGTGTGTAGAGTGTTGCATGATCCCCCACCCAACACCAGTTACCAATTGTCAGTCTCCACGGGTAGGTCACGGTCGCAGACCGTCTGATAAGAACTCCTTTTCCGATCTTGGCGCCGAAAATGCGCAGGAGGAACCGGCGCCATCCAAACATCACCTGAGGGGAAGGGTGAAACAACAGCATCTCCACCAGCCACCATAACTGAACAAACCACGCCGGTCGCCCTCGGAATCCGGACGGCACCTTGAATTTCGAGAGGTCTTGAATCCGTCCTTGCATATCTCGCCCTCTTAACAGCAACCTAACTCTAAAGAATCGACTCGCTCAGCATCCGATGTTAGCTGGACTCATGGAGAGTAATACCATGCCGAAGTGCCAGTTTCTTGTACACCGTTTCCACGCATTCCCCATAATGGTCCCAACCACCCAAGCTTTTAACACGTTCCAGAGCCGCTCGCGCCATCTGATCGCGCAGTTCGCTGTTATCCATCATCCATTGCAGCTTCTCCCGTATCGCTTCGGGGCTTCGTATCGGAACGATAAACCCTTCGACTCCGTCAGTAAACAAGTCCTCTGCTCCCGTATTTGTTGTCGCGATCACGGGCACACCGCAGGCCATCGCCTGCGCTTGCACTAATGCGAGCCCTTCCTCCACTGACGCTAACACGAGGACCGATGATTGAGAGTAGAGCCGCCAAAGATCACCTCGCGGGCATACTCCCTTGTACTCGAAGGTACTGGTGTATTGAGCCAGAAGGGGTCGTATCCGTGGATCAATCTCGCCTAGAAGCCATAGCTCAACCTGCCGTTTCTTTACCAGCGGCTCGATTGCCCGAAGAAGATACCCGATTCCCTTCCTCGCTGTTATCTGTCCAACATAAATCACGCGAAAAACGTCATCCCGTTTAACATCGGGCTGAAATTCCGATAGATCAACCCCATACGGGCATACAAACACCTTGTCACTTGGTATGCCATGCTGCAGGAACGATCTTCGCGCAAATTGGGATGGCACCGTAATCGCATCCGCCTCTTCATACTCGGCGACGCACCGCGCGAGACGGTGCGGCGAAAACGTCGGAGCAGGGACACTCCAATAGTTATGTTCATCTACAAGTATTTCTCTCTGGGTCAGAATATGCGAACACCCCCGATCGCAAATCCAAAGCTTGCCGCACCTCTTCACAAATCGGCCAGCCATGGGACCCGAGCCATCGAGCCCGTGAAAAATGTCAGTCCACTCAGGGTCCAACGAGCGTTCCAACCAGCGCCCTAAGTCTCTGAGTAACACCTCGTCTAACCAATACAGTTTCGAACCAAGCCCGAGGCGGTTTCCAACCGCGAATGGGATTCGATATCGAGAGTGGGTCTTGACATACGGCCATAACTCCGAGTCGACCCTGGCTCGCGGGTTGCTTGTGAAAAGTGAGAGGTTGTGTCCGAGTCGAAGAATTTGGCGTCCCAGATCAAAATGATGAAATCTCCCGATGGTGAATACCGAGACGTTCATTTCATTCCTTCCGCTCGCGAATACACAGGTCTCAACATTGACATTGAACTCAAGGCTACTGGCTGCCAACCACACCTGCCCAGGACTGCTCTATCGCCCGGGCAATTGCAAGATGGCCTTTTGCATTCAGATGTATCCCATTGTCAAGAGTGATCTCCGGGATTGAGTAAGGCGCTTCGATGTTGGTGAGGTCGAACATACTTACATGGTGAGCGAAACTCCACGTCTGGAGTAGCGTTGCAGCACGCTTACTCTCCTGCGGAATATCCTTTCTGATCGGAATGTAGAGGATAATCAGGCGAGCACCTTGGCTCGTCGTTAACTCGCTGATCCTCGCAATATCCGCGAGGTTTCGGCGCGTCACCTCATCTGCGCCAGCCACAATGCTATCCCCTGCATCCGACTTATCAATAAGATGGAATAAACGTGGCCGGATATACCGTAAATATAGCTCACTAATCGCGGAAACTGGGCGTCGTTGCGGTAAATCGTCTCCAACCATGGCAATCGTCGACCGCGGTTGCGTTAGATCGCCATCGTTCAAAACCAGGAGAACTATGTCTGAATGAAACGTTCCCCTCGACTGAATGTAGGATAGTTCGTTATCAGGCGCCCAAGCACCAGCGGAAGCATTCAACACTTCTACCGGTCGATGCACGATGGGTGGAAGTTCGCGATGCAACACCTCCGTGAAGATTTCCTTTTGATCCACTCTGGTTGTTCCATAGGTGATTGAATCTCCGACAAACAGCAGGCGAAGCGTCCCTGCGTGAGGTGCAACAGTAACTTCATCGGATCGCATTCCGAAGTGGTTGGTATGTGTTCGGACAAAGAACCGTACTACATCCTGGTCAGGCTTGAGAATATAGCCGCATGCCTGGTCATATTGAATGAGGATTGGGTTGCCGAGCCCAAGACCAAACCGCAACAAGCCTTCACATGCTGCAACAACCAGAACAAGTCCAAGCAGCGCGATCGCTAAATGCCGAACATTGCCGAGACGGCCACGCAGGTTTCTCGGCGATGCGGTTTCCCTCCCAGTGCCCAACGTCATCCCGATTGCCTCGTTTGATCCCGCACGTCTTCCCTTGTATCCGAAAAGCATTGCTGAACGATTCGAAGTCTCATTGTGCTAATTCCGGGCCAAGGATCACTCCCTGGTCTCCCTTCACCGGAATCATTCTCACGATTCCGCCCATAACATAGGAGAGCATAAGAATTGCGATCGGCGCGCGTAGAGTTAGTCCTAATAGTCCTCCCATATTGACTTCGGCGAACTGGAAACAAAATGCTCCCGCGGCAACCATCCCCCACGGCCTTCTGATGTCGAACATACTCTCATAGAGGATGAATACAGTTGGAAACACCAGGAGCCCGACAACCATCACGCCGAAAAACCCGAATGCTCCATAACTATCGCCGATCGCCGTAATTAGAAACTCGCCGTTCTCAACTTCATCTCCGTTCACTCCCGTCACGCGTCCCGTATACGCGGCTCCGTCCGTCTCGGGTTTATTCTTATAAATGAAGCGTGGCAGATTGTGCAAAACATCTATCTTCAGAGCTGTAAAGCCATAATGAAAACCGCTTGAGCAGGCGTAGATCATGTTGCTATCTGCACGGATGGCAGATAAGCGACTTAAGACAAATGTTCCGGGTCGCTGATAGTAGTCTTCCCTCGACGCCGACTCGACTCCGGCGCTACTGGCCTGTGTGACGATCGACCAATCAGGCAAAGATCTGATGAGGTCGTAACCTTCATAAATTCTGCCGCGAAAGTCCAACTGCCGCATCGGTCCCCGCACGTAGATCTCAAACGGGGATATAACAAAGGCGAATGCAGCAGTTCCTATGACCGCAGCCAACAAATGCTTCCGGCGGAACTTGTATCCACTCGCATAGCAGGTGAAGAAATATACGACGGTCGATATAATCATGTGTCCGCGGGAGGTCTCAATAAATCCAAAACAAACGGAAGCCGCCCAGGGAATGAACGCCTTGGTTGCAAAGCTGTGCCGACCATGAGTGCTCCTTATCCGGCTTTGGACTGCGAGAACAATAGAGAAGAGCAACAATGGAGAGAAAGCGAGACCGATGCTATGCGAAGCCGAAGCCCTCTCACTGGGATTGGATGAAGTCTCATGGACTTCGTACAGCAGGCCTGCCAGGAGGCCGATCGTAACCGAAATTGTGTATTGCAGATTTGCCTGGGGCTCGGTGTTCGGCTCGAGAGGCCTGGGTACCCTTACACGGAGGCGGCAATAGACGGAAGAGCCCACCATGAGGCAGAAGTAAAACAGAAAGTACACCTTGATAGTAAGTTCCGGAGATTCGAGAGGCCTGTTTGCCGGCTCCATCAGAATGACTTTTGCAAATTGGGAGATCACGATGGAGGAGGCAGAAAAGCCAGCAAACGCGATGCCACTAATGGAGCTAACTCCACCGAGGATGTTGTACGTTATGCCTATGCAAATCAGGGTTCCAGCGACGAACGCGGCAAAAAGAGGCTCTGTCCCAGTAGCGATTTCACCGACTGCCAACAGCGCCACTGCGGCCACTAATAAAACAGTCGGGATCTTATACGGTTTGAGCATTCTTTTACCTTGTTTTGCCAGGCAACATTCGTCGCCGAGCGCACCAGCATCTATTTGAAGATGGTGGCCGTATCGCTGACCGCGTACAGCAGCGATGCAACGACACCCGCTCCTCCAGCTGCCATGCCCGCCTTGAAGGCATTTGCCGGCACCAGGAGAATGTCATTCGAAAGAAGTGCAACGTCTTGCTGCTGTCCGAACATGATTTTCTTAAGATCGAGCCTGATCTCAACTTGCTGGTTATCCGCATTGGTACGGATGATTCGCGCCTTTGAAAGACCCGCTCCGTAATTCACCCCTCCGGCCATGGCAAGCGCCCGCAGGACAGTAATCGGTGCGTTATTTGTCAGCGGGATCGACGCAGGTGTCTTCACATATCCCAATACGAAGACATTCCCTACTTTGGAGACAATTACCGTATCTCCGGGCATCAAGGGAATGTCACTTGCATTCGCGGTCCGTGCATCTGTTCCTAACTCCACAGAGATAGGTTCCGGATTGCCAACCCTGCGAATTGTAACTGCATGGCTGGCCAGAGGTGTGAATCCTCCGCAAGCGGCAATTGCATCCAATAGCCGCACTTGTCCAAACGCAGGGATTGGACTGGGCTTGAGCACTTCGCCAATCACCGTGATTGCGCGCGTCGGGGAATCAACCAACTGCACACTTATCTGCGGGTCGACCAGAAAGCCACCTTGCTTCAAAGCGCTTTTTAGATACTCGGCCGCTTCCGCAGGAGTCAGGCCGGCGACCTTGACCGAACCGAGATAGGGCAGATATATCTCACCGTTCGATCCAACTTTAATACCCTGAAGCATAGTAGAAGTCGCACCAAAAGCGATTCCACCGGACGAAGTTTGAGACGATGTTGTTAGTTCGGGTGCGCCGTAAGTCGCAATGGCTATTACATCCCCCGGAGCGATTTTTATCTCTGTGTACGAAGCATTCAAGGCGGAATCCGGTGCACTGGCCACCTTGGGCGGAGATGCGACGGCCGGCCCCAGGAACTGGGCAGACGCCGTCAAACCAGCAAAGCTCAGCGCAGGTAAAACGAGTAATAAGCTGCGCAGGTCGCTCTTCATCCAGGTATTCATAACCTCTCTCCAGTCTCCATGCAGGTTCGGCGGGAACTAATTCTTATAGTCATAAGAGTAGTACCCGAGGTACCCGTAATATTCCGGAAGACTTGCGTCCACACCGTTTAGAACGAAGCCGTACACTTTCACTCCCACATCTCTGAAAACTTCCCCGACACGGGAGAGCATAGCTCGGGTGCAATACCCCTGGCGAATCACGAGCACCAATCCGTCAGCCAGCGAGGCGACAATCAGGGGGTCGGAAACCGATAAGGCAGGCGGAGAGTCAAAGATCACATATTCATAACGCTCTCGCAGTACTTCGACGAAGTTCTTCATTTGATCGGACGCGAGCAAATCGGCCGGCAGGGGGGGACAAATACCAGATGGGATAACATCTAGAGTACTAAGCGTCTTATGGGTTTGAATGACTTCATCCAGAGGTTCCAAACCAGTCAGAAACTCCGACAATCCTTTTTTGCCACTTAGTCCGAGTCTCCAATACACGCTTGGACGGCGCATATCGGTATCTACCAAAACTACCTTTTTCCCACCTTGAGCAAGCACTGCCGCCAGGTTCATGGAGAGGGTGGATTTCCCTTCTGCCGGCTGGCAACTTGTCACAGCAATCACTCTGGACTCACGCGATGTGCTCGAAAGTTGAATTGATGTTCTAAATACTCGCATTGACTCCGCGAAGGAAGACCTCGCATCCCACAAGATTTCAGGCCCTTCCCTTGTTTCCGGATCAGGCCCCTTGCCCTTCCAGTTTGTTTGCGGAACGATCGCAATCGCCGGCACGCCGAGCAGTTCCTGAATTTGTTTGGAGTCTCGCATCCGCGTATCCATCCTCTCCAGCAGGAGGGCTAACGCTAATCCGCCAAAGAGTCCAAAAACGAACCCTAACTCGCCCATTGTTACTGGGGATGTGCTGGAAGGCTCAATCGGAAGGGATGCAAGATCGACAACGCTGATATCGGCTGAGTCCAGTCCCGCATCAACGGCGGCCTCGCGCAACCGCGCCAGGATGCTTTCATACATGTGGCGATTCGATTCATATTCTTCCGACAAAATCTCGTACTTTACGATATCGTCGCGCTGCCCATATAACTCGTGAACCCGCGTTTCCAGCACGCTCTTTGCCTGATCCTCAGCTGCATGAGAAATGCCGTAGGCATCTTTGGCTTTGTCGATGACCGCCGTTTCCTCTTGCGCGATCTGCAGGTCCAAGCCCTTGATCTCTCCGGTCAGCTTTTTGATTTCCGGATAATTTGGTCCATAGTACGGCTGATCGTGTGCTAACTGTGCGGTAAGTGTTGCTCGCTGCGCACGCAAGGTCTCCAGCAGGCCCGTTGTGCCTTCCATGCTGGCTGGAGTGGCGCCATCCTGGATGCGATCGGGTGGGATGGATTGAAGGATCTGGTATCTTGCTTCGTTCAGGACTCGCTGCTCGGTAGCGTCAGACGCCCCCTTCTCAAGATTGGTGATCTCTTGCACGATCATGCTGTGGCTAGGATCGAGTGCGGAGATACCAAGCTTTTTTTGAAGATCGACCATCTGGTCTTGCGAATCTTTCACAACGGCGCGAAGGTCGTCTATCTGTTCTGAAAGCCAATTTGTCACCTGCTTCGTGCTGCTGTAATGAGCGGTGAAGTTATTCTTGATGAATTCGGTTTCCAGGGCGTTCACTATGTCGGCCGATAGCTGTGGTGATTTGCTGACGTAGGAAATCGTGATCATCTGGGTGCGAGGCACTCTGGCAATCGTCAGGTGTTGACGCAAATTGCTCAAAACCGCATGGCGCACGTAAGGGTCATCCAGCACGTCCTCTGTAAGTGCCGCTGTGTTGGCGCTGGAAGAACTTAGTCTCTTTACGTTTTGGGCACCAAGAAAATTCGGATCCTTATATAGCTTCAACGTTTTGGCAACTGTGGTCAGAAGGTTGTCGCTCTGGAGTATGCGGCTATCGCTTTCGATAACGATATCGAGAGTGCTGCTTCCCAAGGTCAAGCCGATTGACTGTTTTAGTTCCGATGCCGAACCCGGCTGTATCTGGATCTCTCCCGTCGCTGTATAATTCTTTCCCCGGTACAGGCCAAGTAAGACAGCCAGCAGCGCTAACCCGACAGCCAGACCAAGAATAAGAAAGCGCCTCTTGCGGACAATAAGCCACAAATCCGTCAGGACAAGATCTTCCTTTGCGGGAGCCAGTGCAGCATTCGTGGCGCGAGTTGACTGTTGCAATCAAACCTCTCAGTGATCAAATCTGCCGGATGATTGCGCAATGGGGAAGGTCTGACGCGATGTTCCGGGCGTAAAAACTATTTTTCGCAACTACTCCGAATATGGCACCTCCAGGGCATACAACCCACGGACAAAACTCGGAATTCAATTCGTCCAAGAACGCTAAGCCTTTTATGAGACAGGTTCC
>JBELAI010000197.1:0-11374 GCA_049508975.1 Occallatibacter sp. | reverse complement strand
CTTGCGCAGCAACCTGAAGTCGGAGAGCATCTTGCCGGTGCCCAGCACCACAGAAGCCAGCGGATCGTCTGCCACTGAGACAGGCAATCCGGTCTCTTCGCGGATGCGCTTGTCCAGATTCTTGATGAGCGCCCCTCCGCCGGTCAGCACAATGCCGCGGTCGCTGATGTCTGCAGACAACTCGGGCGGGGTACGCTCCAGAGCCACGCGGATGGCGTTCATGATCACGGCGATGCACTCACCCAGCGCCTCGCGAATCTCGCTGTCGTCGATCGTGATGGTCTTGGGTACGCCCTCGATGAGGTTGCGGCCCTTGATTTCCAGGTGCAGCGGCTTGTCCAGCGGGTACGCCGAGCCGATCTCGATCTTGATGTGTTCGGCGGTGCGCTCGCCGATGAGCAGGTTGTACTTGCGCTTGAGGTAATTGGTAATGGCCTCGTCCATCTGGTTGCCGGCCATGCGCACGGAGCGCGAGTAGACGATGCCGGAAAGCGAAATGACGGCGATGTCTGTGGTGCCGCCGCCGATGTCGACAACCATGTTTCCAGATGGCTCAGTGATAGGCAGGCCGGCGCCGATGGCCGCCACCATGGCCTGTTCCACGAGATAGACTTCGCTGGCCTTGGCGCGATAGGCGGAATCTTCGACGGCGCGCTTTTCCACCTGGGTGATCTCGGAAGGCACGCCGATCACAATGCGCGGATGCACCAGCATTTTGCGGTTATGGGCCTTCTGAATGAAGTAGTTGAGCATTTTCTCGGTGACTTTGAAGTCGGCGATCACGCCATCCTTCATGGGCTTGATGGCCACGATGTTGCCGGGCGTGCGGCCCAGCATCTCCTTGGCCTCCTTGCCTACGGCTTCCACCTCACCGGTGTTCTTGTTGATGGCCACAATCGAGGGCTCGTTGACAACAATGCCCTTGCCGGCCGCGAAGACCAGGGTGTTGGCAGTGCCCAGATCGATGGCCAGATCGCTGGAAAACATGCTGAAGAGCGAGCGCAAGCCGTGCGACCGCGAGGAGCGGGATGGATAACCGTTCAATGACATTGGGAAATTAAATCTACCTCAAAGTGTATTGTACGGCCAACGGGCCTTGGCTGTAATTTGGAGCCATCAATGAGAACGAAGTTAGTCCCAATGCGGTAAACTCAGTTGTTTCCCGATTTGGCACGGGCTCTTGGGCCTGCTACTGCCTTTCCAACTCTTTTCGAGGTTTTCCTGATGACATACCCTACATATCAAAATCTGATTGGCGGCCAATGGCAGCCGGCTCTGAGCGGTAAGACGATTCTGAACCTGAACCCGGCCGACCACACGGATGTCGTTGGCGCGTTTCCCTCTTCACATGCTGAAGACGTGGCTCTGGCCGTGGCCGCGGCCAAAAAGGCGTTTGCCACTTGGCGCTTGGTCCCCGCGCCAAAACGAGCCGAGATACTGATGCGCGCGGGCCTGCTGTTGCAGCAGCGCAAAGAGCAGTATGCCCGCGACATGACGCGCGAAATGGGCAAAGTACTGGCAGAAACGCGCGGCGATGTGCAGGAAGCCATCGACGAAGCCTTTTACGTGTCCGGCGAGGGACGGCGTCTTTTCGGCCAGACCACGCCAAGCGAATTACAGAACAAATTCGCCATGAGCGTGCGCATGCCGGTGGGCGTTGTGGGGCTGATTACGCCGTGGAATTTTCCCATGGCTATTCCTAGCTGGAAGCTGTTTCCAGCGCTGGTTTCAGGCAATACGTGCATCATCAAGCCGGCCACGGATACGCCCTTGTCCACCTATAACCTGGTCCAGGCCCTGGTTGACGCAGGACTTCCTCCGGGTGTGGTGAACCTTGTAAGCGGCAGCGGCGGCGCGACGGGTGCGGCGCTTGTCGAGCATCCTGACGTGCGCGCCATCAGCTTTACCGGCTCCAGCGAAGTGGGCTCGCGTGTGGCCCAGCAGGCGGCCGCCACCTTCAAGCCGGTTTCGCTCGAAATGGGCGGCAAAAACGCTCAGATCGTTATGAACGACGCCAACCTTGAACTCGCCCTTGAAGGCGCGCTCTGGGGTTCATTCGGAACCACCGGCCAGCGCTGCACGGCCACCAGCCGCATCCTGCTCCAAAAGGGAATTGCCGCAAAGTTCACGGAAGAATTTGTGGCCCGCGCGAAGAACCTCAAAGTCGGCAACGGTCTCGACGAGTCGGTCGAAGTAGGCCCGCAGGTCAACGAGAGCCAGATCGAAACGTCGGCCAAGTATGTAGAGATCGCTCTGGCCGAGGGTGCGAAGTTACTAACTGGAGGTCATGCTTTGACTGAAGGCAGTTATGCCCACGGCACTTTCTTCGAACCAACCGTGTTAGGCGGAGTTACACCGACAATGCGCATTGCCCGCGAAGAAGTATTTGGACCGGTCGTGAGTCTCATCGAATTTGAGACGTTTGAAGAAGCTATCGAAATCTCCAATTCCATCGAATACGGCCTGTCGACAGCTCTCTACACCAAAGATGTAAACCGCGCCTTCACCGCCATGCGCGACCTGGAAGCGGGCATCACATATATCAATGCTCCCACCATCGGCGCTGAAGTCCACTTACCCTTCGGCGGCGTCAAACACACCGGCAACGGCCACCGCGAGGGACTAGGCGCCATCGACTTCTTCACCACCTGGAAAGCCGTGTACGTCGATTACTCCGACAAGTTGCAGCGCGCGCAGATCGACAACGCGGAGTAGTGGTGGAACCGTATCAGATTGGACGTATCCTGCGCATAGCTTCTTCGGCGAGACTTGCGAATGTTTCGCCCAGAGGAGGCTTGCCATTTGTACACGAGTCGAGCACGAATTGCAGCCGCTTGTGCACCCGGTGATTATTACCATCCTCCACGAAACTCGTGACTTTGCGCGCGTGCCTTTCGAATCCGCCTATGGAGTCATGGAAATGATGAAGCAGCCGAAACGCATCGTTGTCGAATTGCATCGTTTTGAGACGTTCGATCAGATCGATCGTCGCTTTCGGGTTTGGCCTTGGATTTCGCATTGGTCTCGATAGTAGTTTAATTCGATTTCGCGCTACAATCTTCCCGTGGCACCCTCCTTCGAACAAGTCCGCCAACTCGCACAACAACTGCCCGAGGATCAGCGCATCCAGCTGGCCAACTCGCTTTGGGAAAGTGTAGAAATTGAAGAAAGCGACAAGACGGCGACCGAAATCGAGGCAGCGTGGGGTGAGGAGGCCGAGCGCCGAGTCGCCGAAATCGAGGCGGGAACTGCTGTGACCTTTTCCTGGGAAGAAGTGGAAGAGCCTCTTCGTGTCCGGCTGGCGCGATGATGCGGAAAAGCCTCCGAGTCCTCTCGCAAGCCCAGAAGGAAGTGGGCGAACCCGAACCCGGCTACGAGGAATGGTTCCGTGCCGGTGTGGAAGAGGTGCTCCCTGATGACTCGGGCGACATTCCTCATGAAGAGGCCATGAAACATTTCCATCAGTCGATTCTCAGGGCACGGAAGACGAAAGCCACGGCGTGAAGCTCGTATGGCGAGGAGCAATTCAGTTTTTCCGAACCGACTTACTTTTTCAACTGTGCATACAGCACGGAGGCGCCACTCCGTGTAAGCGTGCACGACGCGTTCAGATCGCACTTGTAGTGAATATTCGCCGGCCAGTCCTGCCATCCGTGTGAATTGCCGTTCACCGTCGTCGCGTTGACCAGGAAAGTCTTCCGAGCGCTGGTTTGCAGGACACCCTTGGAAGGGTCATACCCTACCAATTCGTCATCTCCTTCAATCGCGAACCGTGCGGGCACGTCCAGGTCTTTCTTTCTTGCCTTCCTATGGCCGGACGGCCTGGGTTGAAGGTCGGGAGCCGTTTGCGCAGCAGGCAGCTCAACCGGTGGAATATTAGCATCCGCAGGCGCTGCCGTCTCCGGTTTCACTGCCGTAGCCAGTGCGGTTGCATTCGAGTTGCTTGAAGCTGAGGCAGCGCGTGCACTCCGGGGAGCTCCGTGTCCGGCAAGTGCAGCGAACGCGAGGCCGGCGACAATTCCGATGGTCGCGGCAATCGCGCCGTAAGCGAACACACGGTTCTCAGTTAGCGCTGGAGCTTCCTCGGCTTTCGATTGACTGACCGCAGCCGGCACTATTTCGGAAGCCGGGTGCTGGGTCTCGTCGACTTTCATGCCCAGGCCACTCTGCTGACCTGGAACTGTCATCACATCTCTGAAACCTTGCTGGCTTTGATCTGCCATCCGGATCATTCCTCTCCCGGCTTTGCGAGCGTCCAATCTCTAAAAGTGGCTCAATCGGACAATGCACCGCTCTCGGTGCAACCATCAATCTACGCCAAACCAAGTCCTCTGTAACTGACCCAATCAGGCCATCCCGATCCCCCATTCGGCGCCAAAGAAGGGCCCGGACGTGCGGATCAACCGAGGACATTCGCAGGGGATGATCTGGGCAGATGGCACATTCAGACACCCACAGGACCCTACTTGTTCGCCAGAATCGCCCTCCAAACGCAAAAGCGCCCGGGGATCCCCGAGGCGCTCTTAACCTAAAAGTCAGATTGTTGCGGTCACCGTTCCGAACAAACAGCAAGAAGGAGTAGCTCTACCGCATAATCCTGGCGTTCGCCGTAGCCCCACGGCTGACCATGGTGCAGTTGCTGTTCTGATCGCAACGGTAGTGCACGTTGAATGGAAAATCTTCCCACGGAATGGCGCTGCTTTCGCTGGTCGTCTTGTCGAGAACGAAGGAGCTTCCTTCGCGGGTCTCAATGGTCCCGGTAGCGACGTCATAATTGGCAACGGTGGCGTCGCCCTGGATTCCCAGGACCATCGGTCCGGTTGCCGCCGCGGCGGTTGCCAACTCAAGTGCGGTCGGCCCCTCGGGGCTGGCAAGGGCATCGGGAGAGACGTACGGTTTCCGCTTGGCACTATCCTGCTTGGCGGAGCCTTTCTTCCAGGGCCATAGCCTGCTGAGTCCGCGGCTCTTCTGGGATCCAACCGCCTTTTTGCCAGAGATATTTCTGACCAGCGAAGACTGGGGCGTCTCAGCATTGGCTTTTTTCGACGGGTCAACGGCGTTGAGCAGAGAGGTGGCCGATCCCGTATACGATGCCTGAAGGGTGGGCAGTCCAGACGCTTGAGCAACAGGCGGAGGAGTGGGGCGCTGGGTTGCCGCGGCATTCCCAATACCCGCGGTCACAGCGATTCCGAGCCCGACCAGCATGCCAACTCCCGCGGCCGCGGCGATGTAAGCATAGGCCGGATTGAAGGCGGTCTTGGAAAGATCAACGGGAGTGAGCGGGCGATAGCCAACTGAAGTCTTCGGTATAGGCTTTTGATAATTCTCTGACATCGAATGTCGCTCCTTCGGAGTGCTTCCCGGTCGGCGGTCTACCTATTCAATGTGATTCCATCATTCTTCCGTGGTAGGGACAATGCGTCCAAAGGGCCATTGACGATGCCGTTTCGTAATAAGAAATCAATCACTTTGGGGTTCGCGGGTAACGTAACCGGTTTTGGGTCACCCTTTCCCTTCAAGCACATCCCGTAGAGCAAAGCTGGTTTCAAGCCGCGTCACGCCAGGCAGCCGTGATAATTCATTCTGGTGCAGTCGTCCGTAATCGTCAATTCCGGCCACGCGGACAAGCAGCATGTAATCGTATTGGCCGGCCATCAGGTGGCAACTGACGATTTCCTTCGATTTACGGATCGCGGTCTCAAAAGCAGCCAGCACTGGGGCTGACTGGCGCTCAAGGGTTACGCGAATGAATACCGTCATGCGCTTGCCGAGGAGGCGATCGTCGATTTGCGCGCGATAGCCGCGAATAGCGCCGGCCGATTCCAGGCCCTGAATGCGGCGCGAGGCGGCGGAAGCGGAGAGCCCGACAGCCTCGCCGACTTCGTAGTTGGTGGCGCGGCCATTGCGCTCCAGATAGTGCAGAATGGCTTCGTCCAATTCGTCGAGATCGGTCATTTCTGGCGCACGCGCGTATTTTGTGGCGGCTTCGCTGGAAGAAGAGCTTGAATCTTGCACAAGGTCGCTGTTCATGTCACGTTTCGTTCCCATTTATTCGTTTTATCACGAAGTTTGCACACACTGGAAGCGCATTCCGCCGTAGCATTCTTGGCAGATGAACCGAGATGCGGGCCCGGCGTCGGGCAGCCCTCCCCAGAGAACAGAGTCGGCGCCGGGCCTTCCGCAGAGGTTAACGCTCCCCTTCCGGCATCCAACCAAACAAGCTAGGAGACTCAGCGATGATCATTGGCGTTCCCAAGGAGATCAAGGACAACGAGGCCCGGGTGGCCGTAACTCCGGCAGGCGTGAAGGCTCTCACTGAGGCCGGGCATACGGTGCTGGTGGAGACCCAGGCCGGCGAGCAGTCGGGCTTCGACGACGCGGAATACCAGAATGCCGGGGCTGAGATTGTAGGCGAGGCTGGATACGCGTGGGTCAAGGCCGATCTGGTGGTCAAGGTGAAAGAGCCAATCGAAAGCGAGTATGTTTACTTTCGCGAGGGACTTGTGCTGTTTACCTATTTGCACCTTGCACCCTTGCCGGGTTTGACGGATGAGTTGCTGAAGAAGAAAGTCATTGGAATTGCATACGAGACGGTGCGCGACCGACAGAATACTCTGCCGCTGCTGACGCCTATGAGCGAAGTAGCGGGGCGCATGAGCGTCCAGGTTGGTGCTACCTATCTTGAAAAGGAACGTGGTGGACGCGGCATTCTGCTTGGTGGTGTTCCGGGCGTTGCTCCGGCCAACGTGACGATTATTGGCGGCGGTGTGGTTGGCACAAATGCGGCCAAGATCGCGCTCGGATTTGGCGCCAAGGTGACACTGGTGGATGTGAGCATGAACCGGCTTCGCGAATTGGATGACATCTTTGGCGGACGGCTCTATACGCTGGCATCGAATAGTTACAACGTGGCCCAGTCGACGAAAGAAGCCGATCTGGTGATCGGCGGAGTGCTGATTCCCGGAGCGACGGCGCCCAAGATTGTGACCAGGGCCATGGTCTCGCAGATGAAGAAGGGTGCGGTGATTGTGGATGTCGCCATCGACCAGGGCGGCTGTGTTGAGACGGCGCGGCCCACGTCGCACTCCAATCCCAGTTACAAGGTTGACGGCGTGGTGCACTATTGCGTGACTAACATGCCAGGCGCGGTGCCGCATACTTCAACGCTGGCGCTGACTAATTCGACATTCCCGTACTTGCTGCGGATCGCCAACCTGGGAGCACGCGAGGCGCTGAAGCTTGATCCCGGACTCGCGGAAGGACTGAACACATGGCTTGGGACGCTGACGCATCGCGGAGTGGCGGAGAGCCAGAACCGCGAATGGACCGCGCCCGCAGCCGTGATTGCTTAGGACCCATTCGAGAACACGATCTCTGCGCTATTGCTGAATTCCCTATGGAGCCTCCACCGCGAGCGGCTGGAGATTCGTTGCCTGATGCATGGCATCGAGCAGGTCTTGCGAAGTACCGTCGTAGTCCTCATCGAGCGACCAGAGGAAAGTTCCCCCCAATCCCTGAACCCAATCTGAGTAGATGACCCGCGTATAGGTGGAGAGCGGATCGTCGTACGTTATGAAGCCGGGAGCGCCATCCTTCCTGAGTAGATATGGAACGAGCGCAACCGGGTCGCGGTAGCTGACCCAGGCCTTTTTGCTGAGAAGCGGTTTGACGTCCGTACCATAGTTGACCGTCTTTACCGTGTTGTCGCACTCTCCGTCCGCAGTGGTTGCGGCATTGGGGCAAAGTCCGAAGAGCTGATTTATGTTGGTGTATTTGTATCCATAAAACGGAGTACCCTGGTTGAGTTGCGAGGCGGGTGCCTGGGCAAGGTAGATCTCAGCCGATTGCTGATCGCTGCCGCCTGGTTCGCACTCGAAGGGGGCTGGATCGGCTGGGTCCCAGAAGATAGGCGAATTGAGCTCGCCGTAAGCCGTCCAGGGGCCTGCGCAGTCGTAGGTCATGATGTTGAAAAAGTCGATGACGTCCTTGACCTGAGCCACATTGTAAGGCGACCCGCCCCACGGAGCAGCGTCAATCGACAGCGTGTAGCGCGGACTGGGGAATGCGACTCGAAATGCCGTCTCGAGCGTGAGCAGGAAGGCGCCGTCTTCCGTGGTTGCGGGATACTCCCAGTCGAGATCGAGGCCGTCGTAGTCGTACTTCTTGACGAAGGCTTTCAGGTTCTTGACCAGGGCGGGAACTGCGCCGGGATTGGCTTCAAGGCCGGTGACGTCCCCGCCGATGAGCAGCATGACCTTGGTTCCGGCGGCGTGGGCACTGGGAATCAGTGTGGGTTCGATGAACTGGTCCGGCACTTGCAGATTGCCATCGGCGTCAAAGCCTACACCGGAGTGGATGATGTGTGTGAGCTTGGAGTAGGGAATCTGGGCAGCGGTGTAGGGTGGAGTGTTGAATTTGCTGCCCGAATCGTAATCGCCGACAAGGCGTTTTACGGGCTGCTTTGAGGCGTCCGAGTCCTGGGCCTGCGCGTGCACAAAAGGAAACGCGAGGGAGACGGCGAGAGCAATGCGGATGAAAGCGGGGGTGGGCAAGAGTCCTCCTTGATATATGGGGCTGGCGCAGGCTGCGGGGGCTGAATGGCGCACTAAGTTCAGCAACATAGTCAGCTTGGAAGGACCGGAGTGTCAAGGCGAATGGTACGGGAGTTGCCATTTTGGCCTCTCCGTAATCCTCGCTATCCGCCTGTCGTACTAGAATGGTGCTTCGAATGGAGGCATTATGGAACGGCGTCAATTTCTGGCGGCATCGGTTGCTGCATCGGCTTTGGCAGTTTCCGGGGACATTGCGGCACAGGCAAACGCTGCACCCGCAGGGCGCGAATACTACCAGCTTCGCCGATACAGCTTGCAATCTGGGCCGCAGACAAAGCTCACCGAGAGCTATTTTGGCGATGCACTGATTCCGGCGCTGGGGCGCATAGGGATCGGGCCTGTAGGCGCTTTCCGCATTGAGATTGGACCGGAGACGCCGGTCAACTATCTACTCATTCCGGGCGCGTCTGTTCAGGGGCTTGTTGAGCTCGATCTTCGACTTGCTGAGGATGAGGCGTTCATGAAAGCAGCGGAGCCGTTCTGGGCGGCAACCGCGGCAGCGCCGGCGTTTCAGCGGATCGAGAGTTCGTTGATGGTGGCTTTTACTGGCTGGCCCAAAATCACGCCGCCGGCTTCAGCGGCAGCCAAGGGCAAGCGCATTTTTCAATTGCGTACGTATGAAAGCCCCAGCAACGGGGACCATGTTCGCAAGGTGGAGATGTTCCACTCCGGCGAGTTTGAAATCTTTCTCAAGGCCGGTTTTCATCCGGTGTTTTTTGGCGATACGCTGATCGGCTCGCGGACGCCAAACTTGACCTACATGCTGAGCTTTGCCGACCAGGCGGAGCTTGAAGCAAAGTGGAACCTGTTCCGCGACGATCCGAATTGGAAAAAACTCTCAACCAGTCCGCGATTTGCGTCAGATCAGTTAGTCACGAACATTACCAACCTGATCCTCAGCCCGCTAAGCTGCTCGCAGATCTGAATTGCGGGAGAGTGCGCGGCCCTTCCTTGAGGGAGATGCACGAATGCTCCAAACTTTTGACGATTTCCCAAAGTTCATGAAGCATCGGGCAAACCGGATTGCGACATCCGACCAGGCGACGCCGGGAGTTGAGGGTTATATCTTCGACGGCGCGGACGGAAGCCAGATGGCGTTCTGGACCTGCCCCGAATCTGCCATCTCGGCCGAGCATGTCCATGATTACGACGAGTACGTGGTTGTAGTCCAGGGTTGCTTCACGTTGATCATTGAAGGCGAGCGGATCCCGCTGAAGGCAGGGGATGAATATATGATCCCGCTCGGGGTGCGGAGTGGCGGCGAGGTTGTTGCCGGAACCAGAACGATCCATGCGTTTGGTGGCCACCGGGCCGAGCGGGCGGAAGGCTCATGAAGACACCCTCAAGGGAGAAATGCCGGGTGTTTATCAATCTGTAATTTCCGGATCGAGTGAAGTAATAACTCTTTCATTATCAGCAGTCTGCGATTGAATTCCATAGACTCACCGCATCCGCGGCAAACGCCTGCGGCTTCCTTCTTGCCCCCAAATCGACAACGCCACGAACCAAGTTCAGAGGCTCACTCCAAACTCGTCGCCGAGGCGTTTACGATGTTGGCTAATAAGCTCGCTTCGAGACTCTGCGATTTGTCGCCAGGAATCACGGCTCAGGGAGCTACCCTGAGCGAAGCGAACGGGGAGTCGAAGGACCCAACCAGTCGAAGGATCAGCGCTCTTGCGAACTGGGATACCACGAGCCTCAACCAACCGGTCATTCCGCCCCGCATTACAACAGGACTGCGCATTTCCTGGTGGTGCGGCGCTGCCGCCTCTTCTGGCCTCATCCCTCAGGCCACGGCAGTTATTTTTGGGCTTGCGTGCGTGCCTTCATGCCGGCCTCGCGGCGCACTTTGATCTGCTGCATGACCTTTGGATTCCGGGCCCAGGCAATCTGCTTCTCTTCGGGCTGGCCGTAGAGCTCAGGATGAATGTAGTACCCGCGCTCGTTGGCTGGCTTTTCTTGTTCCACGATCAGCGGATGCGCCTTAGCGTACGCGTCCTGGCGCACGGCTGTGATCTGCCATGAGACCTTGACGAAGGTTGCATTGGTCGCGATCTTGAACTGGTGTTGAGCCACTTCCTCGGCGATCCAGGCGTGGGCGTCGCGGCCGATCGTGGTGAGCTGATAGCGGAAGTCGCCGTTTTCCACCTCGAACCACTCAGGCAGCTTCACCGTGGCCAGTCCCAGCTCGTCCGTGACCACGTTGCCCGAGTAGATGTTCATCATCTCGGAGGACTCGACCGAGGAGTGAACCAGGTATTTGTTCGCCGGATCGGCGGGGTGATCGATTTTGAAGTTTTTCGTGCTGGCCTGGAGGGTTCCATTTATGGCTACATCGCCCTGAAAGAACCCGCCCAAACCTCCACCGGAGATCCCCCAGACTCCGTCCGCATTATTCCCGCCCCCGAAGATCGCGCCGTCGCCGCCGAATGTGATACCACTCACTGGGGCACCGCCGACTGCTACGATTCCGTTGAGTCCGCTATTCCCTTGGACACTGAGCTGGGCATCTCTCTCTTGACCTTCATAGACCCTGAGTTGGGCGAGCGTCCCAATGGTCACCTGGCCATTAGCAAAGATTGCCATGTTTGTCTGCAAAGGGTTGGAATCGCTGCCGGGTTCTTTGGAGAGGAAGAGCAAGTCGGTTCCGTAATTATTGTCATCGCTGGCCAGTATTCGTGCGGTGGGCGAATTCATGGTGCTCTGGTGGAGATAGGTCTTGAAATCAATCGCAGCCGATGCTCCATCGCCTGCGGGGTTGG
>JBELAI010000196.1:0-11411 GCA_049508975.1 Occallatibacter sp. | reverse complement strand
TATCGGTGCGAATGGCCAATAATCGGCAGGAGCGAACAAGAGTCTTCCGCAGCCGATATGAAATCTACGTCGAAGAAATGGGACTGAAGAATAAGTATGCCAATCACAAATGGCGATTGATCGAGGACCCCCTGGACCGCTCAGGCATGCTCTGGATCGCGTCGATGAACCAGGAAATCGTCGGCAGCCTGAGGGGAAACATCGGGTTCCCAAGCGATCTTGGCATTTATAAGGATCTCTATGGCCTGGATTCGCCTGGTGAACACTCCTTGCCTGTTGCGGTCCTCAGCAACTTTGTCATCCATCGCGCGCATCGGAACCTGCGGGTGGCGATGGCGCTGGTGCGGACAGCTTATGCTGAGGGCCTTCGCGCCGGCGTTCGGATCGCTTTCCTGGATTGCGAAGCGGAGATGGTGCGGTTCTACATCTGGATGGGATGTGAGGTGCATCGGCCGGTTGTAACCCATCCTGAATATGGCCCGGGGGTTTGCATGAAAATGGAGCTGCGCAAATGGACGCAGCGGTTCTCGACGCCAAACCTTTCCGCGGCGGCGGCCTGATTGCACTTGCGGTCTGCCACTCCGGCGTCAAGTCTCGTATGAGTGAAGAACCGACTCGTCCCGATGTGTGGGTCCGGATTTACAGATCCGATCCACCTGGCGGTATAACCGGCTTCGCTTACAAGCGATTGCGGACAATTGACTCGGTATCACTACCTCGATTAGCGCGCTCCACCAAAGCACTCATTGAAGCTCTTTAGTACTCAATTCGGCATTTGTCCGCCGATTTGAATTGCTCAAATGTGTTGCCAATCGCCGTCTGTTGCAAAACCGTTCGTTCACATCGTTTGAGGGGTTGTTCCGATTTCGTGACGATCCAGGCGCAACATCGATCCTGGCCCCTTCAGTGCTTTCGTCGAGTAATCATTACAATCGCACGTACCACATGTCGATGAGTAGTTTTGGGAGCAGTTGAACCAAGTTCCCCCTTTCGGATTGCGGACGATACAGACATGTGGCTCGCTTTCCAATGTCAGTAAGCGAGTTGGCGTCAACCTAGAAACATTCCTGCCGACAAGCGAGATTGTCGCTACCGATCAAGTAGGACATCGTAACACCCGAGAGATTCACTAGCGGGGCGCACCGAGTCAGGCTGGGAGAATACCGGACCGGGGTTCCGGCTTTCACAAAACAGCATGAGTTCCTGTTCAACGGACCCTTCCATGGAAGGACTCTTCACCAGGACGTTTGTCTTGATTCAATTGGTTCGGCCATATGTCGCGGTTGTGGAGGTGCTCACGGCTCTGACTGGATCAGTTATTGCAACTTCGCATACTCCGCTCTCGCTTGTTTCAGGATGGAGATGTCGGGGTCGGCGTTCTTCCAGAGGGAGAGGAAAGCCTGATAGGCTTTTCTGGCTCTAGCCGGGTCTCCCGCGAGTGCGGCGGCTCGCGCCTGCCCCAGGCAGGAAAGCGAATAGAACTGTCCCCAATATGGATGTTGCCAGGCACTGCCCCAATTGGCGCCCTTGTGATCCACGATCTTTTCGAACTCAGCCGCTGCCTTATACCCTTCATGCAGATCCAGGTAAGCCAAGCCCCGCAGATACACCGCATCGGGGTAAGCACGCTCATACGGCGAGGCGGATGCCAGCAGTTCCACGGCTTTGGCCGGTTGATTGCGCTTGAGCGCGATCGCAGCCCGAATCGCGGGTAGCTCGACCGCATTCCAGAGGGTTCCGTTTGGAAACAGTTTCGAATTCTCTCCGGCGAGCTTCTCCGCCTGGGCCGCATCGCCACACATGGCAAGTGCCGGTGCAGGACGCCCCAGTCTCCGCACCGTCTGGCAATCACCCGACAGCGCGTCGGCACGCGCATCGGCCTCTTCGAATTCCGCAGCGGCGTTCCGGAGCCCCTGGCGCAACGCTGTCGCCGCAGCCCGCCGGTACAGCTTGCTCGACTCGCGACGCTGGCCAAGTGCATTCCGATTGGCCGCCTGCAAGCCAAAGCTGAGGTACTCCGCCGGCTTGCCCGCGAACCATTGAATCTCCCGTGTAGCGGCCGCACCATCGCCCTCGACGTAAGCAATTTCGAGGAAGCGCTTGTGGATCCTTGCTCCACCCAGTCCCTGGGCCCGCAGTTTCTCGGCTAATTGTTTTGCCTCGGTGAGCCGATTCAGGCATATGTAGGCATCCAGTTGGCGCCGGTACGGGGGTTCAACGCTCGCCTCTAGCCCGGTCGCTTCCAGCCCCTCCTTGAGACCCTCTTCGAACTGCCCCAGGTCTATGAACTCGGTACTCAGGTCGTTATGGAATCCCCAAAAGCGGGGATAGATCTGGATTCCCACCCGATATGCGTCAATCGCTTTGTCAGACTGGCCATCGTATGAGTAGTAGACTGCCGTAATCAGGTCCCGCTCAAACTCGGAAACCCGGTCGATCAGACCGAAAGCTTTTTGTGTGTATTCCCGGCTGCGCTCTATGTCGCCGGCATTTTCGAACGCAACGCCGAGCATGAAGTAAGCCATCGCGAAATTTGGATCGAGTTCAATGGCGCGCTCAAACAAGGGGATAGCTGCAAGAAATTGGCCCTGGCCCATCTCGGAAGAACCAACGGTGTAGTTCTGCAGAGCTTCCAGCGATGGAGTAGTAGCTTGTTCGAGCGGACGATTCAGCTTCTGGATCGAGCTGAGCGACTCTCCCAGCTTGGCCCGCATCGCCGTGGCGGCCGCTCCTAACGTGGTTAACACATGCTCTTTGTCGCGCGCTTGAACCTGCTCCCGAGCCAGCGTCGCGCCGCCCGGACAAGTTGTTGCCTGTAGAGTGATCACGTAGTTACTGCCCAGGTTTTTGATGGAGCCTTCAATCATGGCCGCGGCTCCTTCCCGCACGCAGACGTCATGCGCGATCTGGTTTGTGATGTGACTCGCGGCAGCAATGCTCATCAACCGCAGGTCTTGCTCTACCTGCTCGTCGTCAATGATTTTCAGAAACGGCGATTGCTCAAGCTGTACAGACAATCCTTGACGCAGCGTGTCGTCGAAGACCAGATCGCCGGTCGTATTGGTAAAGTCCGCAAGCACAATTGTGTCCTGGTCAGTCAGCCTCGACGATCGATGGAGGAGGAGGTAGCAGACCACAAACAACGCCAGCGTGGCCAGGGATAGAGAGATAATCGCTCCTGGTCGATTTCCACGACCGGGTGTCACTATCGCGGTTACCGCGACCGCGGCTTGCGGCGATTCGACCGGCTGCTCGGCGTTATCGCCCAGGTCTGCACCTGGAACATCAAGGGGCGCTTGGACAAGACCGGGGACTCCGCTCGCAAGAGCGTCCTCGATTTCACTCACCTTGGCGATGAAGCGGTATCCTCGCCCGGAAATGGTCTGGATAAACCGCGGCTTTTCCGCATCGTCTCTCAGGACCATGCGGATTTTCCGGATCGCAGTATTGATCGCATTGTCTGTATCAATAAAGACATCGTTGCCCCAGAGCTTGGCAATGATGTCTTCGCGCGTGACCAAATGTCCACGGCGTTCCACCAGCACGAAAAGCACTTCCATGGGAATTCTCTCCAGCTTCAGCGTGCGAGTCGAGCGCCGCAAGCTGTAAGCATGGAAGTCGAGTTCGTAGCCCTCAAACTGGAATCGCCCCGCAGGCATCGTCAAAACAACTCCCGAGAAGAAGGTAAAATTCTACGCTTCGTGCTCGCGTAAGTCTTTAAATTACGGCAACTGATGGGGTTATTGGTACAGATAAATACATTACGCTTCAGAGCTTCTCCATTGTCCTCGCGGTCCGTCCTGGATCACTATGCAAACCAGCACCAGGGATAGCGGGGCCGCTCGCGATGCGGTCGCACCCGAGTTCCTGAACCGGGGTAAGCAGCAATGTTTTCAGCAGCTTGAATCCGTCATGAAAAAGTAAGCCGATCGACAGAATCACGCCATTGGCAACGAGGATCGATTGCTGCATTCTACCCCTCGACTGGGACCTGGCCGCAAGGTACCTCCGGTGGATTTCAACGCTCCAGGTCGCTCCTCAACTCGAGTCAATCACATTAGCCAAGCAAGGAGATCAATCCATGATTCAGTTTCGCAAAAATGCCGTTACGTCAGCGACATTTGTCGCGCTCGTCCTCTTGAATGCACTCAACCCATCAACCGCCGCCCATGCCTCGAGCGCCTCCCTGGTCCGGGCCATCAACCGAGTCGCCGCCCCGGCGATCGAAGGGCTTGTCCCGTCCACGAAGGTCGTAACCCTGACTGCCTTCGCCAACCCGGGGACTAATTACTCGCTCCACCAGATTTCTGCAAGTGGGACAGCTGAGGCCCCATTTGTTGTCCCGGCAAATCAGAACCTTGTGATCACCAGTGTAGAGATCACCCCGATGTCGAATACCAGCAATTTCGCTCCCAACTATGTCTACCTTGTGGCAGAGAGCCCGTATGCCTTCTACGAACTTTGGCTGGTTTCAAATCAGGTTTCAACATTGTTTCAGTACCCAACCGGATTCGTGCTGCAGGCCGGGACATCTCCCGCCGTGGTGACTCAAGTGACCTGCGACATCTTCATCCATGGCTACCTGACCGCGGCGTAGTTCGACAATGCGCTCGCCAGGAGAACTGTCTAAATCAGGCCACGGATGCGATGGGATATTCCGGCCATCCACGCTTTCCTGCCGTTAACCACCGACTGTACAGAGGAGATCAACCGATGAACTTGTCACATAAGACCGCCCTATCGCTTGGGGGAGTCGCCGCTGCGGCTCTCCTGCTCGCACTCGCATCCCCGCGTACCGTCCACGCATTGGGGGACCAATTGGTCAGCATTGCGAACACCGCGACCCATCCCGCTGTCGTCGAGGATGTTCCCCACTTCGCCTCGCGCCTGGTAACGCTCTTCGGCACTTACGACGGCGGTGAACACAATTATCCGTACTTTGAGCAAGTAGGCCCCAACGCGAACCTGCTGAGTGGAGACTTTGTGGTACCTGCTGGTGAGAACTTTGTCATCACCAGCGTTGAGATTTTGCCCTATACCAACACCCCCGCGTGGGTCGAACTCTACAATTCCAATGCCGGTACTTACTACGATTACGATTACTGGTCAGTCCCGGGCACTGTCTCAACCGAGTATCAATTTCCTTCTGGAATCGTCATTGGGAGCGGGGCCAACCTGGCAATGCTCAGCGGCGGGGCCTTTGTAACCGTTCATGGCTACCTGACTCCCAACTAGACAGAAAGCGCCGAAGTCCGCAATGGAAAGGGAGCCGGTGTGGCAAAGCAGAATCTAATTGCCCGCGTGGCCATGCAGCCATTGGCCTGACGGGATCGAAGCAGCAATGGGCGCCTCGGCGGGCAGGCCAATTGAGCGATATATGCCGGGCAAAATGGAGCATGATATTCCATCGCGCAAAACCTGCTCTTTAGCGCGCGAATCGACGCCTCGACCACGGCTCTTATCAACAGCGCGTATTTCAGTCAACTGACGCAGTACAAGGTCTATTCCGCACAAATGGGTCCAAGTATGAAACCGCCTTGCGGCCCGCCGCCACCCAGCATGGACGCCGTAGTCGCTAACGGCAATCGTCTCTTGAACAATCTCGTTGAGTGTGTGCTTGGAAGTAACCCGGGACTTACAAACATTTTCAATAGCGGAAATCTGATTCTGAACATCTATATTCCGCCTGCATCCTCGCCGAGATAAGAAAACTCCACACCACCTGAATGAAAATGGGCAACGATTGGCCGCTTATGGCACTGAAGTCAACAATTGATTCTCAACGCCTGGGTTGTGAAAAGAGCATTGAGCCCGCTGCCCTGAGGTACTCCCACGGTCGCCGCACATTCGGCCTCTTACCACTGTTAGACCGTGGGAGACAGATGCGTCAGGCGTCAGGCGCTCATCTCCATTCTTTCTTTGCCTTGAAAGTCGCATAGATCGCCGTGGCGTGGCCATGCCCTAAGCCGTGGTCCCTCTTTAGCCAGTTCACAAATGGCCTTAACGCCGGGCTTCAGCAAGCCTTTGTTCTCAGCCAAGCTGCGGAAATCTTCCGGCGTCTTGCCGGATTTCGCCTTGATGTTGTCGATGTATGCCTGGAATGTCATGGTTCTCCTCTCATGCTGCGCGAGCAATTCCCTTGGAAATCGTAAGACCAGCCAGAGGATTTGCCCCGTCGCCCCATTTGAATGTGTGAACCACGCTGAAGATCTGAGAGTGAGCCATCGGGCTCGCGACCGCCACGAATCCAAGCAGCAAAGCGAACGCCAGTCGCAGGCGCTCCAGTGGCGTTCTTCATGGCTGGCTGTTGCCCTGGGCAAGTTCCAGGTCGAGCCCGGCCCGCTCTCCGTTGATAAGCACAATGCCCTCATTTATGAGTTGCTGCCCTGTGCAATCGTAGGCTTCATAGCGTCGCAGTGATTCCAGTGGGAAGAAGAACTCAACGGATAGGGGCTTTGCAGCAGGCACACCTGGCTTTGCGCGACCATGGATCGTGGTGCTGAAGCTGATACCGTCAAAATTCTGGTCGCCAGGAAAGTATGTAAGCAGACGGCGGATGAGCGGCGATATGTGTTCGTCAAAGGCTAATGCTGCGAGCTTGTAACGCGAGCTCTCCGGCGGCTCGGCTAGCGCTGTTGTCATCGAGAGTTCGAGGTACACCTGGTGATGAAATGGAATGAATGCCGGCGGCGCATAGGTTACAAAATGCGCTTCGGGTTCCAGTTCCTTCAATATGTGATTGCTGATGCCTTGGATGGATGACTGCAGCCCGGCGAGTGCTTGCGGAGAAGAATCACGCGCTGGCGTTGGAGTCGGGAGCGCCGGGGTCCAATCCGAGGTAGTTGCAACGGACTTTGGGGCAGGCTCAATTGAAGCATCGTTCGCTGTCTTTTGTGGCATGGCGACGCTCGCATCAACGAGGTGCGCGGCGACTGGCGGCATCACCATCCTGGAAACTTCCGGCGCAGTCGCGGCAGACTCTTTGGTGGAAGGTTGCTCTTCATCTGTCAGCCATATGTTCAGTTGCTTCGCATTTAGCAGCACATCCGCATCCAGAAGGGCGCCTTGCTGAGCCAGGTTGTTCTGCGCCGCCACCAGCTTCGCGGCCGCCGCCTGGGGGAAATAGACCATCAGGTTCTCTGGCCTCTCAATCGGCATCCCCATTGTCTTGGTGATCACATGGTGCGAAACCTCAACCGCATAGCCCTGAACGGCAGCGTTGCCTCCAAACGTTGGAACCACGGCCTTGAGGATGGGCACAACAACATCCAGAAAAGTCTGCCGTGCGCGCTGCTCTTCACTGAATTTGTCCGATGCGTAGGCGCCATAGTAGTTGCCGGAGATGGCGATCACGGTCGTCCCGTTGTAATGCTCAAAGCGGATTGAGTGCTGGTCGGTGCGTTTCTGTTCCTTTTCGTCAATATCAAGCGTGCGGCTGAGATAGAAGGGAAAAGTGAACGGATATGTGGCGATATTCTTGCCAACGGTCTTGAGGTCGTTGAAAGACTGTTGCTGAAGTGCACGCAACGCAGGATCGCCGATCTCAACAGTGGAGACAACCTGCGCCGGAAGAAGCCGGGCGCCGAGGAGCAACATCGCGAGGAATGCAATTCTATTTGCGCGCATAAACCGTCCCTGCTGGTTGATAGGGTGGATCGGCCACTGCGCGAGTATACGCAATGAGAGCCCGTACGTCGGCCGCGGTCAACGTGTTCCCGTAAGGCGGCATCAGAGCGGAACGATTGAGCGCTGGGCCGCCGTGCAGGATGATCGAAGTCAGATCGGCATCACTCATCTTGTTCAACGTATCGCCCTCTGTGAACGCATGCGGCTTAACCTCGAGATTGTCGTGGTTTGAAACCCGTTCTGCCGAGGACTCCGGATCGTGGCATCGGTTGCAATACTTGTCGGCAAGAATAGAACCGACTCTTTGCTGATAGCCGAGGGCCGTTTCCACAACGTCAAGTGTCGCCTGCTTGGATTTGCCAGGTGTTACTGCGCTCAGCCGATACAGCCCCGCGATTGAGCCAAGAGTTATCGACGTTGTTGCCTGTCCACTGGAATCGGTGATCATTGCAACTGGATCGAAACTGACTCCGACGGGTCCGTGAAACTCAACCAACGCTCCGGGAACCGCAGTCCCCTGATCGTCATTGACTTGTATGACAAGCGGATCTTTCAGCGCCGTGCCGGTTACACCGATTTGGTGGCCACCACTTGACTCAACGAGGGCCGCCCCCGCAGCCGTGCCTTTCAAGACAGTGTTCTGGGGAGCGGGATGTTTGCATCCTGCGAGACTGAGGGCTGCAAGCATCGCCAACCCCGCAGGGGCCAGTCGCATTTTCTGTGTATTGAGTCCGCTGATCATTTCTTCGCTCCTCTCCCGCCTGCGCTTTTCAGGGACATCAGGAAAGCCGTCAGCGCGCGGGCGTCTTCATCGCTCAAGTTTTGATTTGGCTCTATCGTGCCGGGCCGCAGCGCCTGGGGATCTTTGAGCCACGCGTAGACCCATGCCGGGGTCAACCGCGAACCAACCTGTGTGAGCGTCGGTCCTATATAGCCCTTATCGTTCTTCGAGTCGGCAATGTGGCACGATTGGCAGGCGTACTTGGAATAGAACAATTGCTTCCCATGTTCCACTGCTTCCGGGGGATTTGTGGCCGATGGTGCGAGATCCGCATCGATGGCCGGCGACTGGTAGACGGCAAGAATGTAGTCGGTCAATTCCTTGTTATCGCTGTCGCTGAGATTGAAGCGCGGCATGCGGCGAATCAGCGACGGGCGCAGTGTGTTCGGATTCTTCAGGAAGTCTGTAAGCCATGGCCGCTGTACCGCGCTGCCTTCCCACGTGAGATCGGGCGCCATATCGCCGCCTTTGCCGTTGATGCGATGACAACTAAAGCAGGCCAATTCGGTGATCAGCTTGCCCGCGTGCCAGGCGGGCTGGTAGTTTGTGTCTGGAACTGCGGCGACACGCAAATTGTCCGGCATGGACTTGCCGCGATTTGTCTGCGCAAGCAGCGCCGTGGTCAACGCATCCGTCTGCGAAGCGGTCAGGGCAAACTGCGGCATCTTGACGCTGGCGCCGAAGGCTCGCGGCTGACGGATCTTGGCGACGATGTAGCTTGCCACCGAATGTTCCATGCCAGGCAGGAAAACGATCTGCGCCAGCGGCTTGCTTCCAATGGTGCTGAGATCGGGAGCAAAGTTTTCCGGCTTTTGCACGCCGTTGATCTCATGGCAGGCCGCGCATCCAAGCTCCACGATCAGCTTGCGACCGTGAGCAATTTGCTGCGGGCTGGCCGCATCGAGATGAACGCCGGAACCATAATCAGAGTCCGATTTGGTTTGCAGATACGCGGTCAAGGTCGTGATCTGTTGCGGTGTGAAGCGATAGTGCGGCATGGGCGTTGTCGCATCGTAGATGCGTGGATTCTGAAGCCATGCCGTTAACCATTCCGGCTTGGCCTTGTTGCCAATGCGCGTCAGTTCAGGACCTACGTCGCCGCCCACCAGGTTGCCTGCCGCATTCTGAACGGCATGGCAGGAGGCGCAGAACGATTGGCCATATAAGCTTGGCCCCGCCGTTGGGTCGGGATTTGCAACCGTCTTCGTATCGGCCGCAACCGTGTCTCCCGCATGCGGCGTGCTGGTGCTGACCAGGTACGCGGATATATCGCTCGCATCCCCGTCGCTGAGTTTGTAATTGGGCATCGTTGTCGATGCCGCGTAAGCCTGCGGATCCTTGAGCCAGCTATAAACCCACTCACGCGTCGTCTTGTCTGCTATATGCACGAGCGACGGAGGATGATCCGTCGCGAGCACTTTCGTCCCGTCGGGGCGCGTAATAGCGTGGCAATGAACGCAGCCATAGCGCGTCAGCATTGTTCTGCCAGAGTTGAGCTGCGGTGTTCCCGTCAGTGCGTTCTGGTGGCATTGGCCGCAACCGGACTCGATGTATTTGGCGGGAAGGATCGGTTCTTCGCCGGCTCGCTCGCTGTGGTGCGCTTCGTCCACAGTTGTGGCCTGGCCTTGCCCGCCATGGCAGATCACGCAGCCGAATCCATCCAGCGAGTGTGGAATTGCGGGATGTTTGCGGAAGGGCTGTTGGGCCACGTCGCCCAGACTGGCTTCGTTCAGTCCCAGGTGGCAGGTAGTGCAGCGGTCAACAACACCGAGTTCCGGAAGCCAGATTTGATGAATGCCCGGCTGGAATCGCCGGCGCAGACTGATGGCTTCGCCGCGATCGCGGATCAGCGTCAAATAGTGCCGCTGATAGCTATGCCACTGGCTGAAGTGTTCCTTTGCAGGAGCGATTGCCAGCGACAACAGCAAAATGACACTGACGACGCCGAATGCCCGCACGGGATCGCCGAAGAGCTTCTGCCACGCAGAGGAAAGACACTTTCTCATGGATTGCACTTAACTCCTCCAGGGCAATACCCAGGACCAGCCCGGGCCGCGGAACCATGTGCCGACAGCGGTGAGCACAATCAGTTCAAATAGAAACCATGTCATGATCCAGTAGGCCGGCGGCTTGAGCGCGAGATAGCGGCGAAACCGTGATGGGGAATCGGGCGAGCTGCAGGCAGCGACGATCATTGCCAGGGCCACAATCAATGTCGGCCCGACGGCAACGTAGACATGGAATGCCAGAAGAAAGATCAGCATTCCGAGGGACACCACGTAAAACAGCCGAAGGCGTTTTGTTCGATCCTTCAGAAACATGCCGTCGGCTTCGATGTTTATGTTGAAATATGGAATGACAATCAGAGCGACGATGAGAAGCGTCGGAACCAGCACGCCGGCAACAACGGGCGGAAAGTAGTGAAGCAGTTCCTGTAATCCAAGGAAATACCATGGCGCTTTTGCAGGGTTAGGCGTGTGCGTCGGATCGGCGATGCCTTCCAGCGGAGCGTTGAATCTTAGCGAAATTAGAACCAATGAGATGGCGAGCAGTTCGATGGCCAAAGCTGCGCGGAAGAGCACTTCCGGAAATGTCTGTACCTCGTCTTCCCGGTTGACTTTCACCTGCGCCGATGTGCGCCGCGTTACGAAAACAACGCGCGTGGGTGAGCGGCGCTGGTCTGAGTCGATGCCCGCGACGAATTCCTTCGGATCGCTCATTTCACCTCCTTTGCGGTAAGCGCAGCTTCAGGAACCGCCTGAGCCTTGGGCTCCGACTGTTGAACATACAGGCCACCGTCCTTGCGAATGCGCCAGAAATGTATAGCAATGAAGAGAATGGCCGCCAGCGGCAGAACTACGCAATGCAATACATAGAAGCGCAGCAGCGCGTTGGCGTTTACCTGATTCCCGCCCAGCAGCAGGAAGTGAATCTTGCTGCCCACGAACGGTACCGAGGAAGACAGGTTGGAGCCGACGGTGATGGCCCAGAACGCAAGCTGGTC
>JBELAI010000195.1:0-12662 GCA_049508975.1 Occallatibacter sp. | reverse complement strand
GGGGACTGGCCAGTAATTACCCGGAAATGAGTTATGGAAGTGCGAGTCAACCAATGCCTCAAACAGGATCCCCGGCACGGTGCTTAAGATGACAGCCAAGACAAACTGGCCTACGACTGCGAAGAGCCAGATTGCTATTCTTCGACTCGGATTCTGGCTGTTTTCGAAAGTCATCATTCACAACTCATTGCACCGAAAACGCCTTGACTGCAATAGCATTCGGCCCGCGCCCAGTCGGCAGAATCGTGAACATCGACTTCATAGCCGTCCGCAGCCCTGTCGCATCCGCCGTGCGCACCACGGCTACATCCGCTGACCGGTTGTCGACCACGAAAATCAAGAGGTGTGAACCGGAGAAAGCCATCGCTACTGGTCCATCGCCCACATGAATGGACGGACCTCGCTTGCCTTCGTCGATCGAGTAGATCGTGATATATTGCGACCGGAAATTCGCAACATACAGCATGGTATTGTCGAAGGAGACCAGGCCCCGTACCGGCTCCTCGCCCATCAGATACGCGCCGCCGACATCGTTCTTGCTGGTGTCCACCTCGCTGACCGAGTTGCTCAGCGAATTCGAAACAAACACTTCGCCGCCATCCGGTTTCAACGCCAGTTGCACCGGCGCACGGCCAACGTCGAGCAAGGACTCGAGCCTGTCCGGCTTGCCGGGGCTCAACTTTGAATCGGCAAGCGCGATGGCCATCACCTGGTGTCCGCCCGAGCAAGCCGCAAACGCCTTCGAAGAATCCGGCAGTATCGCCACGTCGGCAGCGCCGGGGCAGCCATTGAAGACGGAGCGCACGGTGCGCGCGGCAGCATCGAAAATGCTCACCGAGTTGCCGCGCCGGTTCGCCACCACCAGCGTCCTGCCATCGGGCGTAATGCGCGCGGCCACCGGCTGTTCACCTGTGCCAATCTGCGCAATCTCCTGCCGCGCCTTGAGGTCGACGACGGAAATCGAATTCGATTCGGAGTTGGCTACGTAGGCCAAGGTCCCTTCCGCATTCAAGTCGATCGACACCGGCTTGCGATGAAGAGCAATCGTAGCCGCAACTGTGTTCTTCTCGGCATCGATTACCGAGAGAGATCCCAGGCCTTCCCTGGCTCCGGAATTCACCACATATACTTCGTTGCGTGTAGGGCTGGCCGTCACGGCCACAGGATTCTGCCCCACCGGCACCTCGCGGTCCAGACGTACATTTACCACGTCCAGCACCGTCACTGTGCCGCTGTCTCCGTTGGTCACGTAGGCATATTCGCGATAGTTGGGTGGGTATTGGGGAAAGTCGTGGGACCGGCAGGAAGTTAGCGATGCCAGGACGAACAATGCCGCGATCAAAGCTGGCTTGGAGGAAACCCCGGTCTCAAAAGCGAGACCGGGGGCACCCGGTGTGGGGATACCCCAGGTCTCAAAAGCGAGACCTGAGGCGCCCGGTGTCTTGCTGGGGCCTGAGGACCGTCTCATGCGCTCAATCCGCTGCTGCGGCTACATGGATGCCGCGCGGCAGCCGCCGGGCTACCACAGGGGCAATCTGTTCGATCTCGTCCATCATGCGCACGAACTGATCCGGATAAATCGACTGCGGTCCGTCGGAAAGCGCCTTGTCAGGGTGGTTGTGCACCTCAACCAGAATGCCATCGCAGCCCGTAGCAACCGCGGCCCGCGCCATGGGCAATACGCTGTCGCGCCGGCCGGTTCCATGACTCGGGTCAACAAGAATAGGCAGATGGCTCAGCCGCTGCACCGCCGGAACAATGCTCAGGTCGAGCGTGTTGCGCGTATGGTCGGCAAAGGTGCGCACGCCGCGCTCGCACAAAATTACCTGGTAATTGCCTTCGCTCATAACGTACTCGGCCGACATCAGAAACTCTTCCAGAGTCGCGGAAAGCCCGCGCTTCAGCAGCACCGGTTTGCGCAGTTTGCCGGCCTTCTTCAGCAGCGAGAAATTCTGCATGTTGCGCGCGCCAATCTGGATCACGTCAGCCCATTCGGCCACCAGTTCCAACGTCTCGTTGTCAATTGCCTCAGTTACAATGCGCAGGCCGTAGCGTTCCCGAATCTCCGCCATGATGCGCAGTGCTTCCAAGCCCAGCCCTTGAAATGCATAAGGCGAAGTGCGCGGCTTATAAGCGCCGCCGCGGAAAAACTGGGCTCCGGCCGCCGCCACCTGTTCGGCAATCTCGAAAGCCTGGTCGCGGCTCTCGATGGAGCAGGGGCCGGCAACAACCGCCAGGTCGCTTCCACCAATGGTGGCGTTGGTTCCGGGGAACTGGATAATGGTGTCTTCTTCTTTCACATCCCGGCTGGCCAGTTTGTAGGCCTTCGAGACGCGAATGACCTCGGCGACGCCCGAGAGTTCCTCAATGTTTCCGCGCTCTACCTCACCCTTGTTGCCGGTGATGCCGATGGCGGTGCGCTGGGCTCCGGGAAGTGGGTGGGCACGGAAACCCAACTGCTCAATATAGTCGCAGACCGCCTGGACTTGCTCCGGCGTGGCCTGCGCTTTCATAACAACTAACATGAATGGCCCCTCAAACCACCAGTCTATCGTTTGCGAAGACGAAGGGCAATTGTTTTGGCGGTGTAGGAGGTGACAAGAGGGTGCTCAGGCAAGGTGGAAGCAGGTGCGTGCCGGAAGCAATTCGTTCGAGCCAACCTTTAGAAGCCCGATGCCGCGCCATTGATCGATTGACCAACTGCAGCGATGCGCTCTTTGGTCGCATCCAGAGCCCCGTGGACGACGGGAATTTTCTTCGCCAGGGTGCCTGGATTGTTGCCCGCTACCTGGGAAGCTTTCTGTGCCGTGCTCTGAAGCCAATTGGAACCGTTCCTGGGGAGCCAGTTCCCTAAGCTCGAGGGCAGGCTGCTCGCCATGCTTTCAAACTGGAGACGCGCCTTGGTTCCGTTCCGCTGAAGAAAGTATTCGCCTGTATTCAAGTAGGATTGCAGATTAGCGGTAAATCCTGAGATCGTTCGATCCGCCGCCGGACCCGCTGTGTTCATCGCCGATTGAACGATTCCGCTCCCGGTCGTGAGCGCGGCCGCATTCGACTGATGACCCTGGAGTGACGCCTGATAGAGGGTGAAGCCGAGGAGCGCCAGTGCCGCGAAGCCGAGAGTTTTGTAGATGAGCTTTGCCATGGTGGGTAATTCCCCCTTAAAAAGCTAGCAAGGTGAATTAGTCGTCCAATTCGTCAGCGGACTCAGCGCCAGACCTCGCCGCGACGACCGCAGGAGCAACTACCATTCCAATAAACGCCAGAGCAATCAACAGATCGTGCATTGCTGTATCTCCTGAAGGGGCTCAATGAAACCTTGACCCATCTGCATCATCGACCCGATTGGAAGAGACTTGAATCCCACAAAGACTGTGTTTTGAGGTCTGCTTGTGCTATGCCCTTGACACTTTGGTGGTAGTCATTTGGCTAACGCGTAGAATGGGAAAGGCCCCTGGGCGGGGCCTTGCATGTTCCCTCTAGATGATTGAATTTAAGCATTTTATGCAGGCGATCGCAGCTTAGCGAGGCGTCCTCTCTTGCTGCGCGGCAGATCTCTTTTGCGCCCGCCATTTCATCCCCAGCCAAGCCAGGTAGCCCAGTTGAATGACCCATGTAACCACGTACGCCGCGACAGTGAATTGGTGATCGAGAATTGCGCGCTCGTCCATTTTCCTGTTCTCCTTGTCCTGGAATTGATTCGTTCGCTTTCAGGCGTTCAGTGCGTCCTGCGCATCCCGCGCAGCAAATATCTGATGTTGCCGTTCGACGCGGTAGCGCAGGAAGAGAATCAGCACTCCCCAGGCCAGCCATGCCAACATGTTCCACATCAGCGCCGAAACCATGGCCGGATCCATCCCCGCGCTCGAGTCTCCGCCAAAAACCGGGGCTGGATGTTGCGTCCGCCACCAGCGGTTCGACATGTAAACAATCGGCACGTCCAGCGCCCCAAAAATGCCCAGCACCGCGGCCAGCGTCTGCATCTGCGGGCCAGCCACAAATCGCCGCAGGAGCAGATAACTGACATAAATCAGCCATAGCACCAGGGTAGTGGTCAGCCGTGCATCCCAGGTCCACCAGATGCCCCATGCGCGCCGTCCCCAGATGGGCCCAGTGATCAGCACCACGGTGCAGAACACCACGCCGACCTCGGCTCCCGCCAACGCCCATGCGTCCGCGGCCTGCGCCCGCACAGCGTTGTTGCGCCGAAACGCCAGAAAGCCAATCGAGCCGGCCAGTGAGATGGCGAAGAACAGAAACGCCACCGACGCCGACGGCACGTGGTAAAAAATGATGCGGTAAACTTCGCCCTGCATGGCGTCCGCCGGAGCGACGAAGACTGCCTGGTAGAAACCCCAGGCCAGCAGGGCAACGGTAATTGAAACGTAAATTCCAATTGCGAGTTTCTTCATTGGACGTCCTGATGAACCCTACTAGTTTACGACGGCATATCGGCGGGAGGGGTCAATCGAGATGAGGAGGCGGTATGCTGTGCCTTTCAGGGCTTGCGGTCGCAGCAAAAAGGCTCTGGATAGTCAATCCAGAGCCTTTTGCAATTCTGTTCCTACGCCAGCATGGCTGGACGCCGCCTGATACTCCACGAGTCTATACAAGTCACGATAACTTGTCAACGCGAACAGGCAGTTTGCAGGAATGAGGTGCTGGGAATTTAAGACTTGCAAGCGCAACACGTTGTAACGTCGGCGGCCTTCAAATGCCGGACAGACGAAAGAAAGAATAGGCCGGTCGCAGGCTGGCGGAGGGCAGGAGAGTTGAACTCCCAGAGCTGACTAGGCCCTGCGACTGTGTATCAGGCGGCGTCCAGTACCCACTGAAGATACCCTCCAAACGCTGTTTTTTGCCTGATCTTCGGTGGATGCTATCACACGGTGGCCGAGGTCGATGTGATGCGGCTGCAATGTTTGCCTATTCCGCATGCAGCACCACGTCGAACAACAACAAGCTGACAGTCGTGAAAATGATGTCGTACCCGGCCAGCAGCTTGATCCACAACGTGGGATCGCTGTCGCCGGTGAGGATAGAGCCGGTGGCAAGCACCATCGCCAACAGCGCGGGCATAAAAATTGGAAACAGAATCAGTGGCAGCAGCAGCTCGCGGTTGCGGCTGCGGATCGAAAGCGCGGCAAAGAAAGTTCCGTTGGCCACCAGCGCCCATGTTCCCAGTGGCAGCACCAGCGCCAGCATCCACGCCTGGCCCTCTACGCGCAGGTTGTAGAAGACAAGAAACACCGGTGCCAACACCAGCTGCACAATGGAAACGAAAAGAAAATTCGCCAGCACCTTGGCCAGGAAAAGATCCGCGCCCGGTGTCGGCGCCATGCGCTGCGCGTCCAGCACCTGGTGGCGAATCTCGCGTGCCCAAGCCTGGTTCAAAGCACTCATCGACGCGAACAGCGTGGCAACGCAAATTACGCCGCCGGAAATCTCCTGCGAGAATGCGCCTCGCGGCGAGAAGGCCAGCGAAAACAGCACCACCACCAGCAGCGCGAAGAAGAGCATCGAGTTGATCGCTTCGCGCGAGCGCCACTCAATGCGCAGGTCCTTGACCAGGTGCGACCATAGGGCGCTGGTCATTGCGCCTCCGTCGTTGCAGGTCCAGGAATCCTTACCGCATCCTTTGTCAGGTCGGCGGTTTGCACTTCGACTTCCAGCGCTTGCGCGGCGCGCAGGTAGTCCTCCGGCGAAAGGATCAGCTGTGTTCCGCGCGCTCCGGCCGAAACGCTGATCTTGTCAAACAAAACTGCCGTCTCGTCGATATAGACCGGGTAAGCCTTCCTTGCGCCAAAAAGAGTCACACCACCGCGAATGTATCCGGTGAGCGGCTGCACATCTTTGAGCGGCGCCATCTCCGCCTTGCGCAAGCCCGCAGCGCGCGCCAGTTTCTTGAAGTCCAACTCCGAGTCCCCCGGAATCACAGCAAACCGGTAGATATTCGGTCCTCCCGTTACCAGCAGCGTCTTGAAGACCTGCTCCGCGGGCATGCCAATCTTTTTGGCCACGGTGATGGCCGTCAAATCGTCGGGGTCCACTTCATATTCGCGGATCTCGAAGGGGATTCCCAGCGATTCCAGAAAGCGCGCTCCGTTGGTCTTCATAGCGTGGGGCTCCCTGGCACGAAACTCGCGACCCGCCCCGCTTTGAGAGCAAGCACATAGTCGGCAATGGGTGCGGCGTGTTCGCGCTGGTGCGTGGTGATAACGATGGTACGGTTCCCCTGGCGGAACCCGGCGAGCAGCTTCACCATCTGGCTGACAGATTCCACGTCCATATTGGAGAAGGGTTCGTCCAGCAGTAGCAACTCCGGCACCGGCAGCAGCACGCGTGCCAGGGACGTCCTCTGCCGCATACCCTGCGAGTACTGGCCCAGGGTGCGATTCAAATCCGGATCAAGCCCCACCTGCCTTAGCGCCTCAGCCGGCGACAGGCTAGCTCGGCCCGGGTAGAGGCTGCTGAAATATTGCAGGTTCTCAACGGCAGTCAGCTCGTCGTAAAGCATGGGGGCGTGGCTCATGTAGCCGATGCGGGCACGTGCTTCCTGCGGGTCCTGACCGCCGAATACTTCGATCGTGCCAAAGCTTGGCCGCAACAACCCAGCCAGAATCCTTAAAAGTGTTGATTTCCCAGCCCCGTTTTCGCCGATCAGGACGTAACAGCGGCCAGCCTCAAGGTCTGCGGTTACCTGGCGTAGCGCCGCAAAAGATCCAAACAGCCGTGAAACACCGTCAAGACGGGCACACAGGGGCAAAGTTGCTACCGCCTTTTCGGCGCGTGCGGAGTTCATCCTTATGCAGCCGGTTTTGGGGCGGCTGGTTTGTCGCTGCCGACAGCGGGAGCGGAGGCGTTCGATTTCGGAGGTGCGGCCATCGATGGCTTTGCGCCCGGCTGATTTGGTCCGGCCGGCGCATACTTGCTGGCGCACTTGGCCTGGAGCTCGGTTGCGTGGAAGACTCCATCGCGTCCGTATGTGCCTGCAGCCACGGCCTGTGCGTCGTCCTTGAACGTATCCGGCGGCGGCTCGGAGCCCTTGTACACCACCTTGAGCAGCCGGCCTTCAGGAGCCTTCGGGTTGTGGCTCTCAAACTCGTTCATCGTAAACGTGACGTGGGGGCCGTCGTGCTCAATCGAGCCGGGGATGACAAACCCATCCACGCGCAGTTGCCGCGAATACGCCTTGTCGCCCATCCCGCCCAGCTCGGAGATATGGACCAGATACTGCTTGCCTGCACCATAACCGGTAAACGCCAGCCAGGCAACCGTTCCCAGGATGACGGCCGTTGCAATTCCTATCCGCACTGTGTTCCCAGATATTTTCATAGTCAACCTCTAACGATACGAGGCTAACGTGCTGGGGTCAACCAACCAGTGATCTAGATCACATGGGAGATGGAAGGCAATGGGAAGTCGAGGGTATGCCGAGGGGACGTAAGTTGTTTGTTTTTGAAACTGGCCTTGACCGCTATCGACGTAAGTTGTTTGTTTTCGTAGCTGTTTGGGTGTAATTTCTGCGTAACACTATTAGTTTCAATGTTTTGTGGATTTATTCGGAAAACGGGCTGTTTTTTGGCCGCGGACAGGGCGAACGGAGGGACTGTAAACTCGGGAGATTTTGGGAGTTTTGTTAGCCATAAACCGATTGTGCGCGTTTGAAGCGAATCAATCTGCAAACTTCGGGGAAAGATTGGTGACAGCTTTCCGGTTTGGCTGCGCAGCAAGGCCTGTGAGAAATGGCGGCTAGGCGTCGTGCTCGGCATCCTTTTGCGGCAGGGCGGCGACGATTGCCGGGCAGGCAACCATGGCCACAAAAGCGAGAGCAACCAGAATTTCGTGCATCGGGAGACTCCTTCGAGGGATTCTTTATCCGGACCGGCCTGTGCGCCAACTTGCAAACCGATTCGCGGGTAACAATCTGATCACCTCGTTATGGTAATCGATTGTGTAGTACCAATTTACGCTTCCGGCTCAACAAATCAATCAAAAAATGCCTAATAACTGGGCATTTACCTCCATAGAACGTGGTAACCATCATCACCAGAAAGTTGTAGGAAGCGGAGTGTCTACAGCTTTTGTGAAGAAAAAATGTTACCTGAGTAACCATGCAGCTCACACCCAATTGGTTAAAGCGGCCGAGGCGAGAGTGCAATACTCAAAACCAAGGCCCCGGTCTCCCGCCTGGAATATGGAAAAGCGCCCAGCAAATCGATTCGACGATGTCGCCGTAGTTCCAGCGGCTCCGGAACAAGAGCCGGTCCTGGCCAATTTGCTTGAGTTGTACGCGTACGATTTCAGTGAGTTCCGCGATATCGAGATAGGGCCGGATGGCAGGTTTGGCTACAGACGTCTTCCACTTTATTGGAGCGAAGCCGGCCGTCATCCATTTCTTGTAAAGGTCAATGAAAAGTTGGCAGGCTTGATTCTCGTGAAGAGAGGATCCGAGATCAGCGGGGATGCGAACCCCTGGGATATGGCTGAGTTTTTCATTCTTCGCGGATACAGAAAGCGTGGAATCGGGACTCAAGCGGCACATCGGGTTTGGAAACAGTTCACGGGCCCATGGGAAGTTCGCGTGATGGAGTCGAATTCTCAGGCACTCCGGTTTTGGGAGAATGCCATCTCGAAATTCACGGGTGAAGCGATTCTTCCTACTCGCTTAGAGCGGGGTACTGAGTGGTGGCGGCTGTTCTCCTTTGAATCGAAGTGAGTCACGGACCCGGGGGCGAAGAAATGCATCGCCGATTCGCTGCTTGACGGCATTGTCGCGCTATTTTTCTTTGTAGCTCCTGAACGGCCGGCAGCCCGGAAGCATCTTTCGGTCAAAATCCATCTGGACAGGCGAACGTCTATTGCGGAACTCGAAACTTCCGCATAGCCGGTCACTCGGGACCTAAACGGAAGAGTGGCGACAATTCGTTCGAAAGAACGCAATAAAGTGACTCGCATCGCGACTTTTGCCACGACCCTTTCTTCCGCCGCATGGGGGAGTGTTGAGGGCTCCCCACCTCAGAAAAGACTTCTCGACTAATCCTTCTCCGGCCGCCACGGACTGCACTTCGTGCAAAAAATCCGACGCGGGCATGCCGCCGTATCTCTTGGCAAGGGGATCATGAGCGTAGGGAACCTCCACGGGAATTTCGCTGGCTCCCAGATAGGCGTTGCAGCGTTGCCAACTCCACTGATTGCCGCCGCATTCCCTCACTGGCTCGTTCTGGGTCGGAGCGGGGGTCTTAATCGTGAACATCCCCTGCACGCCTTGCCCCGCGGCCGGGCGAAGGCCTTGTACCAACTGCGTTTCTTCGTCCTTGGATTGCCGCAGGAACAATACCGATACCCAGGCAAAAGGCTCAGGGGCGGGCACCCCAAAATCGTCCGGCATGACCGAGAAAATAGACCCATCGAACCGGCCAGTCGGCTCACAGCTAACTTCGCCATAGGGAACTCCGAAGGTGAGTGTATCGCCGCCATGATGCGACCCTTTCCAACTGCGTATGACTCTGACCTCCTCGTACGTGACAGTGCTTTTGCCGTTGGGAGATATCACAGATGCGGCGTCGAGGAATCCTGCCAGAATCACTTCGTCGCTTCTTTCCATCAGCGTATTCAGGTCCTGGACGAGCGTTTTTGGATCAATTGCATCGCGCTTCCAAATGGAATGCCGCGAGCTTTCCCTGGCGCGCTGGCACGGGTCGCTCCCGGAGATCACCTCTTGTGGCTGTTGGGCCTTGATATCGCGCGGGCGAATTTCCTGAGCGCTGCCTTGTAGTCGGCCCATTCCGAGCGCTGCCGCGGCAACGAGCAGTGCGCCGGTAAGGTTTCGAATAATCGTCTTCATAATGCACTCTCCTCGGGTCCAGCCTCTGCAAAACCACACAAAAAGACAGCATTAATTCACTCGATTGATCGCTTTCATTATGCTCTTCGATCCGACGCCGAGCATTGCGGTAGTATCGTCGCCAATGGGGAAGTGTCGTTAGCAAGTAGAAATGTCCGGTTTTTCAAGCAAATGAAGTGTCCGGTTTGTTTTGGTAAAGAAAAATCATTCAGTCGTCATCGTAGAGGCGGTGGGAAAGTGCGAATCCCGCGTATTTTGCGGGATTTGCAAGTTGAAAGGGAAAGTCGGCTTTTTGACTTTTCCTTTCAACGTCTTTTCCACGGCCTTGATCTGCTTCTTCGTCAACGGCGTCAAGAGCTTTCCTTCTGCGCTGTAGTGTCCGACGCGATGTCCTGCGACCATGAGAGTCAGGGTGTTGTCCTGATGTTGATGGATAATCACTTTGCATCCGGCCATGGTGGGGCGCCACTCGGCTCGCTCGATCTGCAGGACAAGGTTTTGAAAGCGCACGGTGTTGTCCCGATCCACTGTTCGCTCGAATCGTTGCGTAAAGACCATTTCCAGGTTCCTGTTCCGGCAGGATAGAAACGCTGTTCCCCGCTGTGCTGCCGGAACCGTAAAACGGCGGTTGAAGTCGGCGATGTAGTGCTCATTGAGAAAGCCGTTGGCTCCTTCCAGAGTTCGGATTCCGCGCAATCGCAACTCCTGGGGCAGCCGTCCTTGCCAGGTGGAGAAGCTGCGTTCCGAGCGTCCTCGCGCCTGCGGCGAATAGGCTGCGATCATATGGACTCCCAGCTCCTTCATGGCACGGCCCACCTGGGTGGGACGATCATGGTCGACCTTGCCGCCGCTCTTCGGCGTCAGCCAGAAATGCGCTCCACGGTCGGAATAGAGCGAGCAGAATATCCCTTTCTGTTCGATCACTGCACGCAGCCCGGCCATCACTGTGGCGGTCGTCTCTTCCTCGGCCAGCTGCGCATAGTAGATCTCGCTGGTGGCGTCGTCCAGGATTACGATCAGGTCGTGCCGGCGCTCATCCTGAAACCACTGGTGATCGCTGCCATCGATATGCAGCATCATCCCCGGCAGCGGACGCCGCTCGCGCCGCTTGCGATGCACGCCGCGCCTGGCCTTGCGCTTTACCAGGCCGGTCGCCTGCAGGGCCTGCTTGACCCACGTATAGCTCAACCCGATCTGATGTTCCTCGCCGAGCTTCTCATGAAAGTGCCGCACGTTCAGATCGAAGTACTTGTCCCGGTATAGGCTCAGAACCGCTTCGGCCTGCTCCTTCGGCACTCGTCTGCTGCTCGGCTTCCGCAGTCGCCGGTCCAGCAATCCCTGGTGGCCTTGTTCTTCGAAGCGCTTCCGCCATCGACGCATCTGCCGCTCGCTGATGCCGTAACAACACTTCCTGCAACTTCATCGCCCGCTCCGCCGCGGTCCTCGGATAGATCTCCATGCTCTCGCGCATGGCTCCATCTTCGCCGCCCGCTATGCGGACACTTCATTTGCTAAGAACACCGGACATATTATTAGCTAACGACAGTCGCCAATGGGGAAGTTTCGAGTTCGTCAACATTCGAACGGTAAATGCCGGTTGGCTTGAGAGGATGACTGATACTCTGCCGCATTTGGCCGGTGGTTCTAGCGACTGTCTCCATAGGAACCTCGGCCGCACGCGGAAAGCCGACGATGAACACGACACTTCTCAAGCTGTATAGGAAGGGTCAAGATTTGGCCGGCCGCGAAGAAGGTCAGCAGTTGGTTGAATACGCGTTGATTGCGGCTTTGCTCGCCTTTGGCGGGATAGCTGGAGTGAAGTCCATAGCGAGCGCGTTGAACAACGCTTTCAACGGCATAAGTAGCAACCTCGGCAACTACATAAGTTAAGTATGGCCCCGAAGACACTCTAGCGTTCCGTCCCTAAAGTTCGTGGTGAAAATCGGGAAAGGGCAAATGCAGATCCTTCGACTCACCACCCCCAAACTGAAAAGCGTTTGGGGCCCCTTTCGCTCAGGATGACAGCCTCTTGTTTGTTATGAACTAGCCTGTAAGACCTGCGAAAGACAAACGCAGATTCCCGTTCGACTTCGCTCAGGGCAGGCTTTCGACTCACCACCCCCAAACTGAAAAGCGTTTGGGGCCCCTTTCGCTCAGAATGACAGCACCATCGAGGACTCAGAATGACGGCATTGATGTGTTGGACTTGAGAGGCATGGCGCTAGTGGGAATCGGGCTGCCAGCGGCGGAGGCGCAGGCTATTGCCTAATACGCACACTGAGCTGAGTGCCATGGCGGCGGCGGCTAACCAGGGGGTTAGCAGGATGTGGAACGCGGAATAGAGCAGGCCCGCGGCCAACGGAATGCCGAGCAGGTTGTAGCCGACGGCCCAGGCGAGATTCTGGCGCATGATGCGGAGGGTCTGGCGGGCCAGGGCGAGTGCGGCGGGAATGGCGGAGGGTTGCGCACGGAGCAGCAGGACGTCGCCGGCTTCCTGGGCCAGGTCGGAGCCTGTGCCCATGGCGATGCCGGCGTCAGCCTGGGCGAGTGCGGCAGCATCGTTGATGCCGTCGCCGGCCATGGCTACGCGGAGGCCAGTCTGCTGCAGGGCGCGAATGCGGGCCAGCTTGCCGGCCGGGTCCAAGCCTGCTTCCACTTCGGCGATTCCCGCCTGGCGCGCGATGGGCCCGGCAGCCACAGCGGAGTCGCCGGTGAGCATGAGGACGCGGAGGCCGGCGTGGCGGAGAGCGGCGATGGCCTGGGCCGCATCGGGACGCAGGGCGTCGCGGGCGTCGAAGTAGCCGGCGGGCTTGTC
>JBELAI010000194.1:0-11454 GCA_049508975.1 Occallatibacter sp. | reverse complement strand
TGTTGGAAGAGTGAATCCCAGAAGTCCACGCCAGACTTGCCGCCCTCGGACTCACAGGCGCCGAAGCTTATGCTCATGATCTGCGTGGGCACGGGCGTCGTCTGCACAAGGTACTGGGCATCCGCCTCAATCCCACCGCTGGCCGCTGTGGCGACGACGAGGAGCAGGTCTGCATTCATGGCGACGGAGCCGGCGCGGGTCACGTCGAGCGTGGCCTCGCTCTGATCCTCAATGGAGACGCCCTTCGGTGGCGGGGTGGTGTATGCAGGGCCGGGATCGACGCCACCAAAGGCCGTGGGGACCACTTCGGTGACACTTTGAAAATGTGCCCCGGTGATTTGTATGAAGGCCTGGAAGTCGGCCGGATCCGTTCGTGAACGCCCTACGATCCCGATGGTCTGCTGATAGCCGCTGGCCGGCACGTTTCCGTCGTAAATGGTGGCGAAGTCTGCCGGGACAATGAAGTTGGTTCCAGCGGAGAGTGTCAGGTCGGGTCGGCCCATCTGCGGCTCGGTAATGAAGTGTTGGGGACGATCGTCGACGGTGTAGAGCCCATGAATGGCCTTGATCACCGGCGCCAGAGCTGCCGGGATAAGCGGATCGGACGATGGGGCGATGCGCTCGGATCCGTTGACCCTATACTTGCGGATCTCGGTTCCGAAGGCTCGACCGATTGCGGCCGGAGGCCCGCTGATCCCGACAAAGTTGCGGCCCGGCGCAACGAATGTCACTTGCAGGCCCTTTGACTGGATCCAGTTCCGGATTGCGGCGAGGTCTGCGTCCGATAAGCCGAATCGAGCGCCGAACTCCTGGGGGGTGAGCCAGTGATGATAGTCAGGAGATGCCGGGTTCTTCTGATCGACGAGTAACTGCTTTAAAGCCGTCTGCTGCCGGGGAGACGGCGACAGTACGATTGTCACCGACATTTGAGCGGTGGCGGGTCCGGTACTGTTTTGAGGCGTTGCCCAGAGCGGAACGTGGTTGGGCAGCGGCTGAATGCGCGCCCAATCAGCAAAGGCATCGATCTGGTTCGGAGACGAGTTGCGGGAAAATTCCGCGCTCATGCGGGCCGTGGCCTGCGCGTGGGACAAGATGCTGGAGCCCAGTAGCAGACAAAGCCAGAATAGAGATCGCCACGTTAACCGGCGCAATGCAAAAGTTATCATTTTAGGGAACCCGGGGAATTCTCCCGCAGTATATCCCAGATTGTGCGGAACCGGCTGCCAATTACTTTCGGGCCAAAACGGGTGCTAGGCGCCTTCCGGCTGGAAGGTGTTGGTGAGGATGCCGAGGCCGGGAATGCTTATATCGACGCGGTCGCCTAGGGAGACCGGGCCTACGCCTGCGGGGGTGCCGGTGAGGATCAGATCGCCTGGCTCGAGGGTGATGGCTTCCGTTATGTAGCTGAGCAGGGCGGGGATGGAGAAGATGAAGTCGAGGGTCGAGCCGTGCTGGCGGAGTTCGCCGTTGACGCACGTCTCGATCGTGAGGCCGGATTCGGGGTCGACTTCGTCGCTGATAAAGGGGCCGACGGGGCAGAAGGTGTCAAAACCCTTGGCGCGGGTCCATTGGGATTCCTTCTTTTGCAGGTCGCGGGCGGTGACGTCGTTGGCCAGGGTGTATCCGCGAATCACGGTCCGCCAATCCGCATCTTCGGGGAGCTTGGTTACGCGCTTGCCGATGACAAGCGCCAGTTCGCCTTCGAAGTCGACGCGGGCTGAGGCGGCGGGCATGCGCACGATGCCTCCCGGCTTGAGCAGCGACGACGGCGGCTTGAAAAAGAGCAGCGGCTCGGTCGGAACTTCATTGCCCAGTTCTTTGGCGTGATCGCGGTAGTTGCGGCCGACGCAGATGATCTTGGAGGGCGTGACTGGGGCAAGAAGGTCGGCAGCGGATAGCGGCATGGGCTCGAAGGCGAGAGACTCGAAGTCGAGCGAAGGAGCGGCGGCATGGCTGTGGGCGAGGTGAAAGGCGAGGTCTTCTTCGGGAGCATGGATCAGGTCAGTGATCCAGGGCTGACCGGCGCGGTCTTCCACCTTGCCATAATGGGATCGATTGTCGAGCAGGAAGCGGCAGTATTTCATGGGAGGGATCTCTCCTGGAATGTGCGGCTAAGGGTTGGGGACGGTCTCTTCGGCTTCGGGGGAGCGGGCGCTTTCATGGCCGGCCTGATCGATGGCTATAACGGCGTAGCGGTATGTGTGGCCGGGCTCGACTTTCGTGTCGTGGAAGGCTGGGCCGATATTCGGTTGAGCGGGTGAGATGCGCTGCCATTCGCCTTCACCTTCTCGGCGATAGACCGCGTAACCGGCGAGGTCCGCTTCAGGGATTGGCAGCCAGCTTAGATCGATGGATGCACCGGTGGTCGAGTCGGCGGCTGTGGCTACGGCGGCTAGTCCCGATGGCACGGCAGGGGGAAAGACGTCGATAGCCTCGACGCGGATTGGCTCGGAGAGCGGACCGGCCAATTCAACGGTCTGTCCGTCAATAGTGAGGCGGGCTACGCGCTGAGCACGGTATTCATAGGTGCGGTCGAAGCGGATGGTTTTGTCCAGTGTGCGGTCGGGGGTGCGGCCAGGTTGACCGGGGGAGTCGACCAGCAGGCTTTGCTCGTCAGGCTCTTTTGGAGGGGCGAGGATGCCGGGTTGGGAAGCCGGCTTTGCTGCAGGGTTAGCGGTTGGATGGGTGAGCAGCGTACGTTGGAGGCGAATGACTGTGGTGGGCGAGGCAGCCGGGGTATCAGCCCAGTGGAGCACGACGCCGTCTTTGCGAAGCTGTGCGGAAAGTCCGGCAACAGGCGCGGGGGCTTCTCCAGCCAGGATATGCGCGGCATTCGATGGCCCCGCGGACCGGCTGTGCGGGCTGAGCAGCTCGACGAAGTAAGTCAGCGGGCGAGGCGTGCCGGAAGCTAACTGCTGGGGCAGCGTCTCATTGAATGTTGCTTTGGCTTCAGGAGCAAAAGAGAGGGTGGCGGGCACCGGTTCGCAGGCTCCCGAACCCTCCTTGCGGCAGACGCGTGCAGGGATGTCCCCCTTGATGGGGAGCTTGTCGGTGTTCTTCCTGGGCATGGTCCAGGCGAGAGAGACCTGGTTTCCGGTGCGGGACGCGGTGAGATTGGTGACTGGTTCAGGCAATTTGAGCGAAGGCGGCATGGGAGCTCCGGGGGTGCCGCACCCGGTGAGTACGATTCCGCTTGTCATTCCCATAGCCAGCGCAATGCGCGCAGCATCCCGTCCCCATTTCACGATTGCCTTCATCAAGCCTTTAATCACGCCATCAATCACTCTATTGGCAGTCTAAAGGAGCGACTTGGGATGGGGGCTCTTGGAGTCCCATTGATCCGAGCAGGCTCTCAGCTAATCCACGCGCAGAGCCTGCATGGGGTCGAGGCTGGATGCGCGGGTTGCGGGTAGCCAGACGGCGAGCAGCGCTACGGCGGACAAGATGACCGGGACTGTCACGAACACGACAGGGTCCCAGTATTTGACGCCGAATAGGAAACTGGCGATGAGACGCGTGAGGCCGAAAGCCGCGCCGATGCCGAGAACTACTCCGACCAAAGCGAGCCTCATGCCATGCCAGACAACCAGTTTTCGAATGGTGGCGCGGTCGGCTCCCAGGGCCATGCGGATGCCTATCTCCTGCGTGCGCTGCTGCACGGAGTAAGCCATGAGGCCGTAGATGCCAATGGCCGCCAGCACCAGCGCGACGGCGCCGAAGATAGTCAGCAGCAGCATGTTGAAGCTTTCGCGCGCGGTGGAGCGGGTCACGACTTCGTCCATTGACCGGACACGGGTTACGGGAAATCCGCCACTAGCCTGGCGGAGCTGTTCGGTGATGGCGGGAACGGCCTGGTAGGGATCGCCGTGGGTGCGGATGACCCAGCGCAGAGGCACGATACGAGCATTAAGGGAGGTCAGGCCATCGGTGACTTGCGCCTCGGGGACAATCATCATGGACCCGGGGTCGTTGCTGAGGCCGCCCTCGTGGGTATTGCCGACTACGCCGATGATCTGGCGCGCTGGCTCTTCGAACTCGGCGCCGACACCGTGGCCGATAATAATCTGCTGGCCGACGGGGTTTTCTTTGGGGAAGAACTGTTTGGCCAGCGCTTCGTTGATCAGGACCACGTCTGGGGCGGCGGCGCTGTCGTTCTCGGTGAAGTCGCGGCCGCGGAGGATGGGGATTTTGAAGAGGTCATAGTAGCCGGGTGAAGCGCTCATCCAGCCGCCGCCTGGTGCGTCGTTGCCCTTGACGGGCGGGCGGCCCACGATCGTGAAGGGCAAGCCGAACTGGCCCTGAATGGGCAGGCAGCAGGTGGAGGCCGAGGCTTCAACGCCGGGAATTGCATTGAGGCGATCGCGGCCTGCTCGGGAGAGCTGCGCCACGCCGGCAGTCTTCTGAAAGCGCTCGCCGGTGAGCGACATTTCGAGGGTCAGAATGTTGTGCGACTGGAACCCGGGATTGACGGCGCGCAACGCCATGAAGGTTCGGATGAGGAGCGCCGAACCTACCAGCAGCACTAGGGCGAGAGAAACTTCGCTGATGACCAGCAGCGAACGGGCCTTGCTCTGCCGGAACCCGGTGCCGGATCGGTTGCTGCTTTCTTTCAGCGTAGAGTTCAAGTCAGTACGCGAGGCGTTGATTGCGGGAAAAAGTCCGAAAAGAATGCCGGTGAGGAGCGAAACGCCAAGCGTGAAACCGAGAACGCGCCAATCCACGCCGATGGCCGATCCGTCATCGCCGATGCGGGGAAGACCGGCCGGGCTGATTGCCAGCAGGGCGCGGACGCCAATGAAGCCGAGGCCCAAGCCGAGAATGCCGCCGGTGACCGAGAGCAAAACGCTTTCTGTGAGCAATTGGCGAACGATGCGCGCGCGGCCTGCTCCGAGTGCGGAACGGATGGCGAACTCGCGTTTGCGGCCCGTGGCGCGGACCAGCAAAAGATTCGCGACATTGGCGCAGGCGATAAGCAGCACCAGTCCTACAGCGCCCAGCAGGATGAGCAGAGACTTGCGCGCATCACCGACAATCGCGTCGCGCAGCGGCTCGACTCCGAAGCTCTGTTGGGGATTGGACTCAGGATAGAGCCGGTGAAACTGGCTGGCCGCGAGCTTCATCTGCGCGTTGGCCTGGTCCAGTGTGACTCCGGATTTGAGCATGCCGGCAGTGAGAAAGTAGTGACCCTGGTTAGTGCTGTTGGGTTCGAACTGGAACGGAACCCAGAGGTCGGCTTCAGGGTCGGAATGGAAGTCGCGTCCCAGCACGCCGAGAATTGTGTAAGGCTCGTTGCCGAGAGAGATCGATTTGCCGACGATGCTAGGATTGCCACCGAATTTGCGCTGCCATAGGCCATAGCTGAGGATTACAACGTTACCGCCGTTGGGCGCGTCTTCTTGCGGGGTAAAGGTGCGGCCTAGCAGAATGGGCGCGCCGAAAAGGCGAAAGTATCCCTCAGTAACATGCAATCCGTGAACTTGCTCGGGGCGATCGCCAGTGATGTTGAAGCCGGGCCCGGCGAAATCGTAGGCGGCAACCTCTTGGAACACATTGGTCTGCTGCTGCCAGACGTGAAATTTGGGAACGGACGCCGCGGAGCCACGGCCGTCGGGCGAGATGTTGAGAAATTGAACAATGCGGTCGGCATTGGGGTAGCTGAGCGGCTTGAGCAGCACCGCGTTGACGACGGTGAAGATGGCGGTATTTGCGCCGATACCGAGCGCCAGGGCTGCAACGGCTGCGATAGTGAAGCCGGGGTTCTTGAAAAACATGTGCAACGAATGCTTGATGTCATTCCAGAGATTTCCCATGGGTTTCCTCGGCTCCCTGATTTACGCGCGACGATGTCTGAGAGTTCCCCTTAGTTTTGCGGAACGGGCGGACCGTACATTTCTGACGAATCGATTCTCAAAAAGTAATTCACGATCGAAAACGGCGCAGCCTATTGTCGCTGGTATGCGGTGGTGGTTTTGATGGAAGCGTATTTGAGTGCGTCATCTGCGTAATCCCACTCGGAGCTAGTCCGCGCAGACTAAACCCGACGAGGTAAAGGAATGGGATCGAACGACATAATTGCGCTCGTTGGGATCGCTGCCACCTTTATTGTTAGTGTCGCAAATCTCATTGATAGTCTGCGAAACAACAAGCGAACTATTTTTGTAAATACATTAATCGGCCTCCGTGATGCGACGGGGGGCCTATCTCAAAAGGAATGGAACAGAGTGAAGCACGAGTCGGAAGGAAGACATGCGATGAATCGTTAACCGCATGCCTTCAATCCTTGGCGCTTATCGTGTATTCGCTCTTTTCCGGGAAAGCTATGTTTAGCATTGAATGCTTCTGTTCGTCGTCCAACTCTCGACTTTGCTCTGCAGCGTCGCCGGGGCATGCGGCCGAATTTGAGTTGCCTTTCGACTCTGCCCTCGAATTCGGCATGACACCGGACGGGCACTGCTGTTCTCGCTTGAACTGCTTCGCCAGTGCAAGTCCCTGTTGCTGATAGTTCGATCCAATGGTTCCACCGTAGACTTTACTTGGCTTCGCTGACATTGTGTAGTAATTCAGCCGCCCTACAAACTGGTCATCCTCCATAAGAATTGGCATCTCAGCCGTGCCGGCGCGGACTTCGAGCACCGCCTTTGTTCCAGGGATTTCACCGTTTCTTCCGTATCCAAAGCCGGGATCGAAGAAGCCGGCGTAATGGACGCGAAACTCCTGTGTTGCAAGGTCATATGGCAGCATCTCTGCGGCCAGATCTGCCGGGACGCGCACTCGCTGCTTGGATGCCAGAATGTAAAACTCTCCCGGCTCAAGAATGTGTTGCCGCCTTTCGTTCTTATAGATAGGGGTCCAAAAGTCGGCAATGTCGTAGTGGTTGATCCTGCCCAGGTCTACCGGCGGAGTCAACCGTTTTGCTTGATAAGCGACGACATCGGAACCGTTCCCGGAGAGATCGACCGTTACACGAAGACCCCTATCGATATCGAATCTGCCAGTACCCTCATCCGCATCGATAAGAAGAGCGCCTTGGTCCAACTGCTTCAACCTGGCATCGCCAGCAGCTACGAACTTGCCGCGCCCGAAGCGAAGTTGATTGAGGGTCATTCCAGCCTGAACAATAATCGGGAAGGATTGAGAAATGATTTCGACGAACAACCCTCCGCGGTAACCTCTCCGCACGCGGTCGAATTCATCGCCGTGCTCGGTAATCAGCCGCGTGAAGATGTCGAGTCTTCCTGTCGTACTCTTTGGGTTGGCGATGCCGAAAACGTCTGAAGGAAGTTCTAGACTCTCCATAAGCGGAATGATGTAAATGACGCCAGGTTCTAGACGGGTTGGCTCGGACAGATCCAATTTGGCGGTGAGCAAACCTTTGTCCGTGGCCTTGGTCAGGAGAGTTGTAGATCTTCCCGGCAGAAAGCTTGCCCGAACCCGGTAAGCTTCATGCGAAAGACGGAGATCGATGCTTGCGGGTTGAATCTGGTCTTCCTGAATCTCCTGATTCGATAAAATCTTGCCCGTCTGAACAAAATTAAGGATTTCCTGCGACGGCAGAATGCCTTCGCCGGTCGGGAGACGGTCGGGGAATAAAGTTTGAGAAGCCAAGTTCTTCCTCCAATATCTGTAATGCTAATTCTGCGAGCCGGAGGCCAGACGTCGCGCTCGTTCAGCGAATTCCGCTTGAAAGAACCAGACCACACAATCCAAGGAGCAGAACGAGCCCGCACCACGGATTACTGCAGCGCCATCAGGTATCGAATCTCCGCAATTTGGGAAGATCCCACTCTCTCTGAACCTCGCAAGGCAGTCACCCTCGGAATCTGGCATAGACGGGCTCCCTCCACTGCGTGGATTCTGAAGACTAGCAGGTGTTCCCTTGTGGATTCCGCGCGAATCCGGTCCAGTGTGTGGATTTCTCGTCAAAAATATTTTGAATCAATAACTTATTGTACTCACCACCGCAGGTGGTTGCACGCGGATTGTTAGTCCAGCCAATCTTCCGGAAGTGGCTAGCCGCCCGAACACTGTCGAGGACGCCGCGGTATGCAGTATCACTTGGACCAGGGCGGAACTACACCGGTCATGCGGGCATACGCGACTAACTGGCCCATGTGCTCGTTGGCGTGGACGATGATGCGGAGATACATCCCATCGACAGTTGCATCTCGATTTTCGATGTGGACCTTGAGGGCGAGGTGCTGGGGCGTCTCTTTCAAATGCGCTTGCTTGACCGCTTCCAGCGAGCGCTTGAGCCAGCGAATGACTTCCGCCTTCGAAGTGACGGTCTTATCCATGTTCTCTTTCAGATCGTCGGGCATCTTGGGGCCAGTCACGCTAAGCAGATAGAAATTTGCATCCACGATGTGCATATAGACTTCGCTGGTGGAGCGCACCCCCGGCGCAGGCCGCCAGGCGAAGTTCTTTTCAGGGGTGGCTTCGGCGAGCGCAATCAACTGCGCGGACACGTGACGCCATTCGCCGTCATATCCTTGCCAGACGCCATCGAGGGGGTCTTGTGCGCGCATTGGTGAAGTGCCCGCGACCGCCAGAAATGCAATAGCGGCGCACATTGAAACCAATGCCGATGTGCGAAGGGAGCGGTTACTGACGTTTGCTGGCTTCATCTTGATCCTCCTTCTCAAATGATCGCTCACAGAGCCGTGGCACCTGCTAACTCGATCGATGGATTCAAAGCTTGCGCAGGCGCTCGCAGGCCTCGTCAAGATCGTGATCTTTCTTGGCGAAGCAGAAGCGCAACAGATTCTCACCGCGGCCGGGACGGAAGAATGCGGAGCCTGCCACCGATGCTACACCCGTGGCGGCGAGCAGGTTGCGTGCTTTCTCGGCAGAGGTCTTGCCTTTGAGGCTGGTGGCGTCGGCTAACACATAATATGCACCTGCCGGGGTAGTGGGAGTTAGGCCCGTGTCGTCAAGTGCGGATAACATACGGGTGCGCTTGTTCTGATGGTCGGCGGCTAACTGGGTATAGAAACTGGGCGGCAGCTGTTCCAGTCCGGCGGCGGCGCCATGTTGAAGGGCTGAGGGCGCGCAGACATACGTCAGGTCGTGGAAGTAACTCATGGCGCCCATCCATTTTTTGTCCGCTGTAACATAGCCGAGACGCCAGCCGGTGACACTGAATGTCTTGGAGAAGCCGGATATCACGATGGTGCGCTCCTTCATCCCTGGCAGCGTGGCCGGGGAGATGTGGCGCGCGCCGTCGTAGACGAAGTACTCGTAAATCTCATCCGTGAACAGGAAGAGGTCGTGATCCTGGCAGACGGTGGCCACTTCCTGAATCTCCGCGAGCGTAAAGACCTTGCCGCCGGGGTTGGATGGGGTGTTGAGGATGATGGCTCGGGTCTTCGGAGTGATCGCGGCTTTCAGCGCGTCCACGTCGAGCGCCCAGTCCGGCTCAGTGAGCGCGACGAGGACAGGGCTGACGCGCATCGATTTGAGCGTGGAGACGTGGTAGCCGTAGAAGGGCTCGAAGAGCAGTACTTCGTCGCCGGGGTTGAGCAGCGCCATGGCGGCGGCATGAAGCCCGGCGGTTGCGCCGGAAGCGACAAGGACCTCGGTTTCGGGGTCGTAGGTGAGGCGGTAATCCCGCTGCTGCTTTTGGGCGATGGCGTTGCGCAGGCGGCCGATGCCGTCGAGGCGGGTGTAGATGTTGTGGCCGTCGTGAATGGCCTGAATCGCGGCTTCCTGCACGGGCGCGGGAACGGGCGTGTCACAAACGCCCTGCGCGAGGTTGATGCCGCCCATCCGTTCACAGGCGACGGACATGGCGCGAATTTCGGATTGGACGGAGCCCGGAGCAAGCTGGCTGAGGGCAAGGCGCGAGGCTGCGGGAGTCGTCGACATGGGGAAGATCCTTATTCTGACATCTTACATATTGAGGGATTTAGGACGCCGGAAACAGGCCATTGCAGGTCAGCAGCGTAGAATTTGGTCTTTATGCATGAGCTTTCCATCGTTTCGAGCGTGGTGGACTCGGTGACTGAGTCGCTAGAGGCCTATCCGGGGGCCAAAGTGCTGGAGGTCCGCCTGCGTGTAGGCGCACTCGCCAGTGTGGTAGTAGACTCGCTCGAGTTCTGCTGGGGCATTGCTACGGAAGGCACGCCGCTGGAGGGTTCGAAGCTGGTGGTGAAGACGGTGCCGGTGGTGATGCACTGTGCCGCGTGCGATGCTGACGTGGAGTTGGAGGGGTTGCAGAACTTCCGATGTCCGCGGTGCAATGAGCCGTCGAGCGACCTGCGGCAGGGGCGCGAACTGGAGATTGAATCCTATGAGATTGATGACGAGGCCGGGAGCGAACCGGGTGGGGTTGAAAAGGCAGGGATGAAGGCATGACACGGATTGTGGAGCTTCGGCAGGGGATTCTCAAGAAAAACGACGAGTTGGCGCGCGGTCTGCGCGGGCGATACGGAGCTGCCGGTGTGCTGGTGCTGAACCTGGTGTCGAGCCCTGGGACGGGGAAGACGGCGTTTCTTGAGCGGACCTTGCGTGAACTGAAGGCGCGCGGGGCTAGAGTTGCGGCCCTGGTTGGCGATTTGGAGACAGACAACGATGCACGCCGTCTTGCGGCCAGCGGTGCGCCTGTTCGCCAGATCAATACACATGGAATCTGCCACCTGGATGCGGAGATGATCGATCGGCACCTGGCTGGCTGGGAGGGTGTGGAACTTGCCGGGCTCGACTACCTGTTTATTGAAAATGTAGGAAACCTGGTTTGTCCGTCGAGCTACGATCTGGGCGAGGGGATTCGCGTGGCACTGCTTTCGGTGACCGAAGGCGAAGACAAGCCGCTGAAGTATCCCACGCTGTTCAACTCGGCGGATGCGGCTGTGATTACGAAGATGGATATTGCGGAGGCCTGCGACTTCGATCGCGAGTTGGCGCTCAAGAACATCAACGAGATTCGGCCGGGGATACGGATCTTCGAGACGTCGGCGAAGACGGGGGCGGGCATGGGGGATTGGCTCGTGTATCTGGGAGAACATCGGGTGCGTCTGGAGCGCTGAGGGTGTGCTATAGTAGTCCTAAGTAACACCTTGGAGGACCTCGTATGCCGACAGTGGCGACTACCAGCCTCAAACTCGATGTTGAACTCAAGGAACGTGTGCAGCGGCTCGCTTTGGCGCGTCGCAGGTCGGCGCATTGGGTCATGCGCGAAGCAGTCGAACAGTATGTGGGACGCGAGGAAAAGCGCGAACAGCTCCGGGCTGAAGCGCTGAAGGCTTGGAATGACTATCAGGCAACCGGCATGCACGTGACCGCCGAAGAGGCCGACGCATGGCTGGCCAGACTCGAAGCGGGCGAGGACGCCGAGGCGCCTGAATGCCACGTCTGAAGTGGTCTCCGCATGCCCTGCGGGATGTAGCGCGGCTACACGACTTTTTGTCTTCCAAGAGCCGCGATGCGGCCAGGCGCGCGGTCAGGACGATTCGGCAG
>JBELAI010000193.1:0-11480 GCA_049508975.1 Occallatibacter sp. | reverse complement strand
AAGAGGATCCGGATGGCAAGGGCGCCATAAGAGTGCCGGTGAAGGTGGGCCGTGCCTCGGTCAACGCCATACAAGTGCTGGAAGGGTTGAAGGAAGGCGATACGGTGATTCTTTCCGATATGTCGAGACAGGATGCCGTGGACCGGATACGGCTGGAGTAACAGGGACTAGGGACTGAGGGGTCAGTGAGCCTTTACCACTGACTACTGACAACTGACCACTGACAACATAACCAAGGGGGACAGGATGGCGAACGACAAGCTGATTGAAATCGAAGAACTGACCAAGGTCTTCTACACCGACGAAGTGGAGACGCATGCGCTCTCCGGCATTCACCTCACCATCTCACGCGGTGAGTACGTTGCGATGTCGGGGCCCTCGGGTTGCGGCAAATCAACCTTGCTTTCCATTTTAGGGCTGTTGGACACGCCCACCGGCGGCCGCTATTTGCTGAACAACAATCCGGTTGAGAATTTGAGTTTTGGCGACCGCTCACGCATTCGCAACCAGGAGATCGGTTTCATCTTCCAGAGCTTCAACCTGATTGGAGATCTGACGGTGGAAGAGAATGTGGAGCTGCCTTTGACGTATCGCGCCGGCATGCCTTCAGCCGAGCGCAAAGGACGCGTCAAGGAAGCCCTTGAGCGCGTCAACATGGCGCACCGCATGCGGCACTATCCGGCACAGCTCTCCGGCGGTCAACAGCAACGTGTGGCCGTGGCGCGCGCGCTGGCTGGCTCGCCTTCGATCCTGCTGGCTGACGAGCCTACCGGCAACCTGGACTCGAAGAACGGCGAAGCTGTCATGCATCTGCTGGCCGATCTGCATCGCGAGGGATCGACTATCTGCATGGTGACGCACGATCCGCGTTTCGCAAAACATGCGCAGCGCGAAGTGCATCTCTTCGACGGAAAGGTGGTCTCGGAAGACGAGCTCAAGAAGCTCACTGAGGAAGTGGAGGCCTAACCATGCAGCTTCGCAATTCGTTGCGCACGTCGTTTCAAGATCTACGATATGCGGTGCGCCAATTGCGACGCGCCCCTGGTTTTGCCTTCACTGTTGTACTCACCCTGGCCCTCAGTGTGGGCGTAGCAACTGCCGTGTTCTGCGTGATCGATGCGGTCATTCTGCGCCCACTCCCTTTTGCGAAGGCGGACAAGATTGTCTTTATTCAAGCCACCAGCCGCAGCGGATTTCAGCATCCGGCTTCGTGGCCCAACTTCAAAGACGAGCGCGCGGAACTGCAGACGTTTCAAGCGCTGGCCGGCTACATGGATTTCAAAAAAATCACCATCGAAACGCCGTCAAACGGGCCTGTTTCGTTGGATAGCGTCCGGTCAACGGACAATTTTTTTCAGGTCTTCGGCGTAAAGCCGCTGCTGGGACGGACGTTTCTGCCCGGTGAACAAGAAGACGGCAAGAACGATATTGTTGTTCTAAGTTATGACGCCTGGCAGAAGTATTTCGCCGGCGACCACGACATTTTGAACAAGACGGTAACGCTGGATGGCCGCGCATCCACGATCGTCGGTGTTATGCCCGCAGGCTTCCGCTATCCGCTCAACCTGCACAACGCTGTTTACTCACCGCGCCTGCTTACGGATGAATGGATGCAGAACCGGGGTGCGAATTGGCTGCGAACGGTTGGGCTGCTCAAGGATGGTGCGACTATTCAGCAAGCGCAGGCCGATTTCACACATGTTTTCGCGGAACTTGCGAAGGCTCATCCGGAAACAAATAGTGGCGATACGCCAGTGTTGACGGTGCTGGCAGAGCGCGTGGCAGGGAAAACCGCAGGGCCGCTGTACGCGCTGCTGTTTGCAGTGCTGGCGGTGCTGGCGATTGGCTGCGTAAATGTCGCGGGACTGTTGCTGGCGCGAGGCGTGAAGCGCGAGCGCGAGATGGCCATGCGCGTCGCTATCGGTGCGGGGCGCCGACGGCTTTTCGGCCAGGTGCTCACGGAAGGGTTGATGCTGGCCGCGCTTGGCGCGTCCGGTGGCGTGCTGCTGGCGTCTGTTCTGCTGGATGCGATGAGCGTGTTTCTGGTCAAGGCCATGAATCGTGGGGCAGATGTTCACATGAACTGGGCGGTTTTGTCGGCTGCGGTTGCGGCTGCGGTGCTCACCAGCCTGGCGGCTTCGCTCTATCCCGCTTTGCGTCTGTCCGGTATTGACCCGAATCGCGCGTTGAAGACCGGGGGAAGCGCGGGAACACAGCGCTCGCAGACACGCTTGCGTTCCGGCTTCGTTGTGACGCAAGTGGCGCTGACCCTGGTTCTGCTGGTAGTGGCTGGGTTGCTGATGCGTGTTGTAACTCGCTATCGTAATTCGGATCTTGGGTTCAATCCTGCACAGATTCTATCCGTCAAGCTTGGGCTTTCGCGGGCGCGTTATGAAGGCCGCGATATGGTTACGGCGTTCTACGGACCGCTTGAAGAGCGCGTGAAGCGCTTGCCTGGAGTGCAGGCGGCGGGGATGATCGATGTTTTGCCGATCGATAGCTTCGGCGACAACCGGAATATTCACATCGCCGGCCAACCGCCGAATCCTCCAAACCAGGTGATGCTGGCGGAAAGCAGATTTGTCAGCGCCGGGTATTTCGATGTAATGGGCATTCCATTGCACCAAGGCCGGCAACTCTCGCATAGTCTGGACGGGCCGGACAACAAAGGCGCAACGGTTGTGGTGAACGACGCATTCGTTGGCGAGTTCATTCCGCGCGGGCTCGAGCCGACCACGCAACGCATGGATGACAATGTCAAGGAAGAAGCATGGACCAGGCTTGTCGGAGTCACGGGCAATGTGCGACAGAACATCTATGAGCCGCCCATGGCGGAGATGGATTTCCTGGTTGACGAGTTCCCCACCAGGTACAAACCCGATTTAATGTCCGAGATGTTTCTGGTCGTGCGAACGGCAGGCGACCCAACCCAGGTGACTTCCGCGGTGCGTTCGATCGTGCATGATCTCGACCCGGCGGTGCCGTTCGATGAACCGCGCACTATGACCGAAGTTGTCGCGGAGACTCTCGTCTTCGAGCGGATGGAGAGTTGGCTCTTCGGAATTTTTGCATCGTTGGCCTTGGCGCTGGCGATGGTGGGTCTGTACGGACTCGTCAGTCACGAGGTGGAGCAATCCACGCGCGATATCGGCGTGCGCATGGCCCTGGGAGCATCGCGCAACAACATCCTCGCGATGGTTCTCAGCCGCGTCGCATCGATGCTCGCGGCGGGTACGGCGGCGGGACTGGTGCTTACTTTTGTTGCGCGCAGGGTAATCGGCATGGTGATCTACTTCGAAGCGCAGAAGGAGGCTGGGGGCTTCCTTCTGCTGGCTTTGCTGCTGGTGGTTGCGGGGCTGATTGCGGCACTGATTCCGGCCACGCGCGCCGCATCGATTGAACCGATGCAGGCGCTTCGAGGCGAGTAGGTCGACAGTTGAAACGCATCCATTGGACCTATGCAGTGCCTTTGCGCCGAGTAGGCGAAATGACCTTAAAAGTCCACGCAGAAAGAATACGATGAATCAATTGCTTCAAGACATTCGCTACACAACACGCCAGCTACTTAAGGCGCCGGGCTTTACGCTCACCGCGGTCATCACGCTGGCGCTTGGAATCGGCGCCAACACTGCGATCTTCACGCTGGTCCAGGGCATCTTGATGGTCTCGCTGCCTGTGGCCGATCCGGCGCAGCTTTATCGCATAGGCGACACCGATGACTGCTGCGTTAATGGCGGGTTTGTGGGAGACAATGGCGACTTCGACATTTTTTCCTACGACCTATTTCAGCACTTGAAGAACTCGGCGCCGGAGTTTGAGCAGCTTGCCGCCGTGCAGGCAGGGCAGTCGATGTGGAGCGTGCGCCGCGGCAATGCGCTGCCCAAAGCGCTTCACGCTGAATTTGTTTCCGGGAATTATTTCATAACTCTTGGTCTTCGACCCTATGCGGGGCGATTGCTGAGCGATAACGATGACACTCCCTCGTCAGCCCCGGCAACAGTGCTCAGCTACCAGGCTTGGCAAGGCGAATACGCGGGCGATCCTTCTATCGTCGGTTCGACGATTTACGTTCAGACGCGGCCCTTCACGGTTGTTGGCATTGCTCCGCCGGGATTTTTTGGCGACCGGGTGAGCGACAATCCGCCTAGTTTCTGGTTGCCGATTCAACTGGAGCCTTATGTCGTAGGAGAAGCCAGTGCGATTTTGCACCATGCGGATTCGCATTGGCTTTATCCGCTGGGCCGCGTGAAACCAGGCACGAATATCGGCTCGCTCCAGACTAAGCTCTCGGTGGCGCTGCGACAGTGGCTTTCCGGGCGTACGGCATATACGGACCACGGCGGTGCGGCTATCATTCCCAAGCAGCACGTAACGGTTGTGCCCGGTGGCGGCGGCATCCAGAGCATGCAACAGGAGACCGGCACCGGATTGAAGATGCTCATGATTCTTTCTTCCGTCGTGCTGCTGATTGCATGCGCCAATATCGCCAACTTGATGTTGGCGCGCGCCACTACCCGGCGCGCTGAAATCGCCGTGCGCATGGCTCTGGGCGCGGGACGCCGTCGGGTGATCCGCCAGATCCTAACTGAGAGCGTGCTCCTGAGCTGCATCGGAGGCTTGGCGGGATTGGCCGTTGCCTATGCAGGGTCGCGCACGATTCTTGCGCTTGCATTCCCCGATGCAAAGAATTTGCCGATCAGCGCAAGTCCCTCATGGACAGTGCTGGGCTTTGCGTTTTTGGTTTCGCTGCTGACGGGTGTTCTCTTTGGCGCGGGCCCTGCATGGCTGTCGTCGCATGCGCAACCGGCCGAGGTGCTGCGAGGATCGAGCCGTACCACGCGCGACCGCTCATCATTTCCGCAAAAGGCGCTTGTCGTTTTTCAGGCAGCATTATCGCTGGTGCTGCTGGCTGGCGCAATCCTGATGACAAAGTCGCTTACAAATCTGGAGCACCAGGATTTTGGCTTAGCCACAGCCAACCGGTATGTGCTGCACTTCGATCCGGCGGGCGCGGGTTACGACATCGACCGGTTGCCCGCGCTGAACCGCGAAATCGAGAATCGCTTCTCATCGCTGCCGGGGATGACCAGCGTGGGCATGGCGATGTATAGCCCTCTCGAAGGCGACAACTGGGGCGAATGCGTGATTCAACAGGGACATCCCGCACCAGGGCCAAACGCGAAATGCGGCTCGACGTGGGACCGCGTGAGTACGCATTTTCTCTCGTCGATTGGCGTTCCCGTTGTGCACGGACGCGACCTTGGCGATCAGGATACGGCCTCTTCTCCGCAGGTAGCGATTGTGAACCAGGCATTCGTGAAGCGGTTCTTTCCGGACATCGATCCGATCGGACAGCACTTCGGAATCGATTATCCGGAAAACTCCGGCGATTGGGAGATAGTAGGCGTGTTCCGCGATTTCAAGATGAACAACCCGCGCGATCCGGTGCGCCCGGTGTTTCTGCGGCCGATCACGCAGCGCATTGTCTACAAGCAACTCGAGATGAACACGACCGAGACGCAGTCGATGTTCATGAATGCGATCGTTCTGAATTTCAACGGGCCGCAGGCAAATGCGGATGGGCTGATTCGCAAGACGCTGGCCGAAGTCGATCCTAACCTGACGGTGATGGATCTGCGTCCATTCAGTTTGCAGGTGGCCGGAAACTTCAACGAGGAGCGCCTGGTTGCGCAACTGTCCACGCTGTTTGGAGTTCTTTCGTTGATTTTGGCCTCGGTGGGACTCTACGGCGTGATGTCCTACTTTGTAGCGCGACGCACGGGTGAAATCGGAATTCGCATGGCGCTCGGTGCTACTCGACCCGGTGTTGTCGCGTTGGTTATGCGCGGAGTGTTATGGCAGGTTCTGATCGGGCTTTGCCTGGGCATTCCGGCGTCGTTTTACGCCGGCTACTTGATGAAGAGCCTGCTCTATGGAGTGGGCAGCTATGATCCTTGGGCGCTTGCCGGCGCGCCTTTGATGCTTGTGATCTGCGCCGCAGCCGCAGGCTTCATTCCTGCGCGGCGCGCTGCATCCGTTGAACCCATGCAGGCTTTGCGCACCGACTAATATACGGAAATCGCCATGGAGGAGGAACGCAATGAGAATACTGCTGAACGATTTCCGCTATGCGCTCCGCCAGTTGCGCCGCGCGCCGGGCTTCACGCTCACGGCTGTTGTGACTCTGGCTTTGGGGCTGGGGACCACTGCGGCGGTGTACAGCGTAATTCACTCGGTGCTGCTATCGCTGCTGCCGTACGCGGACGCGGGAAGACTGGTGGGCGTCGCGTTTACGCCGCCTCTTGCCGAGCCGAATGCCGAGCAAGCCGGCACCAGTGCGGATTTCATCCTTCAGCACAGCACGGCGTTTTCCTCAATGGCGGTGATGGACGACTCGGGACAGCCGGTAAACCTCTCAATGGATGGAAGCCACGCGGAGCATATCAATGCGTTGGCCGTCTCAGAGGGATACTTCCGAACATTGGGAGCAATGCCCGCACTGGGGAGGGTCTTTACGCACGATGACGATCGACCCGGAGCGGCACGCGCAGCCGTTTTGAGCGATGGACTGTGGACGCGTGCGTTTGACCGCGACCCCGGAATTGTGGGTCGCGCCATTCGAGTGAATCAGGAGACGTTCACGGTGGTGGGCGTGATGCCGGCGAGTTTTCATGTGGATACGGAGTCGGCTCCTGGGGTTTTGAGCAAGCCGGATTTGTGGCAGCCGCTGCGGCTCAGCCCGAAGTCGGACGGTTATGAGGGCGACAACTGGGAGATGATTGCGCGGCTTGTGCCGGGCGTGACTCTGGAGCAGGCACGGCACGAATTGCGGACGATCGAGAGAATGTTTTTCGAGCAGTATCCGGATTACGAAAAATGGTACTCGTCGGATGGCGAGAACTACCAGTTTCGCGCGTGGATGATGAAGGATGTGGTGGTGCACGGAGTGCGGCGAAGTCTGCTGACGGTGATGGGCGCCGTGCTGGCGGTGCTACTGGTGGCATGCCTGAACCTGGCCGGACTGATGCTGGCGCGCAGCATGCGACGCTCGCGCGAAATTGCACTGCGTTCGGCGCTAGGGGCCACGCACGGGCAGTTGGTCCGACTGCTGGCGGCGGAAGGATTGCTGCTGGCACTGGGCGGAGGGCTACTGGGAATTGCAGTGGCGCAGGTTTCGACGTTTGTGCTCTTGCACGCGGCGCCGCTTGAGATTCCAACAGTGAACGGCGAGCCGGGCGCGTGGACGATGAGCGCTGTCGTGATAGGGCTGGCACTGGCCTCCACATCCGTTTTCTCACTGCTGCCGGCGCTGGTGCTACTCGGCAAGCGAAGCAAGGAGATGAGGCTGGGTGGGCCATCGATTGGCGAGACCGTCTCGCATGCGCGGCTGTCGCGGGCCCTAATCGTGGCTCAGATCGGGCTGGCGATGGTGCTGGTTTCGACAGCGTCGGTGCTGATGGGGACGTTTGTGAAACTGCGCATGCTGCCTTCCGGGGTTGAACCGAAACAACTGACTGTGTTTCAGGTGGATTTGAAAGGAGAACACTACGCGAGCACGCAGCACACGGCGCAGTTTGTTACGCAGGTGCTTGAACGGTTGCGCAGAACTCCGTCGGTGGCACATGCGGCGGCCATCAATGGACTCCCCCTCGATCGCGGACTCAATATTGGCGGCAATCCGTCGGGCCGACCGAATCTTCACCTAAATGTCGAGTTCCGCGCAGTCACACCGGGATACTTCCAGACCATGGGGACGCCGTTGCTTGCTGGACGCGACGTGGCCGACAGCGACCACGCCGGCGGTGACCCGGTTGTGGTGATTGGCGCGGCGACCGCGAAGAGGTGGTGGCCGGGCCGTTCGCCGATCGGAGAGACGATCGAGATTCAGGGCGAGGGAAACTGGCGGATTGTGGGCGTGGCCGGCGATGCGCAGATGCACTCGCTTGCGGAAAGCCAGGGCGTAGTGATTTATGCACCGCTGGCGCAGTTGGACAATCATGTCACGGAGATGATCAATGGTTGGTTTCCAACGACGTTCGCGATTCGCAGCGCGGCGCATGTAAATGTGGCTGCAATTGGGCAGCAGGCGGTTGAAAACGCGGATACGGAAATTCCGGTGGCGCGGATGAGCACTATGCAGGCGGTGATCGATTCAACCATCGAGGAGCCGCGTTTCTTCTCGCTGGTCGCGAGCGGATTCTCCGGCTTTGCGCTGGTGCTGACGGTGATTGGTCTGTTTGGATTGTTGAGCTACCAGGTGACGCAGCGGACGCGAGAGATCGGCGTGCGCATGGCGCTGGGTGCCGACCGCGTGAACATCCTGCGGACGTTTTTGGGACGTGGCCTCGCTGTGGCTTGCGTCGGTGTGGCCGTGGGCCTGGTTGCGACTTGGCTGGTGCATCCCGCGATCAGCGATTTGCTTTCCGACGCGGGCGTCGATACAACGGCCACGAATTTGAACATCGCGATGAACAGCGCGCAGGCAGCCGCGATGGCGGCGATTGCGATTTTTGCAGTGACGCTGGGAGCAAGCTGGTTGCCGGCGCGGCGCGCTGCAAAGATTGAACCGATGCAAGCCCTGAGAACCGAGTAACACGCAAAGGAATTGCTTCCCCGAGGTGAATGAGGAATGAACACGCTGCTTCAGGACATTCGATATGCCATACGCCAGTTGAGAAAATCGCCGGCCTTCACGCTCACCGTGATCGTCACGCTGGCGCTCGGCATCGGCGCCAACGCGGCGGTGTTTACGCTGTTCGACCAGGTGCTGCTGCGCATGCTGCCCGTGGAGAAGCCCAAAGAACTGGTGCGCTTGCATTGGACCGGAGGCTTCTCGGGGTCGGCAAGCAGCTTTGGCGGCGACCAGCACGATTTCTTCTCCTATCCCATGTACATGGACCTGCGCGGCCAAAGTCAAGTCTTCGCGGGCGTGCTCGCCGCCGACAAAACAAGCGTCGGTGTGTCGTGGCGCAACCAGGCGGAGAGTAAAGATGCGGAGATGGTCAGCGGCAATTACTTCCAGGTGCTTGGACTGAGGCCTGCCGTGGGCCGGTTGCTCTCATCGCAGGACGACACCGCGAAGAATGCCAATCCCGTTCTGGTTCTCAGTTACGACTACTGGAAGACGCGTTTTGCCGCATCGCCGGATGTAGTCGGACAATCGGTTCTAATCAACGGCCACTCCTTCACCATTGTTGGCGTTGCACCGCAGAACTTCGATTCTGCAATCGGCGGGTATCGTCCGGGAGTATTCATCCCGATGAGCATGGTCGAGATTGCTATGCCGTGGACGGTGCCACTCGACGATTTGAACAACCACAAGTCCCTCTGGCTCACGATGGTTGCGCGACTCAGGCCGGGCGTGACCATGACGCAGGCTGAGGCTGGCCTTGGGCCGCTGTGGCATTCGCTGCGAGCGTATGAATTGACGCTTTATAAAAGTCATTCGGAGCGCTTCGGCAAGAACTTTCTCGACAACTCTCAGCTCAAAGTTCTTGACGACTCCAGAGGATTCAACCCCGGACGCACTGTACTCCAGACGCCGTTGATCATTCTTATGAGCATGGCAGGATTGCTGGTGGCCATGTGCGCCATCAACGTGGCCACGCTGCTGTTGTTACGGGCCGCAAGCCGGACGCGCGAAATGTCGATGCGCTATGCCCTGGGTGCGAAGCGAAGCCGGATTGTTTCGCAGTTACTCGTCGAAGGCGGTCTTCTGGGCGCCGCAGGAGTGGCTGCCGGTCTCGCGCTTGCGCCGCTGGTGGCCGGCGCACTGGTTCGCCTCATCACCAGTTCCGACCCAGGACAGGAGCCTTACTCGACCTCGATCGACGCGCGCATTTTATTGTTCACACTGGCTGTTTCGGTGATGGCCAGCTTGCTTTTCAGCATCGCGCCTATTTTCCACTTTCTGCGTCCCGATCTGGTCAACGCGCTGCGCCAGAATGCGGGAACCGCATCGAAGAATTCTCAGCGTTTTCGGAAGCTCGCCGTGGGCGTGCAGATCGCGCTTAGCGTTGTGCTGCTAGGAGGTGCGGGATTGTTTGTGCGTACGCTCGACAATCTGCGCCATCAGCAGGTCGGCTTCGATACGTCAAAACTGATCGCGTTCCAACTCGATCCCACCAGTTCAGGATATGGTGAAGACCGAACGCCACAAATCGTCACCGGTGTTCTCCAGAGGCTGAGGGGGATTCCCGGCGTTGTCTCCGCCGCTGCCACCAACGATCCCGAACTGAAGGGAGATTCGACCGGCTCAAACTTCTCGATCCAGGGATACAAACCTACTGAAGATGAAGATATGGACTTCGAGGACGGCAGGATTACGGCCGGCTACTTTGCCACCTTGCATCAACCGCTTCTCGCAGGCAGGGAGTTTACTGCCTCCGATGCGATGGGTCAGCCCAATGTCGCCGTGGTGAACATGGCGCTAGTCAAGCGCTTTTTTGGCACGCCGCAGAACGCGCTGGGTCGCGCCATTGCCCAGGGCGGCGGCAACAACGTCAAGCTGGACACGACGATTGTGGGGGTGGTGGGCGATATAAGGCATCAAGACCTCCACGCCGAAATGGGACCTGCTGTTTACCGGGCCTATCTGCAGGAAAAGCACCCTGGCGGAGTTGAGGTTTACATACGCACGGTACAAGCCCCCGAGGCCGTCGAGGCGTCAATCCGCCAGGCCATTCATCAGCTCGACCCAACGCTGGTAGTTGACGGTTTGCGCACCATGGAACAGCAGGTGGACGCGAGCGCATCGGACCAGCGCGCCCTTGCATTCCTCGCCATTGGATTCTCGATGCTTGCCATGCTGCTGGCGGCGGTCGGACTCTACGGTGTGCTTGCTTATTCAACGGAGCAGCGCAGTCGCGAGATCGGCGTGCGTCTAGCGCTTGGTTCGCGACGCATTGGCGTGATCTTGCTGGTGGTGCGCGAGATGGCGCTGATTGCGGCGATTGCGGTCGTGGTCGCTCTGCCATCCGTGGTTGGCCTGGCGCAATTGTTCCGCAGCCAACTCTACGGGGTCACGACTTTTGATCCGGCCACGCTGGGTGGAGCATTGTTTCTCACCATGGTCATGGTCGCTCTGGCGGCGGCGCTGCCTGCGCACCGAGCCGCAAATGTTCAACCGATGAAGGCTTTGCGCAACGAGTAGCTTAAAACGCCGTGAGTATGTACTCACGAGAGAGGAGATTTCCAATGCGATCGATCTTTGAGGACCTGCGTTACGCTCTGAGGCAGTTGCGGAGATCGCCTGGATTCACCTTTACGGCAGTGGCCGTGCTGGCTCTGGGGATTGGCGCAAACATCGCGGTATTCACAGTGATGAATGGGATTCTACTGCGCCCTCTCCCTTATGCGCATTCCGATCGCATTATTACGGTGGAACTGGTGAGCCCCATGCCCTACTTCAGCATGACGTACGCAAACATGCTGCAGTTGCGCGATGCCGGAGGGCGGGGATTGCAGATGGGAGCCGCAGT
>JBELAI010000192.1:0-11611 GCA_049508975.1 Occallatibacter sp. | reverse complement strand
TGCAGTCGATTCTCGACGCTGTCGAGAAGATCGGCGCCAAGCGCCTTGTGATCGATTCCCTCGCGGGCTTTGAAATGGCTTTATCGCCCGGCTTCCGCGCGGACTTTCGCGAATCGCTCTATCGGATGATCTTCGCGCTGACGGGAATCGGCGTGACGATTCTTAGCACAGTGGAGGTGGACGAGTCTTTCACCGAATTCCCGTTTAGCACCTACTCCATTTCTTTCCTTTGCGACGACATTCTGCGACTGCGGTACGTGTCGATCGATGGGCAGCTTCGCAAGATTATGGTGGTGATCAAGATGCGGGGCGGGAATCACGCCAAGGATATTCGCGAATACGAAATCACTTCCAAGGGAGTGGTTATCCTCGGCAAGCGCCTCACAAACTATCAGGGACTAATCAGCGGAATTCCCGTGCGTTCGGAACGATCCGACCAGAAAAACGAGCCGTCACAGTAGCAGGGGACCGGGAATAAACGCTGAGGAAAGACTGCATCCGCTTCGCTGGACCGTGTTGCAAGAACCGCCGGGAGCGGAGTCCTGTCACTCCGGAAGATCCGGAATCCTTTCTTGCAATTGAGCGCGGTGGGAACCGGCGTAGTTAGAGAGTGGATTTCAGCGTGCATCTAACACCCCTGTTTTTGCGCGGCTCCTTGTCTCCTGAAGATCCATATGTAAGTAACGACAAGAGCGAGGAAGATGAAAATCGATTTAAGGGACTTCCGTGTAGCGCCGGGACAAGAGTCGACAAGAGTCAACCTCAGCAAGTGGCCGATGTGTGCATCCAGAACTTCTTGGCAGCCAGGGCTGCCCCAATGCTTACCCCAGAACCACTAAAAAGCGCCGCATCGAACTGCGTGCTATTAAGAAACTGTTGTCGAAACAGCGTTTGACAACCATCGCGATGGCCTGCTCTTTCTCATTCGTTTAAATCGTCGATTAACAGCAATCGCCTAAGGAATACCCTCGGCAATGCCCAGTTCAATCGACTGAGCTTGATTGACCTTTCATTCACCGTCCCATTGACTAACCTTCCCTTAGAACCTCCATTCGAGGGTTCGCATCATGGCTGCACGCCGGTTCGCACCGGCCTCGAAGAGACACAATGGGAAATCGAAAATAGGGGAGAGGTCTGTGATTCGAAACCTGGGTATTGGCTGTCTGGGCGTAACGCTTTGCATGTCTTCGGCGTTGGCCCAGGTCACCCTCGACCGCAGGACCCTGAATGCAGGAGTCAGCACGACAGTCGCCACGTCTCCCGCTGCCTGGGTGTACGTGTCGCGCACGCTCCTGGGCGGCAACGCAAATGAGATTGAAGCATTCGATGCAGCTCCGAATGGGACGCTCACCGCCGTACCCGGTTCTCCCTTTCAAGCGAATGTGACGAACATGGCGGTGAACGGCAAGTACCTCTTCGCTGTCAACAGCAATGGATTCGATATTGACTCCTATTCACTCGAATCCAATGGAGCCCTGCGTTATGCAGCAACGACGAATGCCTCACAGCCTGGCGATTGCAATTCCCTGGGAAGGCTCGTTCTTGACCACACCGGAGCGACATTGTACGAAATGGAATTCCGCGGTAGCGGCTGCGCAAATAACACTTTTGAATCCTTTACCATCAACGGACCTACTGGCGGGCTAAAGGACTTGGGGAATAGCAGCGCCAACAACCGGCTCTATCTTCCTGTAAGCTTTATTGGAAACAACGTGTATGCATACACTGCATCGTGCCTGGGAGACATGTATTGGGGGATCTTCAAATTTCAGCGCGGTAACAACGGGTTGCTAACGGAGATCGATACCATCGGGGCGCCTCCAACGCCGCCAACGGGATATTTCTACTGTCCTTCGCAGGCGGCCGCCGATCCAACTAATCATGTTGCAATCACCATGCAGCCGGTGAATCAACGAAACTTCAGTCCGGATGAGCCACCGCAGCTGGCTACCTATACTGCCGATGCCAAAGGAAACTTGAACACGACGAGTACGGCCGGCAATATGCCAACTACAGCCGTCGTCAGCGTGACCGATACGGGCATGTCCCCTTCGGGCGAGTTGTTCGCTGTTGCAGGGACGGGGGGGCTGCAAATATTCCATTTCAACGGGGCCAACCCGATCACCCACTATACCGGACTGTTGACGACGGCCGAAGTCGATCAGCTCTTCTGGGACAACGAGAACCACTTATATGCGATCGGCACGGCAGCGAACAAGCTGTGGGTTTTTACAGTGACGCCAAACAGCTGCAGCCAGGCTCCGGGATCGCCGCATTCGATCAATGCTCCGCGCGACATTATTGTTCAACCGCTGCCACGCTATGCAGTTAACTCAGAAATTGGAAGGATTAAGGCGCTCCTGTCAAGTGACGAATAGATCGTTTGAGGAAGCTCGATTTGAGGTGGGCCCGTCTTGCGACGAATCCTCTCCAGAGGCATTGAGGGAGGGAATGACAGCAGAAGTGTGAGGATTTGTGCCGAGGTGGGATTGGTGCGGAAAACTGGTTACCGCGCAGAGTTCGGACAGACCTCTCGCCAACCCAACCTGAGCCTGCTGCAACGAACTTCCCGTCGGTCTGGTGGTGGTGCCTATTCCAACAAGCCCTGGCCGCCTGCCTTTATGCCAGGTTCCATCGTTCTTTCCAGCCAGAACGCCGTCGGACAATTTACTGAATACCTGCCTGTCGAAGAATGCAAAAGTACCGGTTCAGACCATCTTGATCTGAGCAATAGAGAACAAGCACAAGCGGATTCAATGAACCTTAACATGGAGAAGTCGTTTGTGGAAGGCTCAACCGAGGTAACTTGTTTGTGCGTTGGAGAATCCGCTCAAACTTCAGGACTTTGATTGCTCAATGTGGGTGCTTCCACAGGTTTTTTGGAATTGCTTCTGGGATATCGACGGTTTAGCCAGAACAAGGTTACGATCTATCCTCGTTAAGGGTAACTCGCGTATTCGTTGCCCACTATCCCACTCGCATGTGGGACATCCTCGCCAATCAAGTCGTCGCGATTGGACAGACTGGTAAAGTCATTGGGCAAAACACCGGCGCAGAATCATCCTGGAGCCCTACGGCGCCGATTGAGTCGTCAACGATGAAATTAAAGCGGGAGTGAGTTTGGTGCGCCGCGTTCTACGGGACTGCTGCGGAGGTCTGCGTTGCAACAAGGCCGCGCATGGAGATGAGATACGCAAGCGACTCTCGAACTAACTTAAAATCGTCGTCAAAGACGATGAATCCATCCTTGACTCCAGTATCTAAGCGGTAAGGGACCTCGGTGAGCCGAACCGCTCAGTATGCGGTTGGGCTTTGCGCGAGACTCGATAGATGAAGGATTTTGACGCCAGAGAATACCTCAGGACGCAGGGAAGGGGGCGCAAGCTCATCCACGTCAAACCCAAGATGGACTTCTTCGTTCAGGGAGAACCCGCGACCGATATCTTCCACATCCAGTCCGGTAGGGCCAAACTGACCGTGATTTCGAAGAAAGGCAAGGAAGCAACTGTAACGCTCCTGGTCGCTGGGGATTTTTTCGGCGAAGAGGCACTGTCCGCCGAGTGGGCACATCGAACCGTGACAGCAACAGCTCTGACCCACTGCGATGCGCTCCGAATTTCACGGGAGGAGTTGCGCCGTGTGATGAATGAGCACACTTTCGCCGCGATTTTCACAGATTTCATTGTAAAACGTGGCATCCGAGCCCAAGCGGACTTGATCGATCAGCTCTTCAACTCGAGCGAGCGGCGCCTCGCGCGGATTCTGCTGCTAATGGCGGACTTTGGCAAGCCGAGCGAGCCGGCGACGGACATTCCTCCTGTTACGCAGGAGACGCTAGCCGAGATGATCGGTACTACTCGATCCCGTGTCAGCTTCTTCATGAACCGCTTCCGCAAGCTTGGTTACATCGAATACAACGGTCATTTACATATCAACAAGCAACTTCTCAACGTAGTGTTGGACGACAACCTGCCGGAGCAGAATGCCTCGCGGCCAGCGCCGCTTGACCCGAAAGCCGGCACTTATTCAATAGATAGGTTAGTGCGAAGGCGCGTAACTTTCTGAATGCTGACAGCTGTGGCATTCTTGGCAACCGGCGTTCAGAAATCCGCCCCCCTAACTTCGCCTTCCACAACAACTTTGGAGGACTTATGCTCTATGTTTCTGAGCAATGCTGATCAGACGGCTGGCGACGTAGGTGGGAAGCTAAAGCCTGAACTGAAGAGAATCTGGTTCAGCCAATCCTGTCTGCGAAACCCAGTCGGGGCTCCATGAAGATGATCTTGAACCGACGAAATCGAGTATTACAGTCTTTTCGCGGCTTTGCATTTCAACTCGGCTGCTTACCTCACTTCGAGACCAAAGCAGGCGCGCACAGCATCAATGTGGACCAGCTGTGATTCTCTTGGTCCAAGACAGGGGCAAATGGCTACATTGACTTTTCCAATTTCATTGCTCAAATCCACGCCAGTTCCTGCCTTCCAGCCCCCTCAAACTGGACGAAGACAGTCCGATGCTGTGTGCCGTGCCCAGGCAGGCGACCAAGACGCCTTTTCCGAGCTCTACGTGTTACACAAGAAGCACGTTTTCTCAATTTGCCTTCGCATGGTGCGAGAGTTCTCACTGGCCGAAGATCTCACGCAGGAGACATTTCTCCTATTGCATCGGAAGATTTCACTATTTCGCGGCGACTCACTATTCAGGACCTGGCTGCATCGCATGACCGTGAATACAGTGCTCATGCACCTTCGCAAGAATGCGCTTGCGGCAGTTTCACTCGATCAACTTATGGAGAACGTTCCTGAAGAGCACGCCGGGCGCAATTTCGGCACACGTGACCTAGCCCAGGCCGGCGCCATCGACCGGTTGACTATATATCGCGCGGTCGCAACTTTAGCGCCTGGCTATCGCAACATCTTTATCCTTCACGACGTTCATGGATATGACCATAACGAAATAGCTTCGATGCTTGAATGTACATGCGGCAACACCAAGTCCCAACTGCACAAAGCGCGGCGGGCACTTCGCGGAACTCTTATGCCGATGGCAAAGCTGGATAGGGACAGCCAAGCAGGACAGGCTGCAGATATTGCTCTCCTGCGATCTAAGACAAGAAGGGCAACTCAAGCAGCAAGGCCGTTGGCAGCCGTCGCGTTGAGGGCCTAGTCAGCGTGGAGCGCACTGGCCACGTAGCGGTTACCATCGAAATCCACAGCCACTGTTACATGATCTCCAAGGTGAAAACTCTTGGTAGCTTTGAGCCGAGCGGGATCAAAGGAGATTTGGTAAGTCATTTCGTCTCGTGGATCGACAATAACCAATAATCCAGAGTGCAAATCAAGGACAGAAATGTCTCCTTTGAACACAAATTCAGCTCCCGGAGAAGCCAGGATTGAGACTTGATTAGCGATCGCTCGACCTTGCTTGCTCGATTCAAATTGCACTAAGACGAGAGAGCCCTTAACAAGATCGGACGATCCGGGCTGGGACTGGGTAAACGCAGGCTGACCGACTCGAGTTATCGTCGTATTGGTCGGTACGAGTAACTTGATAGGTTCACGAACCATGGCGGAACTGATCGCCAATTCACGAGTGTCGGGGTTGAAGTTGAGCACGCGGCCCTCGAATTCGCCGTCGGGTGATTGCGACAGCATATGGACGCCGAGTGCATAGACGGCTGTTCCGTCCAGCAAGGTTTGTACTGAGGCATGACCGGAAGGACCGAGATCACGAAGAGGAATCTTGATTCCATCGCGAAAAACTTGCGTGCGTTCGTCAAACAGGATCTCCGTTGGCCGCTGACCGAATACTTTCAGCGTTAGTTCGTCACGAACGGGATCAACACTTCGGATTTCGCCGCCAATAATAGTGCTCTTTCCGCGTGGTGCAGGAGGCAGGGCTGGTAAATCAATGACCGCACTGGCTGACCTCAATGTTGATTGCGCAACAGCAATTTGTGACTGAGCATCGATGGCCGGCAATTGAACAGAGGTTAGGCCTGCGAACACAACTACCGCGAGAAATAGCTTCATATCAGTACACCTTCCATTCGTTTCTAACTCGGCAGACATTTCATTTGATGGTGTCGAGTGCGTATCGGTAGCCTTCTGATTCAAAAAAGGGAATAGGCAGCGCTAAGTACTAACGAAGTCTAGCGTGAGGCATCTAAATGAATATGCGCGCGCGAATCGCGCTGAAGGAGAACACGACTGCGATGATGACACTCAAATTCATTGCTTCCACGGCGATCTTAGCTACCCTGGGGCCTCAAGTCTTGGCAGAAGATGTGCTGAAAATCACGATCGCCAGGCACAGTGAGTTGACGCCTGTGCAGAGGCTTAACCGTGAGGGCGTTGAGTCTGTTAAGAAACACCAATACGAAAAGGCCGCTGCGTTTTTCTACAAGGCATATCTATACGACCCTGCCGATCCCTTTACTTTAAATAACTTGGGTTACATCTCGGAATTACAGGGAGAACTGGACCGGGCACATAAGTTTTATGCACTGGCATCGGAGCAAGGGTCCAATGCGAATATAGATCGGAGCAGTGCGAAGCAGCTAGAGGGAAAGCCGATGCAGTCCGCCCTCCAGAGCCTCCAGGACGTGCCGATGCGGGTGAATCGAATGAATGTGAATGCTCTGAATCTTCTGACTAAAGATGGCGGCCCTCAGGCCGTATCACTGCTTCGGGAGACACTCCTTCTTGAAACTCACAACCCCTTCACGCTGAATAACCTTGGGGTAGCGTACGAGGCAGTCGGGGACTACGACAGCGCAATGAAATATTACGTCGCGGCTGCGGAATTGCACTCTTCTGAGCCAGTCGTTGTCACGCTCGACCGCGCATGGAGGGGAAAACAGGTCAGTGCCATGGCTTCCGCGGGCGCCAGGAGACTGGAGGAGCGGATGAAGAAGATGGGTGGTCCAACTGTGAATTCGGCACTCTTTACCATGCGCGGAGTTTTCGCGGCAAACGAAAATGACTGGCCGGCAGCAAGGCAGGATTTCCTGAATGCCTACTCGCTGGATCCAGCCAGTGCGTTTTCACTCAACAACCGAGGGTATGTAGCAGAGATGGAAGGCGATCTCGAGACCGCACAGTTTTTCTATGAGAAGGCCAAGAGGGCGGGCAACTCGGACGCACGTGTGGGTCTTGCAACCCAACGTGTCGCCGAGGGAAAGAAGCTCTCTGTAGTCGCCACCGATAGTAACCACGAGGTTAATGGGGAACTCGACAGATACAGCCGGCAGCGTCGCCTTGAGACCGGTCCGATCGAGCTCACGCCTCGCGGTGACGAGCCGGATGCTAATTCCAGCGTGCCACCTGCAAAGCCATCATCCAAAGATGAGCAATATGCACCAGCGCAAGCTATCCCGCATCTTCAATAATTCAAAAAAGGATACAGTTCACATGGCGAAGCCAGTTACGAAGACTTTCCCGCATCAATCGATGACGTTACTTTCACGACTTTTGATCAAGCCTCCGGATGAAGATGAAGTCGCTTTGCAGGCGATGGCGGAATTGAAGTCGGAGGTTCGAAACATCGGCCGCGAGGAATTTGAAGAGTTAGTGGGGCTCGCTAGCTCGAATCACGTGATAGTTCGCAGCATGGAAGTCTTCCTCTCCATAATGCAGGCCGCAAACGACGACACACGCGCAGCGTGGGCGCAGTCGGCATTGACAGCTGAGCGGGCGCGTATTGCAACTGCTCTCGGATTACTCGAAGAGATTGTGGGCGCGTTGGAAGACGAAAAGTGTGACGTTGCGGTGATCAAATCTCTCGATCACTGGCCTGATCTTGGAAGCGATCTTGATCTATATACGGATGCCAGCCAGGAAGCTATAACGGATTTCATGGTGCGCCGCTTCGAAGCCAACATTGCCCCGCGAAGCTGGGGTGACCGCCTGGCCGGAAAATGGAACTTCCTTATCCCTGGATTGCCCGAAGCTGTCGAGATTCATATGGGCCGCCTGGGCCAAACCGGCGAACAGGTGACAATTGCATCGGGCCTCATGAAACGTACGCGGCGGGTAAGAATTGGCAACCATGCGTTCCGGGTTCCATCTGTGTCCGATCGACTGATGATCTCTACTCTGCAGCGCATGTATCGCCATTTCTACTTCCGACTATGCGACATTATCGATTCGTCCGCACTGGCAGAAATGGGCAGCATTGACTACTTTGATCTTCGGTCTTCCGCGATGAGTGCCGGCATCTGGGAAGGGGTTGCAACTTATCTCGTGATTGTGTCGGACTATGTGAATAGATACTGTGGCTCTGGACTTGACCTACCGCAGTTTGTGCGCGCCGCGGCGCGATTTGGAGGCGATGATGTCTATTACGCTCGTGAGTTTCTGCGGGTTCCAATCATGCCTCAATCTGCCAGGCTTTACGGTTCACAATTAGCAGGCCTTGTGCGAAAGATGGAATTGGAGAATGGCGCACGACTCAGCCTGTTGCCATGGCTTGCAACGGCAGCACTCGTTGGGCAAAGAATGACTGGTAGTGATAAAGGCATTTGGTAGGGCAGTGGCTTAACCTGGGGTGACATGCAGTTGAAGACGTGTAATTGGATTGCTCTCATTGAGAGTCAACCTGTGGTCAATCTAGAGAGGGGAAGCTGGGGCTTATTCTTCCGGCAAAATAATATGGATAACTTGGCAAGGTCAACTTCCAAACCGACCACCGGCGTGATGTTAACTCCCACAGGCTCCTTCCGCATGACACAGGACGCAGCGGCTATCACGTGGCCACCGATGGGGGGCAATATCCCTGGTGAATATTCATCGAATCAGCAAGCGCAGATGATGTCGGCTTCACGGCCCATATTCTCGGTCGATCCGTTTGCGGTCAAAGGCGATAAAGCATCAAGCATCATCTCGTTCGTTGTTCATTCTATAGTTATCGCACTGGCGCTAACGATGGCGATAAAGATTCACACAAACGTCACGCTGCAGCCAGCCGCGATCGTAACTCCCATGGACTTTAAGATAACCGCTCCTCCGATGACTCTGCCGGTGGCTAGGGTACAGGGCGGCGGGGGGGGCGGCGGCGCGCATGAGGTGGTCGAGGCCAGCAAGGGACGGCAGCCTGAGGTTGCGAAAAGTCAGATTACTCCCCCTCAGATCATTCGAATCGATCGGCCGAAACTAGGGGTTGAGCCTACCGAGATGGTGAAGATGCCGGACAACAACACTCTTCCCAATTTCGGGATGACCCAGTCGCCCCAGATTGCACTGGCTTCGCAGGGCAAGGGCAGCGGGTCCGGATTCGGTCAAGGCTCAGGCGGCGGTATTGGTGCGGGGCGCGGTACCGGAGCGGGCCCGGGCAGCGGTGGCGGCTATGGTGGAGGGCTGATGAGCGTTGGCGGGGGCGTGAGCGCACCGCAGGTCGTTCGTTCCATTCAGCCGGAGTTCACAGACGAGGCTCGCCAGGCGAATTTTCAGGGCAATGTGTCGGTGCAGTTGATTGTAGATTCGGAAGGCAATCCGCAAAACGTCCGGCTGGTTAGCCATCTTGGCATGGGTCTGGATGAGAGGGCGATTGCAGCGGTGAGACAGTACAGGTTCAGACCGGCCATGTATCAGGGGCATCCAGTGTCAGTGCAAATCTTGATCGACGTAGACTTCCACCTGCATTGATCCAAATTCAGATGCTTGTGCTCAACCAAAAGAGGAACCGTTCGCGGCTCATCTTTGCTGTGCTTATTTGCGATTGAATCCATCGCGCAAGAACAGCGGTATAACTTGAATTGGTCGATCCTGAATGTCGAGGCGAATGGCTAAGCGCCCTATGGACTTGCCGCCTGCGCGGTTTGCGTGCGTTGCGGCGCTGACTTCTTGGCATAATACCCCTTGCGTGTTCTTACAATCAGTTTCCCGTGCTTGGGTACGTTCGCTTCGACACGTAATACGCGGTAGACTTCAACGTTGGCTGGTTTCGAAGAGCGATAGCCGACGGTGTACTGGTCCCGGATATCGTGTGCGACCTCCGCAGCGACGCTGTCCACATCCCCCAGGGAGCGCGGGAAGTATGCAATGCCACCCGTCTCGGCGGACAACTTCTCGAGCGCGGACCTTGCGCGGCCCGATTCTTCTTTATCTGCGCCAAAGAGTAGCCCGATGGTGTAAACGACCGGCCCGCCCAGGCCTTGCACTCGTCGTATGGCTTGCTCCAATTCAAGACGAGATGCATTATCCGCACCGTCTGTAATAACCAGCAGCACCTGCTTGGGAAGCTTTCCGTGCTGGGCTAACTCATCCGCAGATGCAGCGACCGCATCGCAGATGGCGGTGACGCCTTTTGAATCGAAGTGGGATAGCCCACGATCGAGCGCCCCGATGTCTGAGGTGAATCCTTGGTCGAGAAAAGCCATCTCGGAGAAATTCACAATGAATGTCGAGTCTTGCGGATTGGACGCCCTCAAAAGGTTTAACGCGGCCGCATTAACCGCTGCACGCTTGTCGAGCATTGAGCCCGAGTTGTCGACTAGAATACCCAACGATACAGGCTGGTCCTGATGCAGAAAAGAAGTTGTTGTCTGTGGCATTCCGTCTTCCCAGATACGAAAATCGCCGCGACTCAAATCCGTGCCCAATCTGCCTTTTTCGTCGACCACGGCGCAGTTCAACAGAACCTCGTCCACATCCTGATGCATGGTGAAAACTCCGTCCTGGCGTTTTCGGAGCTCGCCGGGTTGGGCTAGAGCGCGAGGAGACGCAATGCTCGAGGGCGCACTCTCTTCAGCGTCGGGGGAGGGAATCGGATCGTGATCGATATCGAGGCGCGGTTGAACTTCTGGATGCGTTGGATCGTGCATCGGGCCGGTCGTTGGGGATTGCGATTGACTCGAAGTCGTTGTCGGGAACTGACAGAGTAATGTCGATCCGCTGCAGAAGAGCAGAGCTGCGAAACCAGTGGCACTAAGCGGGCGCGATATAGAGAAGGGCCGTGAGTTCATCGAGTTGTCATCGTGCATCATCATTGCAACCTTATCGAAGAGTTGGATTCGAAGTAATTGTTGGAGGCTGGTTTCCCATATCGATCTGATCCATCGGCAATTCCAAGGAGAACAGAGCTACAGTTCCCTGATCCGCATGGACCCAAATCCCATGAAACGCGTTGAGCAATTCAGGGTGAAGCGTTAGCAACGCTGTCATTACTTGGGTTACCTTTTAACCGCCGAAGGCGGGTCATGCAACTGGACCGCCTGCAGTGCGTCAGGACTGTACTCGACTTCAAGATCCAGCGGGCCAAATGTCGTGGTAGTGTCGATATTAGTGACTTGGAATGCTGAATCCTGCCCGGCAATCATCAGCGGCTGCTTAGTGTCAGGGAGATCTGCTGGTTTGACCCGATCTTGTTCATGTTGCAATTTGTCGAGATTGGGGCTCGACAGGAAATCTACCGGATCAAGAAAATAGGCAGCCATACGGTAGTAGAACCAGGCATCCCAATTCATGTTGTTCTGCATGAACTTACGGGCCGACACCCAATACCAGAGGCCATCGTGGCCCGCCACTGTCATGGGTTTACTGAAGAAACCGCCGAGCATCCAGCGATGACCGGCAGTGACCTTGCCCGCGTAAAACGTATCCCTTAGCGAGCT